>CAZTSL010000004.1:0-42315 GCA_964616915.1 uncultured bacterium
GGTTGAAGATCCCCCCCGAGATGCCGACGAAACCGCGAAGAGGAACGGGCAGGAAGGGCGCGAGATGGGAGAGGTCCAATTGCCCGGAGAGACGAAGACGGTCGGCGGCCTCTCCCCTGCATGTCACGGAGATCCCACGGCCGTCGAGCGTCCCCTTCACGATCTTCCACCCCTCCCCGTCCTTCGAGACGTTGGCGGCAACGACGAGATCATCCACGGAGAGTGTTCCCTGAGGATGTGGAATCTCGAGTGTGGGCACCTCGAGGAACGCTTTCGCCGAGAGGTGATGGGGGGGATTCGAGGAGAAGTCTCCCCGCCCTTCGATTTCCCCGGAGACTTCACCCAGCATGGAAAGCTGTCCGGGAAAGGGGAGGATTTCCGAGAGCGCCGCCAGTTGGAGTCCGGTCAGCGCAAGGGAAAGGGAGGACGCACCACGCCGCGGCCACCTCCCCTTCCCCCCGATCTCCCCCCCGAAGGCGTGGAAGCGGAACGGATCGAGGTCGAGGCTTCCGTCGCGGTAGCGCAGGCCCAACTCGATCGCGGAGAGTTCCACGTCCTTCCCTGAGATTCCGGCGAATTTCACCGACCGGCTCGAGAGCTTGCAGCCGATCCCCAGGGGGGCGGTGCCGTGGGGGGAAGGGGTGGTACACGAGCCGGAAAGACGACCGGTCGCCTGGAGGGGAAGGTCGAAGATCTGGACGATCGCGGCGATATCGACCTCGCCCTCTCCCCTGGCCCAAAACGTTTCGTCGGGAAGGCGCCTTGCCGAAAGCTGGAGATGGTTCCCCCCGACTTCGAGATCGAGGATGATCCGGAGCGATCCCTTCGAGAAGTCGGCCGTCCCGTCGAGCGAAATCCCGGAGATCCGTTTGCCGGCAAAGGCCACCTCCCCCCCCTGCGTCCGAAGGTGAAGATGACCTCCCTGCCGATCGCCAGACGAAACCGTCCCGTAGAGGTCGATCGGGAGGACGCCTTCCATCCCGGAAGCCGCATCGGTCACCCGGAGGGTTCCGCCTTCGACGCGCAGAAGGGAAAGCTCGATCGCAGGGAAATTCCCCGTTGGTCTCGCATCCGCCGCTGGTCCGAATGCCGGGAGGCCTGCGATCCGCCCCTCCGACAAGGCGATGGAGATCTCCGGTCGCGAAACTTCGACCACCGAGAGGGAGAGATGGGGAAGGCGACGCCAATCGAGGGAGAGGGCCAGACGCGGCGCCTGGAAGAGCGGTTCTGCCGGTGCTCCGAACCTCACGTCTTCGAGCACGACCCCCGGTGGAAAAAGGGAGATACGGGTCACCTCGAAACGGAGACCGGGTATCTTCCCGGCCAGGCTCCTTTCCAGCCGATCGAGCCATCTGCGGCCGATCGCCGTCCGGGTCGCGAGATGGGGCAGGAGGGTAAGCCCTCCGATCGCAAGCGCAGCAAGGAGCGCCGCTGTGACTCGGAAGCCTCTGCCCCTACCGCTCAAATCCGTACCGCTCGAAGATATCGGGGAGCGCCTCGTAGATCTCCTCCTTCGTGATCCCATAGTCGTCGAGCTGGTAGCGGTGCTTGCTCTTGCGTTTCCGGCTCCTTTCCGTCTCCTCGGCAAGCATCTGGGAGAAGGAAGGGGAAAGGGGAAGACCGAAGTGCTCGTACACCCCCTCCACGATCCGCTTGGGGTCTGCCACGAGTTCGTGGTAGTTGACGACCATCAGGGATTCGGGGGGGAGTTTCGCCATCCCTTCGTGCGCATGCCGGTAGAGATTGGCAAGCACGTCCACGATCTGCCGGATCTCCGGGGAATCGGGCGTGATGTCGAAGTACTTGCTCCAGACGCGGTAGACGCCGCTGACGAAGGAACCGATCGATTCGTAGGGGTGACGGACGAGATAGATGAACTTCGCATCGGGAAAGCGCTCGTAGACGGCGTTGATCTTTCCCGCGAACGATGGGTTCTTCGAGAGGAAACGCTTCTCTCCGGCCTCCTTGTGGTAGAGGTGGCGGCGCAGGCAGCCGACGTAGTAGTCCATCATCCTCCGCCGCTGCGCTTCCGGCAGCTCATCGAAGAGTTCGAGCCGCGGCACCTCCCGCATGAAGGGGAAGAGAAGGTAGAGATAGGGGGAGTTGAAGAGGAAGACGAAGAGCCCTTCATCCTCCTCCGTCTCCTGGAGCCCGATCTTGTGGATATGGTTGAAATCCTCGAACGTCTCACGCTCGATCTCGGTGATCTTCCGGGAAAGGGGAGCCCCGACGAGACGGTCGAGACGTCCGATCATCCGGAAGAAGGCCCGGATCGAGAGGGAGGGCGTGAGCATCTCATGGGTCTTGAAGAAGACGAAATGCTCCTCGTCCCGACTGAGGAGACGATGGAAGAAGGTCGTCCCGGAGCGGGGATTGCCGAAGATGAAGATCGGCGACTCGATCTTCTGGCGCCGGAAGCCGGGAAAGAAGAGATGATCGAGGAGCAACCCCAGATGCATCGAAAAGGCATAGATCGGAAAGAAGGAGAAGAGGAAGGCCAGCCCCGTCCGCTGCTTGAGGGACGACTTGCGCTCGATGAGCGAGAGCTTCATGAACGTA
Source organism: uncultured bacterium (assembly GCA_964616915.1). Classification (GTDB taxonomy): domain Bacteria; phylum Myxococcota_A; class CAZTSL01; order CAZTSL01; family CAZTSL01; genus CAZTSL01. The sequence goes on from CAZTSL010000004.1 coordinate 2,560, forward strand.
GCATAGGTCTTGAAATCGAACATGCGATCCTCCACGGAAAAAGGAGCACTCCCTCCCGGCAGCCCCGCATCTCTTACCATATCGAACGCGGGGAGACAAGCTCGACGCTCTGCACGCCTCTGCCCTGCTCATGGCAGGCAACCCGCACCGAAGAGAACCGGACATGGCGCTAGGCAGGCAAAGGAGCCAGGAGGCGAATCGCAGCAGGAACGATCTCGAAGCGGGCGGGCAGACGCCCCGGCTGCTCGCCATCGATGTCGATCAGCACCGTGGCCCGGCTCTTGGCTTCGAGCCGTTCGATCGGGAAGTGGTGGGCCTTGAACATCTTCTCGTAAGGATTGCGTTTCCCGATTCCCAGGTAGAAGCGGGGAAGGTACTTGAAGAATTCGAGCATGCCGAAGGGCTCGATCAGGATCAGATCGAATCGACCGTCGTTGAGGGTGGCCATCGGGGCGACCTGGAGCCCGCCGGAGAAGAAACGGCCATTGGCCACGACGCCGATCATGAGGGGGAGTTCCTTCCAGGCGTGATCGTCGATCCGGAATCGGATCCTCGGGGGGGCGAAGTGGGTCAACGTCACGATCGAGTTCCAGAGGTAGGAGAGGAAGCCCCCCAGCGCCTTCGATTTGCGGTTGATTCGCTCGATCACGGCGCCACCGATCCCGAAGTCCGCGATGTTGATGAAGTAGCGGCAGGCCTCTTCCCCTCCCATCGTCGTGTAGGTGACCCGCCCGAGATCACAGTCGAATCCCTCGGAGGCGTGGAGGATCTCGATGGCCGCTTCGAGGTCGGAGGGGATCCCCGCAGTCTTGATGAAGTCACTCCCCGTTCCGGTGGGGAGGATACCGAGCCTGGCCGAGGGTGAAATTCGGGAGGCTCCCTCGAAGAAGCCGTTGACGACCTCGTTGATCGTTCCATCCCCCCCCACGGCCACGATGACGGAACTTCCCTGGTGCAGCGCCTGGCGGGTCAGGTGGGTGGCATCTCCCGGTCCCGCCGTGAAGACGACTTCGAAGGCGCTGCCGAGCCGTGAAGCCAGGCGCTTCTGAATCCCACGCCACCGCTTGCCGGTCCGGCCGTTGGCGGAACGTGGATTCACGACGAACGTCATCGGTTCCATACGACCTCCCCAAGGAACATCGAACTGAAGTCATGGAGTCCCACAGGCCGATCGCCTCACAGGATCGCCCGAACTCACAGGCGTTCTTTCCTTCCGACTGCTCCAAAGACCAGCGTAGGAAGCCCCGCTGGCATTACAGACGAATCGCGCCGATGAATCCGCCCCGACTCGCAGCAGACGCTGGTGTGTTTTCTGGAGACATCCCCAGGCTGCGATCATGGTGCTCACGAGGACGAGGCATGGATGACGCACTATGCTTGTCATACAGCGCGGAAGGTGTCAAGAAAAATGAGACGGGTCGTGTAAGCACTCCCTGGAGCGTACCCCAAGGGGAAAGGCCCGAGGGAAAAGGGGGATTTGGGGATACCCATCCCTTGCGTCCGGAGAAGGATCATGCGAAGATCGTTGGCACCGGATGACCCGCTGAACTGTGCTCCGAGGATTCCCGATGCCCCCCAAACGTCGTTCTTTCTTTCGCAGATTTCTCTGGTTCTTGCCCCTCTTTGGGCTCCTCCTCTTCCGCTTCCGGGCAGGAGATGGACGTTTCGGTTTCCGGTGCGACCGATGGGGGGAGCGTGGCGGGGAGCAGGCAGGAGAGGGAAGATGGTGGCAGGTCCACTTCACCGATCCGGAAGACGAACGTGCCGGCGAGGCGATCCTCTCCCTCCTCCTCGATCGGATCGAGGGGGCCCAGGAAACGATCGATATCGCGGCGTTCGAGTTCGACCTCCCCCGCGTGGCGGAAGCCTTGATCGCGGCGCGCCGCCGAGGAGTCACGATCCGATGGGTCACGGATGACGTCCACGGTATCCTCGCGGACCGCCAGGCGCCCGATCCCCTCTTCCCCCGGCTGCAAGAAGCGGGGGTAGCGATCCGGGACGATGGGCGCGCCGGCCTCATGCACGACAAGTTTCTCGTCTTCGACGGCAAGGCGGTCTGGACCGGCTCCCTCAATCTCACCAGGCGGGGATTGTTCCGGAACGACAACAACGTGGTCCTCCTCGACGCCAAGGAAGTGGCGGAGATCTTTACCCGGGAGTTCACGGAATTGTGGGAGGGGATGAGCGGCCCCGCTTCTCCTTCTACCCTCGCGTTGCAGCGGGTCGTGGTGGAAGGGAGCGAGGTCTTCGTCCTCTTTGGCCCCGAGGACGACGTGGCCGCCCACCTCGCGGCCGAGATCGAAACCGCCGCCGGGACGATCCGCTTCATGGCCTTCTCCTTCACCCACGACGGAATCGGAGATGCGGTGCTCGATCGGGCGGAGCGGGGGGTTGCCGTCCGGGGCATCTTCGAGAAACGGGGGGCCTATTCCCGGTACAGTGAACTCCGTCGCTTCCACTGTGCCGGGCTCCCCGTCCGGATCGACACGAACCCGGGGACCTTCCACCACAAGGTCTTCCTCCTCGACGAAGGGACGGTCGTGACGGGCTCCTTCAACTTCTCCGCCAATGCGGACCGCCGCAACGACGAGAATCTCGTCATCATCCGCGACCGGGAGGTCACACGCCCCTTCCTGGCGGAATTCGAGCGGCAATGGGCCCGCGGGGTCTTCCCCCCCTCCCTTCGCCTCTCCTGCCCCCCATGAGGAGGGTGGAGATTCGTCATCCCAAGCGGCTCTGGCGGGTGATCCACCCCCACGCTGTCGCGCCTGCCAGGAGGTTGGCCACGCAGATGCCAGAGAATACCCCCCCTTCCCCCCACAGGTGCGCGCCGACCCATGCCAGGGGGATCGCCAGGAGGAAAAGCCGGATCACGATGAGGAGCGTGGCCTTCAAGGGCTTACGCAGGGCGTTGAAGGCCGCGTTCGTGACGAGGATGATCCCGAAGAAACCGTAACTCACCGGCACGATCCGAAGGTAGGCGACGATGAGCGCGGCCACCGCTGGATCGTTCGTGAAGACCCGGGCGATCGGATCCGCCAGGAGGGCCAGGAGGAGAAAGCCTCCCCCCCCCCAGTAGAGGGAAAAACGGATGCTCGCAGAGATCCCTTGCCGCACCCGCACTCTCTTCCCCGCCCCCCAGTTCTGCCCCACGAAGGGGGTCAGGACACTCGAGAGGGCCATCAGCCCGATCATCGACAACGATTCGACCCGCTGCCCCACCCCGAAGGCCGCCACCGCCGGCGCACCGAACCCCGAGACGATTCGCGTCAGGATCCCGTTGGAGAGGGGAACGAGCACGTTCGTTCCGGCCGCCGGAAGTCCGATATGCAGGATCTCCTCCCACGAACGGAGCATCGCCGGGAATCGGGGGATCGAGAAATCGATCATCCCTTCCCGCCTGGCGAGCATCCAGAACGCGGCCGCAAAGGCGATCGTGTAGGAGGCCACGGTCGAGAGCGCGGCACCGCTCAGTTCCATCCGGGGAAAGGGACCGATCCCGAAGATGAGAAAGGGATCGAGGAGCGCATTGACCCCCCCTGCGGTCATCATCACGATGCTCGGCGTCTTCGTGTCCCCCGTGGCCCGGATCGCACTGTTGCCGATGATCGGGATCACGAGGAGCCCGATTCCCCCATACCAGATCCCCATGTAGTCCCGGATGAGGGGAAGAAGCCGCGTCGAGGCCCCCAACGCCCGGAAGAGGGGCTCGATCGAGAGAAGCCCCGCCAGCGCGATCGAGAGGACCACCCCGAGCGTCAGGATCAGCCCATCCGTGGTCAGGCGCCGTACCCTGTGCTCGTCCCCTTCTCCGATCGCATGGGCGATCACCGCAGAGGTTCCGATCCCCAGGCCGAAGGCCACGCTCATCACGACATAGACGACGGGGAAGGTGAAGCTCACCGCCGCAAGGGGCTCGGCCCCCAGCATCCCGATATAGAAGGTATCGACGACGTTGAAGAGGATGATCGACACGAGCCCGAACATGATCGGAACGGCCAGCCGCACGAGCGTCCGTTCCACGGGCCCGTCGGTGAGCGAAATCCGCCTGCTCCCGCGCAATCGTCCCTGACGATCGATGGTTCGTCTCCTCTCGAGGGGAATCTCCCCCCACGCACCTTGTCCTCCCTCCGATCCTACCCGAAATCGGGAGAGGATTCAATCGATCGCGAAAATTCCGGGAGCGGCAAGGACTTCTTCCGCACGACCCACGCTCCGGTCCCCGGGGAATGCCCTCCTTTGCGCTCAGGCATCGCTCTTCCCCACGAAGCGTCACCGCTGAAGTTCCGTGATCAAGCCTCCTTGCCTTTCGTCGAAGATTCCGGTGAACTGGCGAGGAGACGCTTCCGTTTCCACGAGGCGCCCCAGGTCAGGAGTCCCCCCCCGATGAAGAGGGCCAGTGTGGCCGGCTCCGGTACGGGTTGCGGGGGATTCGCACCGATGAAGGCACTGTCCCCCCCTGGACCCTGCGTGAACTTCATCACGGCCAGTTGAGGGTTGTTCCCCGGGTGCGGGTTGGAGCGTTCGATGAAATCCTCTTCCGTCAACCCCGTTCCGGAGACGCGAAGGAAGACGACGAGGGAATCCCCCGGCGCAATCCCCGCATTCCCGGCACCGAGATCGACCGCCACGTCGTAGGTTCCCATCCCATCGGCCGACTCGTTGCGCGCGATCGAGAGGGAACCGCTGTTCAGCCCCGGGTCGAGGAGGATCGAGCCGACCCGGCTGCTCAGGTTGAAGTAGAACTCGCTGATCGTGTATCCATCCGGAGAAGCCGTCAGGTTCTCCAGGGTGATCGCCAGCAGATCCCCCGTCAGCGTGAAACGGGCGCCACCGGCAAAAACGTCGGCCGAGGGTTCCCCCGGTTCGTTCCTGTCACTGTAGCGGCTCTCCTCACCTCCGAAGGAGAGTGTGATCGGCGTGGCGTTCCCCACCCTCGAGATCCCGGAAATCAGGAGGATCACGACGATGAAAAGGAATCTCTTTGCTTTCAAGATTACAACCTCCTTTCTACGGTACGTATCGAAGAAGGAACCAGGGATTCGATCGATCGAGAGAAGCGGCAACTTCGGTTCCAGGGGTACGGATCCCACCACCTCCCGCAGAAAATGGAGATTCCCGAGGGAAGGGCGTGCGGTCAGGAATCGGATGAGGTCCATGCGACCTGCGAGGGGAAGGAGGAAGAACGCTTCCATCGGGCCAACGTCCGGAGGAGTCCCCCCGGATCGGTGGGATAACGGGCCCGCAGGGCTTTGACCCGGACCGGGTCTTCCAGGAGTTCCTCGAAGCGCTCCGCACGGTAGTTGCTGGCGGCGAGCTTGTCCTGCAACACCTGGACACAGTTCATGAAGAGGTCCGGCAGAGCGGGGCTTGAAAAGACCGCCTCCCGCGGGAAGGCGATCGCCTCCACGCGGTCGAGTGCCACGACTTCGGCGATCGCCGGTCGGTCTACGAGCATCGATTCCCCGATGAGGTCGCCGGGTTGGAGATATCCGACGATGTTGCCATGCTCGTCGCGGACCGCTGCAAGCCCCCGGTGGAGGACGAAAAGGCTCGAAGGGACCGCGCCGAAGGGGATGATCGCCGTCTGGGGGGGAAAGACCACCCCCCTCATGATCTGCTCGAGGTAGCCGAGGAAGACGTTGCGGGAGAAGTCCGAGGTGGAGGGTTGGAGGAGGACCGATCGCTCGAGCGTCTGACGCAGCGTCTCGCCGACCGGTCTCTCCACCTCCCGCTCGATCAGGCGTTCCCACGAGATCTTCTTGCGGTGCATCTCCTGGACGAGGGCATGGATCCGCTCGTTGGAACGCTCGAGCTTCGCCAGGAATGCCATGAAACTCTCCTGGAGGAGGAACTGCCAGAGGTCGGGATCCCCCCGTTTGAGTTTCGTACAGGAGAGGGTGAAACAGACCGAGCCGTGCGTCTCGGGGGCGTCGTCCCCCTCCGGCACCCGGATCGCACAGCTCCGTGGGACTTCCCAGAGGGCACCTTCTCCGAGCATTTGGGGCTCCTCCACCCTCGCGAGTCGTTTCCCGTAGTAGCAGATCTCCACGGGATCGAGGTTGAAGATCAGCCGCGAATCGTCGGCGTCTTGCCCTGAGATCTCGTATCCGGCGGGATAGCGTTTCCGTTTGAGCACGCCCTTTCGGAAGAGCCGCCAGAGGAGGCCGAGTCGAAGATGACATTCGAAGAGCGTGCGTCGTTGCGCAGGGGTGGGTTCTCGTGCCACGATCTCGTCGAGTTCGGCCTGAAGATCATGGAGGGTCTGTTGCTGCAAGATCAGGAACTCCCGGTTCTTCGCTCCGGGTGCGGGCCGTTTTCCGAGGAAGAGGCGTCCGACCCGCCTGTAGCGTTCGAAAATCTCCTGGAAAGGGAAGGAATTTTCGGTAAAATCGATGATCTCCTCGGAATAATGCTTTTCCACCCGCTTCTGGAGGGCCCGTTCGAGTTCGGGAACCCGGCCGATCCGTTCGAGTTCCTCGAGGAGTACCCGGTACTTTCCATAGCTGGTTTGCGATCGATGCATCTCCATGGCCTCATGTAACGACGGTGCAGGATCGTTCTTCCCCGAGGGAATCCAAAGCAAGAAGGATACCGATTTAGAGTGGCTGGCCAGGAGGGGAAGGGAATCGTCTCGATTCGGTTTCTCCTCACCTCCTGGGATATCGTGTCGATCGGGGAAAATTACTTTTCGTGAAGCGTGGGAAGGGAAGGTTACGAAACGTAATGGATACCGGTGGGGGGATTGGAGATTCGCTCTTCCTCGACCTTATCGCATCTTTTCCATCAGCTTCCGCCAGAGGCCAAGAGAGAGCCTTCGGGGGAGGAGTCGGGAGAGGAGGGCCATGCGCCGTGCATTTGCGCCGACGAGGCGGGTGGTGGAAGCGTTGTTCCGGATCGCCCGCCAGATCGCTTCCGCCACGGCCTCGGGGGGAAGGAGGCGCTCCCCGGGGAGGCGGCGGACGCCGGCACGGGCCTGGAACCCCGTATCCGTGCCGGCGGGGCAGACCGTGACGACGCAAATGTCGGGGTTCTCGGCTGCGATCGCTTCGCTGGCGGAAAGGACGAACGCCTTGCTCGCCGCATAGACGGCCATGAAGGGGAGGGGCTGGAAAGCCGCGGAAGAAGCGATGTTGACGAGGGTTCCCCCCTTCCCGTGCGCCTTGAAGTGACGGAGGGCGAAACGGGAGAGGAAGAGGAGCGCGGTGACGTTCACCGCGATGACCCGCTGCTGTTCTTCGAAGCCGAGTTCCGCCACGGTGCCCCGGATACCGATCCCTGCGGCGTTGACGAGGCGATGGAGTTCGATTCCCTCCCGCTCGATCGTCTGGAGGAGGGTTTCCAGAGCGTCGGGTCGGGCAAGATCGAGGGGGAAGGCGCGTGCCTCGAGGCGTCGGGCTTCCCGGTCGAGGGCTTCGCCGTTGCAATCGACGAGAAGAAGCCGGTCTCCGGCCGCGTAGAGGCGTTGGGCAACGGCTTTGCCGATTCCGCTTCCCGCCCCGGTGACGAGACTCCACTTGCGCTCTTGGGGGGGCATCGCCTCGCGCGCATCCCAGTGGATCGTGCCGAGCAGCCCTTCCGCGAAGGGGACCTGCGGGGTGAAGCCGAGGCGGACGAGTTTCTCGTTCGAAGCAGAGAGGAGGTCGCTGAAGAGGTTCTGCGCGGCGAAGGGGAGATGGGGGCGGAGCGCGCGCATCATCCGGATGAAGGGGCGGGGGAAGGGAATCGTGCCGGCCCGGATTCCGAGGTATCGTCCGATCTCCCGGAAAATTTCTCCCAGGGAACGAGGGTGGCCGTCCGCGGCGAAGTAGACCTGGCCTACCGCTTCCTCCCGCTTGGCCAGGAGGAGAAGCGCATCGACGAGGTCGGTGACGTGGATCAGGGAGACGCGGCCGGGGAAGGCGAACTTCGTCACCGGGTGTCGTCTTGCGACCATCCGAATGAAGGTGCGGATATGGCTCGTCTTGCGCATCCCCGGGCCGTATACCCAGGTGGGGCGGAGGATGCTCCAGGGGAGGGGGGAGCGGCGGATCCGTTCCTCGCACGCCCACTTCGAGCGGCCGTAGGGGGTGAGGGGATGGGCCGGATCGTCCTCGGTGAGGGGACGGCGGCAGGGATCGTTCGGGCGGCGATCGATGGCGCCGATCGAACTCGTGAAGACGAAACGCTCGAGTCCCGGTGCCTCGGCGAGGAGATCGAGGAGCATCCGCGTGCTCTCCACGTTGTTTTCCACGGTGGCGCTCCCCCCCCGGTAGTCGGCCTCTGCGGCGATGTGGAAGCACCAGGTCGTTTCGGCGATCTCCTCTCGAAAGCGGTCTGCCTGGCGCAGATCGCCCACGAGGAGACGCGCACCCTCCCGGAGCGCCGGGGAGAGGCGGGTGGGATCCCGCACGACGAGGACGAGTTCGGCATCGGGGCCGAGGGGATGCTCCTGCAGGAGCCGCCTGGCCAGATGGCTTCCGATGAAGCCCGTTGCGCCGGTGACGAGGATCCGGGGTGCCATCTTCACTTCGTGAGCACGAGGACGGTGTTCCAGCAGAGACGCCCGAGGAAGGGGAAGGCGCCCAGGAGACGGTCATCGATCCGCTTGAGGGGGCGGTAGAGGGGGGCGAGCGCCTCGGCCTCCTCGATCACCCGTTTCCAGTAGCGCACCCGTGAGGGATGATAGCGCCGCACGAAGAAGAAGTAGAGGAAGAGGGTGAGCGTCGTCAACCAGAACTCCCGGTGTTCGACCCGCCGGAACGTCTTTCGGATTCGGGGGAGTTCCCGGAAGGAGAAGGGGGTTTCCGTCGGGGTGCGCACTGCGCGTGCGATCCAGCGGTAGACCCGGATGATCGGATTGTAGGGGAGCGGCTCGATGAAGACGGCCTTCCCGCCGGGCACGAGGACACGGTGTACCTCCTCGAGGGTGGGGTGGAGCGCTACGTGGTGGAGCACGCCGTTTCCAAAGACGCAATCGAACGATTCGTCGGGAAAGGGGAGCGTTTCGGCGGGGGTCTGGACCGTTTCGAGGGAGACGCCGTGCGCGGCCGCAAGTCTGCGGGCGACGCGCAGCATCTCTCCCGAGAGATCGACGGCGGTGACCCGGGCCCCGGCGAGGGCGAAATAGACGGAGGTCTCTCCGGCCCCGCAGCCGAGATCGAGGAGGCGTTTGCCCGCCACGGGGGAGAGTTCGGCGAGGGCGAAGCGGTTCTCGCAGGCGGTTTCCGCCTCGAAATTCTCGCGGACGGCGAGGGTGCCGGGATCGATCGAGGCGGCCCATGCGTCGTGGAAGGCCGCTTCGATCTGGTGTTTCGTTTCGAGATCGACCTCTTTCACGCTTCGTTCCTCCTGCGTTGCCGGAGCCGTCCCTCTGCCTGGCGGCGCGCCAGGTCTTCGCGGATCAGTTCCCGGCGCGATGCGGGGTTTTGCCAGCGCTCCAGGATTTCGGCGATCTCCGGATCCGCGGCGTGCGTGTAGACCTCGGGATACCGGGCTCGGATCTCCTCGATGATCGCGAAGATCGACTCGGTGGGGAGGGGCTCGATGCCGCGGCGACGGGCCTGGAAGAAGAGGCGGGTGCGCTCCCGGAGCGCGCGGAGGGAACGCGCCGAGAGCGTCATCTCCGGGTAGCTGCCGTAGTTGCAGCCGGGGCATCGACGGGTCGTCTCGAGGACCCGGCTGCGGAAGGCGCGGCTTCGGAAGATGCGGGGGAAGTCGGGGTCGAGGAGGGAGAGGGGTTTCCCTTCGAGGTTGTGATCGCAGCAGACTGCGAAATCGCCGTTCGGGCGTACCGCGAAGTAGAGGTTCGGGCTGTCGCAGACCCCTTCGTGGCGCCAGGTAGGACGTCCCGTTTCGATGAAGACGCGCATGCTTTCGAGAAAGTCGAGCGAGTCGAAGAGGGTGTGGCCCTCTCCCTTCATCTGGCGCAGCCGCTCCAGGACGCCGTCGAGGGGGGGGAGATCCTGGGGTCGAAAGGTGAAGATCCGTTCGTAGCTCCGGAACCCCATCGGCTGCGATGGATCGGTGATGTGCACCGGCACGAGGGAGAGGTACCATCCGATCCGGGTCGCGAACTCGAGGATCGCGGGGATCTCGCGGTAGTTGAGCCGGGAGATCACGCAGCCGAAGCTACAGATCGAATCGCGTTTCGGGAAGATCCGGGAGATTTCGGCGATCGTCTCGATGGCGGCATGCCAGGAGCCGGGCACGCTGTTGATGAATTCTTGCTTCACGGGATCGAGGGAGTCGAGGGAGACGTTGATGTCGCGCGCTCCGGCATCGACGCAGGCACGGAGGCGTTCTGGGGTGGCGACGCGCATCCCTGCGGTCTGGAGGCGTACGTTCATCCCTCGTGCAAGGAAGATTCGGACGATTTCGGGGAGATCTTTTCGCAGGAAGGGTTCCCCGCCGGTGAGGAGGACGACACCGGCGCCCACGGCGGCGAGATTGTCGGCGATCCGTTCCACCTCCTCGATCGAGGCTTCCTTCACTGTGGCGTTCGACTCCACGATGTTGCACTGCTTGCACATCAGGTTGCAGCGCCCGTTGATGTAGTACTGGATATAGAAGGGGGCGTCCTTGGTGAGGAGGGCCTTGAGCATGGAGCGTTTCGTGCGGAGGGTGAACATCATGCCTTCCTGGTCGCTTCCGCGGCCGCGTTTGGGTTCGTTCGTGTCTCGGGGTTGGGGGTGGGATCGTTGAAACCGATGCGTTCCTCCACGAAGTAGAGGGGGCGGCGTTTCACCTCGTCGAAGATCCGGCCGAGGTACTCCCCGATGATCCCGAGGCAGATGAGCTGGACCCCTCCGAGGAAGAGGATGAGGATCGCGGTGGCGGCAAGGCCGGGGACGATCTTGCCGCTGATGAGCTTGAGGTAGAGGAAGTAGAGGATGCCGATCACGCTCAGCCCGGAGACGAGGAAGCCGAGGTTGGTGGCGAGCTGGAGGGGGAGGTAGGAGAAGGCGGTCAACCCATCGAGCGCGAAGCGGAGCATCTTGTGGAAGGGGAACTTCGTCTTTCCGGCGAAACGGGGTTCCCGACGGTAGGGGATCCCGGTCTGACGGAAGCCGATCCAGGAGGTGAGGCCCCGCACGAATCGGTTGGCCTCCGGCATCCGGTTGAGGGCGTCGAGGGCGCGGCGGCTGAGGAGCCGGAAGTCTCCGGTGTCGAGTGGGATCGCGACACCGGTCATCCGGTGGAGCAAGCGGTAGAAGAGCTTGGCGGTCCAGAGTTTGAACCACGATTCGCCCTCCCGCGCTTCCCGAACGGCATAGACGACGTCGTAGCCTTCGTGCCACTTTTCGATCAATCTGGGGATCACTTCGGGGGGATCCTGGAGGTCGGCGTCCATGAGGATCACGGCGTCTCCTCGTGCGGCTTCGCAGCCGGCCGTGATTGCGATCTGGTGGCCGAAGTTCCGGGAGAGCCGGAGGATCTTGACGTTGGGGTCCCGGGCATGGAGTGCTTGCATGACCGCAAAGGAGTCGTCGCGGCTTCCATCGTCGATGAAGAGGATCTCGTGGGCCCCGTAGGGGGCAAGAACGGCGTGCAGCCGTTCGTAGAGGCGGGGGAGCGTTTCCGCTTCGTCATGGACGGGGAGGCATACGGAGATCATCGTGCCATCGGGTTCCGTTCACTCGTGCGGTTGGGCTTCTTCCTTGAGGATGAGGCAATCCTCGATCGCCAGGGCATCCATACCGGTGGCGAAGAAGGTGCGCAGCGCATCCTGGGGGGTGCAGACGATCGGTTCTCCCTTGACGTTGAAGGAGGTGTTGAGGAGGACGGGCACCCCGGTGATCCGTTCGAATGCCTCGAGGAGGCGGTGGTAGCGGGGGTTGCTCTCCGGATCGACGATCTGGGGGCGGGAAGTGCCATCGACGTGGACGACGGCGGGGATCTCCCGGGCGGCCCGTTCGTTCGCTTCGAAGGTGAGGATCATGAAGGGGGCATAGGTATGCCGGGGGTAGTAGCGGCGGGCGCCGGCCTCGGTCATCGAGGGGCAGAAGGGGCGCCACATCTCGCGGTATTTGATCACGGCGTTGACGCGATCGCGGGAGGTCACGTCGCGGGGATCGGCGAGGATCGATCGTGCGCCGAGGGCACGGGGCCCCCCCTCCATGCGTCCCTGGAACCAGCCGACGACCTTTCCTTCGCTCACGAGGCGGGCCACTTGTGTCTCGATCGAAGGGTGCCGCCTATAGCGGATCTTGCATCCCCGAAGGATCGTCTCGACCGTATCGGTGGAGAATCCGGGTCCGTAGTAGAGATGTCGCAGTCGTTCGTTTTGCAGTTCTCCTCGTTCGTAGAGGAGCGCCATCGGTGCGCCGATCGCCTGTCCCGAGTCGGAGCAGATCGGATAGACGAAGATGTCGTCGATCAGCCCGGAGGTCAAGAGGTTTCCGTTCATCTTCACGTTGAGTCCCACCCCGCCGGAGATCGCCAGGGTGCGGATACCGGTGCGGCGTGTCCAGTAGGCGGTCATCTCCTGGACGATTTCTTCGAGGCGTCGTTGGACGGCGAAGGCGAGGTTGCGGTGCCAGGCTTCGAGGGGTTCGTTGCGCGCGCGGGGGGGGCGGCCGAGGAACTCGACGAGGTGGTCGGCGTAGTAGTAGGAGTAGCGCCGGGGGCCTCGAACGAGCGTCATGACATCGAGTTCGAAGCCGCCCTTCCCGTCGTAGCGGAGGAGGCGGGCCACCTTGTCCCGCAGCGTGGGGTCTTCCTCACCGTAGGCGGCCAGTCCCATGACTTTGTATTCGCCGTCGTAGGCGTCGAAACCGAGGTATTCGGTGAAGGCGGAGTAGAACCATCCGAGGGAGTGGGGGACTTTGATCTCGCGGAGGCATTCGAGTTTCGAGCCTTTTCCGATCCGCCAGGCGGCCGAGACCTCCTCGCCGCGTCCATCGACGGTGAAGACGAGGGCGTGTTCGAATCCGGAGGGGAAGAAGGCGGTGCAGGCGTGGGAGAAGTGGTGATCGAAGAAGTGGATCTCGGGAAAGTTCCGGTCGCCGTAGTAGTGGCGGAGCTTGCCGTAGATGAGGTTTCGCTGGTTTTCGGAGCGGAAGTGGGCCAGATGTTTCCGCTGGTATGCCAGATCGGCCTCGTGCGTCGGGTAGGTCTGGTTGATCGCCTCGTAATGGCGGGCGATCGTGCCGTCGTCGTATTTCCGGCAGTCCCAGGCGACCGCGATCGCGTCGATCTCCTCGATCGTGGTTCCTCCCGCTTCGAGCACGAACTCGATGGAGCGGATGGGGAAGAGGCCGTTGGCGTGTTTGTGGCGGATCAGCCGTTCTTCTTCGACGTAGGCGGTCACCCGGCCGTCGATGAGGAGCGCCGCCGCAGGATCGGAGGCACTGTGGTGGATTCCTAGAAGTTTCATCGTGAGGTTTCGTCTCCTGGAAAGTAAGGTGCGGATTACGACATCTCGAAGAGGAGCATGAACGCTTCGGCGAAGGTGGCGCCGATGCGGCTTCCCCGCAGGCGGGCGAGCGCCTCGATGGCCGCGAGGCTGCGCGGTCCTGGGGGGGGCATCACCTCGGAGGCGTAGATCTGCATGATTTCGAGTTTTTCCTCGAAGTGTGGCGAGATATCGACGAAGACGTTCGGCACGAATGCGTTCTCCCGGAGTGCTGGCGCGAATTCCGTCTCGGAGAGCGTTTCGTACATGAGGACGCGTCGGATCGAGGGGTATCGAAAATGCTTCGTGCAGTTGTAGACCGCCCGGAAGGTCACCTGGTGATCGGTATGGACATCGGCGCGGTTGGGCAGATAGATCACCTCGGGTTGGACCTGTTCGATCACCTTTCCCACCGCGGTGACGATCTCGCCGAAGGGGCGCGCATCGAGCGTGGTGGTGGGGTAGTCGAGGGGGTGGAAGCCGTCGAAACGGTAGCGTTCGGTCACCTGAGCGATTTCGCGCTGCCGCCGGACGACGAAGTCGGCCGGCCATCTTCCTCCTTCGTGGACGTTCGTCATGAGGAGCCAATGGATCTCGTCCCCTTGGGCCTTGTGTCGAAGGAGGGTTCCGCCGCATCCCAAGGTCTCGTCGTCGGGGTGGATCGCTGCACAGAGCACTCGTTTCATCCCTCTGCTCCCTGGAAGTTGGAAGTCGCGTGAGAGATCAATAAAGCAGATTTCGCGGGAAAAATCAACGCAGGGAAGTTCGCCGCCTTGACAATGCCGTTCGTTGCCGTTATGAGTAGAGCCCGTGGAACTGGAAATCCGGGCTTTGGAGGCTCGGGCTGCGTCGAGGATCTTGACAAGATGGAGAATCGTGGGGTACCCTTCGCCCATCTCCTGGCAGGAGGGCCGGCGAGCATCGGTTCCAACGGACAGGAGAGGGAGCTTCGAGCCTTGTGAGGCATCGACTTTGTGGTACGTTGCATGGCCGTGAGGCCGATCGGTTCGGTGGCCCGTTGTAGGAAGACTGGCGTAGCGCAATGGCGGGGTTTCCTCGAGGTGGTTCGGGGGACTCCGGGACGGACAAGGGGAGAGAGAGATGGCGCAAATCGTGAAATGTGGCCAGATCCAGTGTGCCAACGCGCTGGAGACGGGAACGGTGGAAGAGATCAAGCGGGCGATGATCGAGAAGCACATCCCCTTCATCGAGGAGGCGCACCGCCAGGGGGTGCAGATCCTCTGCTTCCAGGAGGTCTTCACCACGCCCTACTTCTGCCCTTCGCAGGACGAGAAGTGGTATCAGGCGGCGGAGAAGATTCCGGAGGGACCCACGATCCAGCTGATGCAGGAGTATGCCAGGAAGTTCTCGATGGTCCTCGTGGTACCGATCTACGAGGTGGAGATGGCGGGGGTCTACTACAACACGGCTGCGGTGATCGATGCGGATGGGCGCTATCTCGGGAAGTACCGGAAGATCCACATTCCGCAGGTCAAGGGGTTCTGGGAGAAATTCTTCTTCAAGCCGGGGAATCTGGGGTACCCGGTTTTCGATACGGCCTACGGGAAGGTGGGGGTGTACATCTGCTACGACCGTCATTTTCCGGAGGGGGCGCGGGTGCTCGGTCTTCATGGTGCGGAGATCGTCTTCAACCCATCCGCCACGGTGGCGGGGCTCTCGCAGTATCTCTGGAAGCTCGAGCAGCCGGCGCATGCGGTGGCCAACGGCTACTTCATCGGTGCGAGCAACCGGGTGGGGACCGAGGCGCCGTGGGGGATCGGCAAGTTCTACGGGACTTCCTATTTCTGTGATCCTCGGGGGCAGATCATCGCGGAGGCGAGTGAGGAGAAGGACGAACTCGTGGTTGCGGACCTCGATCTCGAGATGATCGTGGAGGTGCGCAATCTCTGGCAGTTCTACCGGGACCGCCGTCCTGAGACCTACGAAGATCTCACGAAGTTGTTGCCGTAGCCGATGGAGCCGCTGCGCGACATCCGAATTCTCGACCTCTCCCGTGTGCTTTCCGGTCCCTTCTGTTCGATGCAGCTTGCCGACATGGGGGCGGAGGTGATCAAGGTGGAGGCGCCGGGGCAGGGGGACGACACGCGTCGTTTCGGTCCTCCCTTCCAGGGGGGGGAGAGTGCCTACTTCCTGAGCATCAACCGGAACAAGCGGAGCATCACGGTCAATCTGAAGCATCGGGAGGGGCGGGCGATCATCGAGGGGCTGATCGAGCGAAGCGACGTGCTCGTCGAGAACTTCCGTCCCGGAACGATGGCGCGGCTGGGTCTCTCCTACGAGGAGGTGGCCAAGCGCAATCCTCGTCTGATCTATGCTTCGATCTCTGGCTTCGGGCATGCGGGGGAGGAGCGGTTTTCGAGGCAGCCGGGCTACGACCTCCTCATTCAGGGGCTCGGTGGGATTGCGAGCCTGACGGGGGAGCCGGATGGGCCGCCGATGAAGAACGGGGTATCGATCGCGGATCTCGTTGCCGGGCTCTACGCGGTGCAGGGGATCCTCCTGGCGCTCTATGCGCGGGAGAAGACGGGTCGGGGGCAACAGATCGACATTTCGATGCTCGACGCTCAGGTTTCGCTCCTGACCTACCAGGCGGCGATCGCGTTCATGACGGGGGAATCCCCGGGGAGGATGGGGAACCGTCATCCCACGATCGTGCCCTATGAGACGTTTCGGGTGGCGGACGGGTATTTCAACCTTGCGATTGGCAACGACCGGCTCTGGCAGCGTTTCTGTGCTGCGATCGGTCGTGAGGATCTCTCTTCGGATCCCGATTTTTCGACGAATGCCGACCGGGTCCGTAACCGTGATCGTCTCGTTCCGATCCTGGAGGAGATCATGGCAGGGCGGACGTGTGCGGAGTGGACGGAATTGCTCGACGAGGCGGGGGTTCCCGGCGGACCGATCCTGCGTGTCGGGGAGGTGCTCGATCACCCGCAGGTGCGGGCCCGGGAGATGGTCGTCGAGGTCGAGCACCCGACGCTCGGAACTCTCCCCTTGACCGGGATTCCGGTAAAACTCTCCGAGACGCCGGGAACGGTGCGGCGTCCTCCCCCCCGGCTGGGGGAACACACGGAGGAGATCCTGGAGGAACTCCTCGGTTACGATCGGGAGAAGATCGGCGAACTGCGTGCCAGCGGTGCCATCTAGCGCGAAGGGGATCGCGGGACGTGCGTGTGCTCGAGGTTTCCCCTTCGCAAACCGATGAACGAGAGGGTAGAAGATGAAAATTTCGAGGTATTGGCTCCTCTTTCTTCTGGGTGGTCTCTTTGTATTGGCGGTGAGTCTTGGAGGTTGTGGGAACCGAGAGAAGGGATCGGAATCGGGCGGAGAGGCGCAGGCGGGTCCGATCCGGATCGCAGTGGCCGGCCCGATGTCGGGGAGTGGGGCCGCCTTCGGGGAGATGATCAAGCGAGGGGCGACCCTCAAGGCCGAGGAGGTGAACGCCGCCGGTGGGATTGGGGGGCGCAGGCTCGAACTCCAGATCGAGGACGACAAGGGGAATACGGCAGAGGCCACGAACGTGGCCCGGAAGTTGGCTGCGGATCCACGGATTTCGATCGTCGTGGGACATTTCAACTCCACCTGCTCGAATGCCGCCAAGGAGGAGTACAACCGCAAGGGGGTGGTGATGTTCTCCCCCGGTTCCACGAACGTCAACGTCTGTGCCGGTTACCCCTGGGTCTTCCGGAATCTCTACCGTGACGACTACCAGGGGATCTTCCTTGCGCAGTATGCCAGGAAGATCCTGGGGGTGGAGAAGGTCGGCGTCTTCTACGACAACGACGACTATGGCAAGGGGCTGCGGGATGCCTTCCTCTCCGAGGCGAAGAAGGTCGGGTTGACCGTGGTTGTCGATGAGGCGTACATCCGGGAGCGGACGCAGGACTTCAAGCCGCTCTTGAGCAAGCTCAAGGGGACGGGGGTCACGGCGATCTTCGTTGCCGGTCTCTACAACGAGGGGGCGCTCATTGCAAAGACGGCCCGGGAGGATCTTGGGATGAAGGATCTCCTCTTCCTGGGGGGGGATGGGCTGATGAGTCCCGATTTCATCAAGATCGCGGGGAAGGCCGCGGAGGGCGCCTACATCACGACGCCCTTCCTCTTCAACACGCCGAACGAGACGCCGGAGGCGAAGGCGTTCTTCGCGAAGTTCAAGGAGAAGTTCGGCACGGCGCCCGACACGTGGGCTGCGCTCACCTACGATGCCGTGGGGATGGCGGTCGAAGCGATCAAGGCTGTGGGGACGGACCGCAAGGCGATCCGCGATTGGTTCGCCTCCCGGACTTCGAAGGAAACCGCCTATCACGGGATTACCGGTCCCACCTACTTCGATGCGGAGGGGGACTGCTACAGCAAGGGTGCTCATGTCGCCACGGTGCGGGATGGGCGTTTCGTTCCTGCGCCGAAGCAGATGACGGTCGAGTGATCCTCGTCTCCTTCCGAAGGGGGATCAGGGCTTTGGGGGGAGATTGGGGGCGTTCGTGGGAGCGGTGGGGTGTAGGGGGGAGCGTGTGGCGGCCGATCTTCGAGGCTGCTCGTCGATGCCGTGGCAGTGGGGCATTGGATTACCGAGCATGACAGCGTCAGGGAGGAGCTTGGCTTGGATCCCGTAAGCCAGATGGAACAATCGAGTCGTCTCTTCGAGATGGTGTTGGGTGCCGTCACCCTGGGATCGATCTATGCGTTGATCGCCGTGGGTTATACGATGGTCTACGGGATCATCCAGCTCATCAACTTCGCCCATGGTGAGATCTTCATGATGGGGACGTACTTTGCGCTCTTCCTCGTCGGTTCCTTTCACTTCTCCTTTGCCGTGGCGGTGTTGCTGGCGATGCTCGGTTGTCTCGTTCTGGGGGCGCTCATCGACTGGACGGCCTATCTTCCGTTGCGGCGGCGCAAGAATGTTTCCGACTGGCTTTCGACGCAGGGGATGATCTTCGTCGGGGTGACTGCGATTGCGCTCTTCGTCGTGCGGGAGCGGGGGAACGTGGATCCCCGGACGGAGCTGATCCTGGAGGGCTTGCTCGCTGGGATCGGGCTTTTTCTGGCCTTTTTCGTGTTGCTCGAGCGTCTGGGGAAGCTGGGGCCTCCGAGTGCGCTGATTCAGACGCCGCGTCTCAACGCGCTGATCACGGCGATTGGGATGTCGCTCTTTCTGCAGACGCTGGCTCAGCTCATGTGGACGGCCAACTACCGGACGTTTGGCACGGAGGGGATTCCTGCCTTCTTCCAGGCGCGGATCTTTTCGATCGGTGGGGTTCCGCTGCAGGGGAAGGTCTTGACGACGTGGTCGATCACGCTGGTGGTGATGCTTTTCCTCTATCTTCTCGTCACGCGCACGAAGATCGGGATGGCGATGCGGGCGTGCGCGCAGGACAAGGAGACGGCGGCGCTGATGGGGGTGAACGTCAACACGGTGATTTCGGTGACCTTCATGATCGGTTCGGCGATGGCGGCGGTGGCGGGGATCATGTATGCGGTGCAGATCGGGGGGAACATTTCGCCGCGGATGGGCTATTATCCGGGGGTCATTGCGTTCGCTGCTGCGGTGTTGGGTGGGATCGGCGACATTCGTGGGGCGGTGCTCGGCGGTTTTCTGATCGGTTTCACCGAGGCGATGGGCAACCTCATCGATTCCCGCTATTCCTTTGCCTTCGCCTTTGGTCTCATGATTTTCATCATCCTCTTTCGTCCATATGGTCTCTTTGGGAAGGCGTCGGCAAAACGGGCATGAGAAGAGCAAAGAATCGAGAGAATCGGGTCGTTTCGTGGGTGGTTTCCCGGATTGAGGGCATCCAGCGGGATCTGGGGTGGTCGTTCTGGGTTTTCCTCGGGGTGTTCGTGTGGATCGGCTTCGTGGCGTTCTGGCCCGAGGCCCTGCTCGGCGGGGCATCGACCAAGTGGTGGAACATCCTCGAGTTCGTGATGATCTATGCGATCCTGGCGCTCGGGCTCAACCTCGTGGTGGGGTATATGGGGTTGCTCGATCTCGGGTATGTGACCTTCCTGGCCACGGGTGCGGTGGTGACCTCGATGCTGTTGCTGCTCACCGTCAACGATCCAGCGGATCGCGGGGAAGGGGGAGGGGTGTCGAGCGTGGCGGCGGCGCAGGCGGAGGCATCGGATCAGGCGCCGGGGTGGGTGTGGGATGTTTCGGCGGATCGGACGGGGTATTACTCGGGACCGGGGGCGCGCAAGTATCTTTTCCACTTTCCGGGGGGATATCTCGTGATCCTGCTGATTTCGGGAGGAATTTGTGCGCTCATCGGATTGTTGCGGGGGATTCCGACGCTCAAGCTGACGGGGGATTATTATGCGATCGTGACGTTGGGGATTGCGGAGATCGTCTATCTCTTCTACTACAACGAGGCGTGGCTGACGGGGGGGCCGTTTGGGATCAAGTTCAAGGCCGAGCAACTTCCGTCGCTCTTTGGGGAGAAGCTCTACTACGACACGCGGGTTTTCTTTCTTCTTCTCTTCGTTTGTATGCTTCTTGCGGTCGTGGCATCCTATCATCTTCGTTTGTCGCGGGTGGGTCGAGCCTGGAGTGCGATTCGTCTCGACGAGACGGCGGCGCGGTCGGTGGGGATCGACATCTCCTTCTACAAGATGCTCGGATTTGGGATCAGTGGTTTCATGGGGGGGATCGGTGGCGGGCTCTTTGCCGTGTGGCTCGGGACGGTGGCGGTCAAGGATCTCGACGTATGGCAGTCGATCTTGATCCTCTGCGGTGCGGTGCTCGGGGGATTGGGGAGTATTCGTGGGGTGTTGCTGGGTACGGCGATTCTGATATCGCTTCGTGAGCTGCTCAAGGATCCGATTCCCTTCTTTGGCTTGGGGAGCTTCCGTGTTCCGCCCGAGGCGAGTTTTCTCGTCTATGGGCTGCTCCTCATTCTGCTGATGCGTTTCCGTCCGCAGGGATTGATTCCATCGCGGGCCACCGGGCGGGTTGCGGATCCGGCGGCGCGGTTGAAGGAGGTTTTGTCGGGGGAAGGGGGGCATTTCGCATTGGTGGGGAAGGGGGAAGTCCCGGGGGAGCGGCGAATCGAAGAGGAAGGGGGGTCGGAGACGATCCTTTCGGTGGAGCATTTCTCGAAATTCTTCGGTGGAGTTCACGCGGTCGAGGATGTCACGATGAAGATCGCGGCGGGGAGCGTGACGAGTTTGATCGGGCCCAACGGAGCGGGAAAGACGACGCTCTTCAACGGGATCACGGGGATTTTCCCGCCGACGAGTGGACGGGTGATCTTCGCCCCGGGGGGGAAACCTCGGAGCATCACGGGGATGCGTTCCGACGAGATCTGTTTTCGGGGGATTGCACGGACCTTTCAGAACATTCGGCTCTTTCACGATTTCACGGTGCTCGAGAACGTGAAGATCGGCCTTCATGCGCGGACGGAGAGCGATGCGCTCTCTGCGGTGTTGCGGCTCCCTTCGATGCGTCGGGAGGAGACGGCGGTGACGCGGGCTTCGCTCGGGTATCTCGATTTCGTGGGGCTT
The DNA here is from genome assembly GCA_964616915.1 of uncultured bacterium. Classification (GTDB taxonomy): domain Bacteria; phylum Myxococcota_A; class CAZTSL01; order CAZTSL01; family CAZTSL01; genus CAZTSL01. The sequence goes on from CAZTSL010000004.1 coordinate 23,456, forward strand.
GCGGGGTATGCGAACGAGCTGGCGGGGAATCTCTCCTATGGCAACCAGCGCAAGCTGGAGATCGCGCGTGCGTTGGCCACGAGGCCGTCCCTGTTGCTCCTCGATGAACCGGCGGCGGGGATGAACCCCGCGGAGACGGAAGAGCTGATGCGGCTGATCGAGAAGATCCGGGGTACAGGGATCACGGTGTTGCTCATCGAGCACGACATGAAGCTCGTCATGAACATCTCGGATTACGTCTATGTGCTCGATCACGGCCAACTGATCAGTCAGGGGGCGCCTGAGGAGGTGAGCCAGGATCCGAAGGTGATCGAGGCGTATCTGGGAACTTCGGAGGGGGTGGCGTCATGAGTGAGGAAGGGGGCAAAAGGGTTGCGTTGGAGTTGCGCCGTGTCCATGCGGGGTATGATCGCATGGAGGTTTTGCATGGCATCGACCTTCGGGTCGAGGAGGGGGAGATCGTCACCCTGATCGGGGCCAACGGGGCGGGGAAGACGACGACGCTCCATACGATCTGTGGTTTGGTGCGGGCGAAGGGGGAGAGCAGCATTCGGCTCTTCGGGGAGGAGATTTCCCGTGCGCCGACCGAAGAGATCGTGGAGCGGGGGATCTCGATGGTACCGGAGGGGCGGCGGCTCTTTCCCGAGATGACCGTGCTCGAGAACCTTCGGATGGGTGCTTTTCTCCGGAGGGACGAAGCGGGGGTCCGTCGCGATCTCGAGCACGTCTATGAACTCTTTCCCGTTCTTGCGGAGCGTGCGAAGCAGCAGGCGGGGAGTCTGAGCGGGGGGGAGCAGCAGATGTGTGCGATCGGGCGGGGATTGATGGCGCGTCCCCGGATCCTGCTTCTCGACGAGCCTTCCCTGGGTCTGGCCCCTCTCGTATGTGAGACGATCTTCCGGACGATTCAGCGGCTCAACGAGGAGGGGACGACGATCTTTCTCGTGGAGCAGAATGCGAATGCCGCGCTTCACCTTGCCCATCGTGGTTACGTGATCGAGACGGGGCGCATTACGCTCGAGGACGACGCGCGGGCGCTCCTGGAGAACCGTGAGGTCCGGCAGGCGTATCTTGGGATTTGAGGTATCGTCCTACAGGTGGGCGTTTTCGACGCCCACGGACCAGAACTCGGGGCGGGGGGAGCGGTTGTTCATGAGGAGGATCTTGCGGCCGTATTTCTTTTCGAACTGGACGACCATCTTGCGGGCCCCGATGAGGCGGAGTACCTTTCCCATCCCGTAGGCGGGGTGTTCGATGATATCCCCCTTGTCGTAGGAGTTGTCGAGGGAGTAGCTGCGCAGCATTCCTGGATCGGGGGTGGCTTCGCTGCCGGTGAAACGTCCGATCTGTGCGCAGAGTGCCTGGTGTTTTCGTTCGATCTGCTCTTTGATCTCCTCTTCCATCTCGTTGCGGCGCTGGAGGTAGCGTTCGACATCTTCTTGCCAGTTCCGCCGTTTCTCCTTGGGGGAGGCGCGCCAGATCGCCTTTTCGTTTTCGCGGTAGAGGGCGATGTAGCGGTCGAGTTCGGCGAGTTTCTCCATGGCTTTCTCGAAGTCTTTGACGGAGAGGTAGGAGCGGATCTCCTTGATCTGTCGTTTCTCGAGTTGAGCCATCGTCACGCGCATCGCTTCACCGAGGTTTCCGAAGACGCGTTTGGCCGCATTGCGTATGGACCGATCGATCTCTTTCTGTCGAATCGTTCCTTTCCGGAAGAGGCCGATCAGTTCCTCGATCAATTCTTTCTTGTTCGACTGGAGGATCACGCAATGCTCCTTTTCGATGAGCAGATCTTCCCAGGTCGTGGCGCCGAAGCGGGAGAAGAAGTGCTCGGTGGTGAAACCGGAATCCGTGAGATGGACCACGACTCTCCAGAAGGCGTTGCGGGGGAAACTCTTGATCTGGCCGTCGAGGTAGGCCTTGAAGGTACGGGGGTTGATGCCGAGTTTCCTGGCCGCTGTCGCCTTGTTCGGGAAGCACGCCGTGAACTCACGTAGCAGGGCCCGGATTGCGGGGGTGATCACATACATGACATGATCCATCTGGACTCCGTTCTTTCGTTTGGCCTGTTTCCGGATCTCTTCGATCGTGATACCGTCGAGCCATTGATCGATTTCAGCCTGGCTGTAACGTTTCCGGACGACTTTCACGATGCGATCGAACGAGGAGAGGGAGATGTTGCTGCGGTGTGCGGTGTAGCGGGCGATCGTGTCGCGGTTGACGCCGATTGCTTCCGCTGCTTCCTGGTAATTCTCGAAGAGCCGAATGTAGAGGGCGATGATTTTTCTGACTTGTTCGTTGTTTTCAATGACCTTGTCATGGAGATTGGATGGCATCTTGGACCTTCCTCCCAGGGAATGGAGCGTAATTCGACAGGAGCAAAGACAACGGATTCCGTAATCCCATTTCCATACATCGAATCGACGTGATCTTTCTCATCTCCATCGAGGGATGGAGATCGGGAGGAAGGTTTTTCCAAAGCCCCTCGATCAGGGGCGATCGTCATCGTCATGCAGACGCACTCATCCGATCCATGGAAAAGAAGGGCCTGATTCCAATGGCATGTGGAAATGGAAAGGATTTTCCCTTCTCAACCGGTTTTCCTCGGCGGGAACGCTCCATGGCATTCCCGTCTGCATTCCCGTCGGTTCTTCCGCGGGGAACCCCGTTCGCCGCCGTGGAGGGGAGCCCGCCACGGGGGAGGGGATGGGGGGCATCGTCCGGGAGGCATTTCCCGAGGTGACCCATGAAGGCATCCGGGTGCCCGATTCGGCGGGCGTTTCCCTTTCTCGAGAGGGGAGGGATATCTGTGCCGGCCGTACGCTCGATCGTGTTTCGTGGGGGCGTGGTTGTCGGGTGCGTTTCATTTCCGATCGTGGTCCCTGTCCCCGTCTTGCCTCCCATCTTCGCCCCTGACTGGCCACCTGGTTGCTCTCCCTGGTCCCCGATCCGTGTGGCCGTCGATCTGGGCCGGCCGTGTGGCTTTCGGTATCCCTCCGGCCTCCGTGTGGCCCTCCCCCGTCTGGCGCCCGGCCCCCGTCTGGCGCCCGGCCCCCGTCTGGAAGCGGGGCGTGGATGGAAAGGTGAGAAATGGGCGGTACTGGATTTGAACCAGCGACTTCCACCGTGTGAAGGTGGCACTCTCCCGCTGAGTTAACCGCCCGTATCTATCATCGACGAAGGAATTGTAGCACGAAATTGGTGGTTTTTCAAGGTTTGGGGTGGAAATTTTCTCGAGCGGTGGTTCCGGGGGAGGGATTCGTGGGGGATGGCGGAGAAAAGGAGCATGATTTCAAGGGGATGCGGCGTGTTTGACAGCGCATGGTCCGAGTGTTAAGGTAACACCGGCTGGAGAGCAGGGGGCGGGGGAACGTTTCCGAAGTGGGGGGCGTCTCTTGGATACCGTTCTGGTTCTCCGGCATACCGAGGCATAGAGAGCGTGTCGATGGCCGTTGGGGAATCGGCTGGACCATGGGCAGGGAGTTGTCGGTATCCGCGGTTCCGGCCGGAAAGAGGAGATCCTTCGAGATGGCAGAACAATGGGAAGTCGATCCCCTGGAAGAACTCTTCAAGAAGTTCCAGCACCGTTTTGGGGAGGGTAAGGGGGGGGGGGGGGGTCTCTCCAGGATCGTGCTCCTCGTGGTGCTCGTCCTCCTTCTGGGGGGGTGGATTTCGACCGGGTTCTACATCGTGGCTCCGGACGAGGTGGGCGTCGTGAAACGCTTCGGCAAGGCCGTACGCACCGAGGGGCCCGGTCCTCATCTGCGCATCCCCTTCCCGATCGAGACGGTGACGAAGCCGAAGGTGACGAAGATCCGCAAGATCGAGATCGGCTTTCGCACGGTACAGGTCGGGCCTCCCGCTCGATACCAGGCGGTGGAGAAGGAAGCCCACATGCTCACCGGCGACGAGAACATCATCTCCCTCTGGTTCATCGTCCAGTACCGGATCAAGGATCCGATCGCCTACCTCTTCAGCGTGTACGATCCGAACCAGGCGATCAAGGATGCGGCCGAGAGCGCGATGCGCGAGATCGTGGGGAAGAAGACGATCGATGAGGTGTTGACCACCGGTCGTGCCGAGGTTCAGCAGGAGACGATGGAACTCCTCCAGGCGATGATGGACGAGTACGAGACCGGTCTTGCGGTGGCCCGTGTCCAGTTGCAGGACGTCCATCCCCCGGAACCGGTGGCCAACGCCTTCAAGGACGTCGCGAGCGCCAAGGAGGACAAGGAGCGTCTCATCAACGAGGCGCAGGGGTACGCGAACGACATCCTCCCGAAGGCGCAAGGGGATGCCGCCAGGCTCGTGAAGGAAGCGGAGGCTTACAGCCAGCGGACGATCGAACATGCGCGCGGTGACGCGAGCCGCTTCCTCCAGATCCTCAGGGAGTATCGCAAGGCTCCGGAGGTTACGAAGAAACGGATGTATCTCGAAACGATGGAGGAGGTGCTCGCCAGGTCGGAGAAGACGATCATCGACCCGAAGGCGGCCGGCAACCTCTTCCCCCTCCTCAAGCTCAACCCCTGAAACGGCATCCGGAGTCACGTCATGCAGAGATCGCACCTTTTCCTCATCCTGATCATCGTCGGAATCATCGTCGTGCGGATGTGCGCCTATACCGTCGATCAGACGGAGCAGGCGATCGTCGTCCAACTTGGCAAACCGATCGAGGAGATCAAGGGACCAGGGCTTCACTTCAAACTTCCGTTCGTACAGAGTGTGATTCGCTTCGAGCGGCGGCTTCTCGACTACGATGCGGCCCCGCGGGAGATCATCACGAAGGACAAGAAGACCCTCGTGGTCGACAACTACGCCCGGTGGCGCATCGTGGACCCCCTCCAGTTCTACAGGACGGTCCGGACCGAATCGATCGCACAGTCCCGTCTCGATGACATCGTCTATTCGATCATGCGAGAGGAACTGGGCACGCACACGCTTTCCGAGATCATCTCGGTGAACCGGGGAACGATCATGGACGAGGTGGAAAAGAAGAGTACGGTCCAGACGCGCGATTTCGGGATCGAGATCGTCGATGTCCGGATCAAACGTGCCGATCTTCCGCCGGAGAACGAACGTTTCGTCTTCAACCGGATGAAGGCGGAACGGCAACGCGCGGCGAAGCGTTACCGCTCGGAGGGGGAGGAGGCGGCAATGAAGATCCGCGCGGAAGCGGACCGCAAGAAGGCCGTGATCCTGGCGCAGGCATACGCCGAGGCGGAGAAGAAACGGGGGGAAGGGGATGCCGCCGCCATCGCCATCTACGCCGAGGCCTATCAGGAGGACATGGAGTTCTACGCCTTCCAGCGAAGCCTGGAGGCATACCGGCGAGCGCTTCTCGAGAAGAACAAGGTCGTGCTCACCCCGGAGAACACCTTTCTCCACTATCTGGACGAAGCGCCGCTGAAACCTGCCCTTCCTGCACCAGAGGCGGAGGAAGCCCTCCCCGAACGCTGACGGTCGGTTCATGGAGACGCTGCTGAGCATCCGGGAGATCACGAAGTTCCATGGGGCGCGGCAACTCTTCTCTGCGCTCACCTTCGGGATCGAAGGGGGAGAGCGGATCGGTCTGATCGGTCCGAACGGGGCGGGGAAATCGACCTTGCTTCGGGTGCTGGCCGGGATCGAGACGCCGGACGAAGGGACGATCTTCCGGCGAAAGGGGCTGCGGCTCTCCTTCGTCCCGCAGGTGGACACCTTCGGGGATTCCCAGGATGTCGCTGGGGTGCTGTCGGAGGCGCTGATCGGTTTTCCCCTCGAGGCGCACGAGAAGGAGACGCGCATCTCGATCGTGCTGGGAGAGGCAGGCTTCTCCGATCCCGAGACGCCGGTGTTCCACCTTTCGGGGGGGTGGCGCAAGCGGCTCTCGATCGCCCGGGCGCTCGTCACGAATCCCGATCTCCTCCTCCTCGACGAACCGACGAATCACCTCGACCTCGATGGGATTCTGTGGCTCGAGGCACTTCTGCGCAAGGCCCCCTTTGCCGCGCTCATCGTGAGCCATGACCGCTACTTCCTCGAGAACACCACGAACGCGATCATCGAACTCAATCGTCGCTATCCGGAAGGGTTTTTTCGGGTCTCGGGGAGCTACAGCCGTTTCCTCGAGAAACGTGCGGAGTTCGTGGCGGCGCAGGAGAAGGCGGAGCAGGCGATGACGAGCCGGGTGCGCCGGGAGATCGCCTGGCTGCGGCAGGGGGCCAAGGCGAGGACGACGAAGGCGGAGCATCGGAAGGCCCGTGCGGAAGAGACGATCGCCGCGCTCGAGGAGATGCGCCGGCGCCGTCGGGCGGACGAAGGGGGCGTCGGGATCGCCTTCGAGGCCACGGGGCGAAGGTCGAAGCGCCTCCTCGTGGCCAGAGGGGTGAGGAAATCGGTGGGGGATCGGACGCTCTTTGCGGGGGTGGAGATTCGCCTCGGCCCGGGGAGTCGGCTGGGGATCGTGGGCGCCAACGGTACGGGGAAGACGACCCTCCTGCGGATCCTGGCCGGCGAACTCATGCCCGATGGGGGCACGATCGAGCGGGCCGCTGGCCTTCGGGTCCTCCACTTCGATCAGAACCGGGAGCGTCTCGATCCGCAGGCGCCGCTGCGCCGCGCCCTGGCTCCGGAGGGGGACCAGGTGATCTTCCAGGGGCGGGAGATCCACGTCGTCACGTGGGCGGCCCGTTTTCTCTTCCGGCCGGAGCAGCTCGATCTTCCCGTGGGGGAACTCTCGGGCGGCGAACGGGCACGGGTGGCGATCGCCCGTTTGATGCGCACCCCTGCGGATCTCCTGCTCCTCGACGAACCGACGAACGATCTCGACATCCCCACCCTCGAACTCCTCGAGGAGAATCTGGCCGCCTTTCCCGGCGCGATCGTCCTCGTCACGCACGACCGGCTGATGATCGAGAAGCTTGCAACGCAGCTTCTGGCGCTCGACGGGAAGGGGAACGCCGTCTCCTACGCCACGCTCGCTCAGTGGGAGCGCGAGCGTACACGTTCCGCGAAGCCGAGGAAGAGGAAGCCGCCGCAGCAGCGTCCCCGCCGGAAACCGAAAGGGGGATTGAGCTATCGTGAGCAGCAGGAGCTGGCCGGGATGGAGGAGAAGATCCTGGCCGCCGAGACGGAAGTGGAACGCCTCCTGGCGATGATCGAAGATCCGTCGGTCCGGGGGGACCATGTGCGGCTGCGGTCGTGCTGCGAGGAACTCGAGCGGGCCCGTGCCCGTGTCGATGCCCTGTACGAGCGGTGGGCCCAGCTCGAGGAACTCGCACGGCTTTGACCCGGGATGGATCCGATCCTGCGCTGCGATTTACCCTTCGCAGGCTTCGTCGGCGATCGCGATCGCCTGGGAGAGGATCTCGATGCCCTCGTCGATCTGCGCCTCCGTGATGATGAGGGGGGGGGCGATGAAGATCCAGTTCCAACGCACGAAGGTGAACATCCCCAGTTCCCGGATCCGGGCCGCGACCCGGTTCATCACGGCCATCTCCTCGGGCTTCGCATTCCAGGGCGCCATCGGTTCCCGGGTTTCCCGGTTTTTCACGAGTTCGATGCAGCCGAGCATCCCGGTGTTGCGGAAATCCCCGATCGAGGGGTGGCGCCGTTCGAGTTCGGCGACCTTCGCGTCGATATAGCGCCCCATCCGGGCGGCTCGCTCCACGAGGTTCTCCTCCTCGAAGACCTCGAGGTTGGCGACCCCGGCGGCGCAGGCGACCGGGTGAGCCGAGTAGGTGAGTCCGAGGGGGAGTGGACGATCCGCATAGCGGTTGGCGATCTCTTCCGTCACGATCAGCGCCCCCAGGGGGATGTAGCCCGAGGTCAATCCCTTGGCCACACACATCATGTCGGGCGCCACGCCGCTGTGCTCGATCGCGAACCACTTTCCGGTGCGCCCGAAGCCGCTCATCACCTCGTCGCAGATGAGGAGGATCCCGTAGCGATCCGCGATCTCCTTGATCCTCCGCCAGTAGTCGGGGGGATACTTGATACAGCCCGAGGAACCCGATTCCCCTTCGAGAAGGATCGCTGCGACGTTCTCCGGCCCCTCGAAGCGGATCACCCGTTCGATGTGGGCCACGCATTCCCGCTCGCAACTTTCGATCCGCTTGTTCCAGGGGCAGCGGTAGCAGTACGGATCCTCCACATGGACGATCCAGGGGACGCCCTGCTGATCGACCTCGAGCTTGCGCGGATCTCCGCCGGCCGAAATCGCGCCGATCGTGGCGCCGTGGTAGGAACGGTAGCGTGCGATGATCTTGTGGCGTCCCGTGTAGTGGCGCGCCAGCTTGATCGCATTCTCGACGGCGTCTGCGCCCCCGAGCGTAAAGAAGACCTTCTCGAGTCCCCCCGGCGCAATCGATGCGAGTTTGGCCGCAAGCGTTCCTCGCGCCTCCGAGATCATCCCGGGATAGACGTAGGAGAAGGCCGACATCTGGCGGGAGACGGCCTCCCGGACCTTCGGATTCCCATGCCCGATGTTCACATTCATGAGCTGGGAGGAGAAATCGAGGTAGCGCTTCCCATCCCGGTCATAGAGGTAGACCCCTTCGGCACGCTCCACACTGATCGGATTCAATCCCGATTGCTTCGACCAGGAGAAGAGCGTGTATTCGAGGTTGTTCCTCAGAATCGTTTCCTTCTTCGACATGATCGCCTCGCCCCCTTTCACATGATGATGGTGCAACGGATCCACCCACTCTGCGCGCTTCAGGATACTCGCACCCACCCCGGCTGTCAACCGACCCATCCTTATCTTGACAATTCCATGGGAGTGTGTACCATTCGTCCATATCCTCGTGGGGGGGCGTGGATCGGTTCCACCCCGTCGCAGCCCGGGACCTCGACCTCACCCTTTGGTGCACGCCCTCCCCTTCGCCCAGGAACGGGAAGGAGATCCTACGGATCCCACGCACGCATGGAAAGGCGGAAAGTGATGTCGCGATACCACCTCGTGTTGCTCCCCGGCGACGGGACCGGTCCGGAAGTCATGGCCCAGGCGGAGAAGGTGCTCGACACGATCGAGGAGAGAGGTTCGGTCCACTTCGAGCGGGAGCGGATTCCCTGTGGGGGACGCTTCTACCTCGAACACGGCTCCCGCGACTGGCCGGAGGGGGCAGAGGAACGATGCGCCGCCGCGGATCTCATCCTCCTGGGGGCCGTCGGATGGCCCTCCCCCGAGGGGAAGGGGCCCGTGCTCATGGCCGACGGGAAGATGGCAGGCTACAGCCCCGTCATCGGCAACCGGACCCGGCTCGACCTCTACGCCAACGTCCGGCCCGTGAAGCTCTACCCCTCCGTCCCCCACAAGATCCACGGGAAGAACGTGCGGGTCTGGGAGGAAGGCCGCGTGGACATGGTCTTCATCCGGGAGAATACGGAGGGACTCTACGCCCCCGTTGGCGGCGTGCTCGCCCCCGGAAACGTGGAGAAGGTCGCCATCGATACCCGCGTCATCACTCGCGAGGGCGCCGAGCGCGTCATCCGCTTCGCCTTCGAGACGTGCCGCAAGAAGAAATCGGGTGCTCCCGCAGACGGCAAGAAACGGGTCACCTGCATCGTCAAGGACAACGTCCTCAAGGGGTGCCAGCTCTTCGCCAAGATCTTCTTCGAGATCGGGGAGGAATACCCCGAGATCGAGAAGGAGACGGCGATCGTCGATGCCTTCACCCAATGGCTCATCTCCCGGCCGGAGTACTACGACGTCCTCGTGACCACGAACATGTTCGGGGATATCGTCACCGATCTGGCCTCCGTCCTCCAGGGAGGGATGGGGATGGCCGTGGGGGGAAACATCGGCGATACCCATGCGATGTTCGAACCGATCCACGGTTCCGCACCCAAGCACGCCGGAAAGGACCGCGTCAACCCCCTGGCGATGATCCTCGCCGTCAAGGACGGTCTCGCCTGGCTCGGAGAGCGGAAGGAAGACCCCGAACTCCTTCGGATCTCCGCCGAGATCGAAGGGGCCGTCATCGACCTCCTCCAGGAGGGGCGGATCCTGACCTACGACCTGGTGGGTCCGGAAAGGGCGGCACGATGCAGCGAGGTCGGCGACGAGGTCTGCCGGAAACTCGCCACGCGTCTCGATCGGGGCTGATCGGCCCCATCTCACGCTCCCATGCGTTCGTCATTCGGATCCCTACCCGGCACCCTCAGATGAGCAAGGATGCCTCGATTCCGATCCGACCTGAAGGAGATTCCGATGAACATGACCCTAAGACGCCTGATCGTTTCGCTCCTCTTCCTCGCTCCCGCACTCTCCGCTTGCGGGGGCGGAGGAGAAACGTCCGAGACCTCGGCGGGGAGAACAACCGCCCAGACCACCGGCGTGGCCCAGACGACCGGGGGCGCGGCAACGACCAGCCCAGGAACGGTGACGGGCACCTCGGGGGGCACGACCGGACCGGAAACGGTGATGACCACCTCGGGGGGGACCACGGTCGAGACGACCGCACCCACGGTCGAGACGACCGCACCCACGGAGGAAACCGTTCAGACCACGACCACCGGTGAAGCTCCGGTCATCGTCTCCGATCCCCCCCTGACGGCCACCGTGGGGGTGACCTATACCTACGATGCCGAAGCCACAGGCACCGAGCCGCTCACCTGGTCGCTCCTCACCGCCCCGGAAGGGATGACCGTGGATTCCGCCACCGGCCTCGTCACCTGGACGCCAACCCCCGATCAGGTCTCCAAGGGGGGCGCCGATGCCCATGACGTGACGCTCAAGGTCGAAAACGCCTTCGGGGAAGATACACAGGCGTTTTCGATCACGGTTCTTCCCTCCGGCGCGCCCGAGATCGTCTCGACCCCGCCCACCACGGCCCGGGTCGGGGAGGAGTACCGCTACGAAGCGGCCGCCACCGGAAACGAACCGATCCTCTGGTCCCTTCTGGCCGGTCCCGAGGGCATGATCCTCGAACCCGACACCGGGGTGCTCCTCTGGACGCCGGCCGAGAACCAGGTCGGGACGCATCCCGTCTCGATCCAGGCGGAAAACGACGTGGGGAGTGACCGGCAAGACTTCGAGATCGAAGTCGCGGGACGCCCCCCCGCGATCACCTCCGAACCGGAGACCCTCGCGCTTCAGGGGATCCCCTATCTCTACGAGCCCTCGGCCGAGGGCACCCCCCCGATCCTCTGGTCGCTCCGGGAGGGCCCGGAGGGGATGACGATCGATTCGGAGACGGGGAAGGTCGAATGGACCCCCGATACCTTGGGAGATTTTCCCGTCACGATCGCAGCCGTGAACGACTTCGGTGAGGATACCCAGTCCTATACGGTCATGGTGAAGGAGCCTGTCCCGATCATCGTCTCCGAGCCTCCCCTCGTCGCCTATTTCGATCGTCTCTATGAGTACCAGGCCGAGGCGATCGGACAGCCCCCGATCACCTGGTCCCTCCTCCAAGGCCCGGAGGGGATGACGATCGATCCGGAGACGGGGAAGGTCGAATGGACCCCCCAAGGTTTCGAGCAGACGCTCGTCGATGTCGAGATCGAAGCACGAAACGACCTGGGCACCGACACCCAGGCCTTCCAGATCGAGGTCCGGGCCTGTGAGCCCCAGATCGTCTCGACCCCTGTCACCGAGGGCGCGGTGGGCGTGATGTACACCTATCAGGCCGAAGCGATCGGACTCCCCCCGATCACCTGGCGTCTCGTCGAGGCCCCGGAGGGGATGACCGTGGACCCCGAAACGGGACTCGTCGAGTGGGTGCCAGAGCAGGGAGGGATCTTCGATGTACAACTCCTCGCGGAGAACGAATGCGGCGCTTCCCCGCAGTTCTTCGCCATCGAAGTCCTCGAGCCTCCCATGATCGAGACCACCCCCCTCACCGCGGCCGTGGTCGGCGGGCCCTACCGCTACGCGGCAGGTGCCCGGGGCTCCGAACCGATCACCTGGACCCTCGTCGAAGGGCCGGAGGGGATGACGATCTCGGAGACGGAGGGGCTCGTCACCTGGATCCCCGCCGAGGACCAGGTCGGGGTCTTCGATGTCACGATCCGCGCCGAAAACGACGCGGGTGCCGATGAACAGAGTTTCTCCGTCGAAGTGATCGCCGAGGTCTCGGTGAGCGAAACAGAATCGGAGGTCCTCCTCTCCACCGATTGCCTCCCCTACAACGGATTTTCCACGCTCACCGTCACGGCGATCCCGCGCGACGACCGGGGCGCGATGCTCCCGCCGGGACTCGACGTCTCGATCGGCAAGACGGGGGGGGGGACCTTCGTCACGGAGACGGAGGATCGGGGAGATGGCACCTACACCCGGGTCCTGCAAGCAGGTACGGAGGAGTTCGCCGCCCAGATCCGCGTCTCGATCACCGCGGAAGGCGTGACGACCGACCTCCCCGCCGTTCCCGTATCCTCCGCCCCCCCCGCCGATCCGAAGGGAGGAACGGGCGGATGTCCCCTCCAGGGACAGGTCTCGGTCACCGTCATCGATGCTCGAAACGGTTTCCCGATCGAGGAGGCCTTCGTGATGATCGGCGACGCCATCGACGACCCCTTCCCCGGCAACATCGCCTTTACCGACGATGCGGGGCATGCGATCCTCTCGCACCCCGATTTGACGGGTCCCTACAAACTCACCGTCGCGGCGGAGGGCTTCGTCTTCTTCACCCTCGACGGGGCCGAGGCCGGGGATGTCGTGATCTCGCTGCGTCCCCTCATCCGGGGCTTCATTCCGCAGGCCAAGCTCCAGGGCAACGTGACGGGTGCCACGCTCCCCTCGCTCCCCACCGATCTCTACGCGGCCTTCGGCGTCGAGCGCTTCGATATCGACAGCCTGATGACCTTCGACTTCGCAGAGGTGGTCCTGAACAACTTCAAGACGGTCACGATCGCCGGCGTCACGATCGACATCCCGGAGAACGTGGCGATTCCGCCCGGTCAGATCTATCCCACGATCGATTACTTCGTCACGATCCTCGAACCCCCGAAAACGACGGACATCTTCGCCATCGGAGGCTCCTTCACCGCCCAGGAGATGCTCAACCTCCTCAATTCTTCCCCGAGTCTCTCGAAGTTCGTCTTCGGGATGCTCGGCATCATCCACGAGGACAAGGCGGGAATCCGGCGCAACATCAACGTCCAGGGGGACCTCTCCGGTCAGAACGTGAGTCTCACCCACGAGCTGATCGAAACGATGACGATCAAGGTGAAGAACCACCTCGGAAATGGTCTCGAGACCGTCACCTTCCCCGTGATGTACGACGACGAGGGAACCCGCTTCTACCCCACCGATTTCGAACCGGTCTGCCATCCAGGCCAGTCGAATTGCAACGATACGAACGGCACGGTTACGGTTCACACGACCACGGTGGACGACACCGGCGTCTACAGCAATCTCCGTTACGGGGCCGTGGTCACGACCGCGGATCTCGACAATTCCAAGAACGAGAAGACCGTGATCCTCAAACGCAACGCCGAGCGCAACGGGACGGTGACCTTCGACGATTTCCTCCGCCCAACGGCCTCGATGCGGGAGAGCAACGATGTGTTCACCTTCGAGAGTGCCAAGAACGAGGAGATCTCGCCACCGAGTCCCGATCCCTCCTTCTACGACGCCGAGATCCTCAAGATCGAGGTCCTGGAGAACCCCGACACCGGGAGCAACGAACTCGTCAACAACCTGATGTGGATCATCCGGATGCCGGGGGATCGGGTTCGCTTCGAGCTGCCCCGTCTCCCCACGCCCGAGGAGGCGGGCGGTCCGGTGCCCGATCCGATCCCCTCGGGTGGGGAGGCCTACCTCTGGCGGATGCGGGCTTCCGCCCTGACGGAGGGGGAACCCTTCGATTTCAACGACTACGCCTTCGATTCCTACCGCCTGCGCGTGACCCACACCTCGCTCAACGCGATCAGCTTCTTCCATTGATCCCTCTCTCCCTCCCACACTTGGGCGTCGTACTCGAATCCGTACGGCGCCCGATCGTCTCTTTCGCCATCCCGCAACGTTCCTCTCGAAATCGCCCCCTTGACTTCCCCGCTCCAGCGCATAAAATAGCACCCATCAAACTCTGGACTCTGGAAAGCAGAAGCGCCCTTCGTCGTTCCCCCCCGGGCTCCGCCGGGAGGACGACGGATGATCCCTGCGCTTCGATCCTGGAAAGGCGGAAAGAATCATGAAGATCGAAATCGGAGTGCTCATCCTCGCGGTCACGCTCACCCTCGGAGGATGCACCACGGTCAAGGGGAAGACCGATGCCATGAGCGAACTCGGCAAGGAGACGGCGCAAGAGGCCAGGACCACCACGAGCAACGTCGTAGAGACGGGCGCCGGTGCCGCGGCCAATGCGAAGGAAGGGGCCCAGAAGGCCGCCTCACAAGCCGAAGAAACGCTCTCCGGGGAAGCCGCTTCCGTCGAGGAGAACGTCACGAAAGCCGGGAGTTCCGTCGATGCGAAGATGAAACTCCTCGCCGGATGGCGGGAAGTGGGGGCCGAGGATGGCTCCTATCGAATCATGATGCCGGGAGAACCCCAGAAGAAATCCCAGGATCAGAATATCCAGGGCGCGGTCATCCATACCGACATCTATCAGGTGGCCAGTTCCGCACAGCAGAGCGTCTATCTCCTCCAGGTGACGGCACCCCTCAAAACGGATCCCAAGGCGCTCTTCGACAGCACCCAGCAGTCCGTCCTCGCTTCCGCCCCCGGCTCCGAGGTCATCTCCACGAAGGAGATCGCGGTCAACGACTGCCCCGGCCGGGAGTACATGGCCCGGACCGCCGACGGGGGAGAACTCTACTCCCGCCTCTTCCTGGCCAACGGCAATTTCTACCAGGTCCTCGTCAAAGCCCCCGCCGCGGGCCGGAACACGAGTCTGGCCTTCCTCGATTCCTTCCGCTTCCGCCAGGATTGCGCGAAATGGAAGCGGGTTTCCTCGAAGAAGCTCGGTTTCTCCGTGAAACTCCCCGACACCCCCAAGGCATCCAACGATCCGGACGATCCGACGATCGTCAACTACCTCCTCGATACCGAAGACTTCGCCTATCTCGTCGCGTATCAGGACATCTCCAGCCGCCTCGAATCGGGAACCGTCGATGACATCCTGGCGCAGGAGAAGGAGAAACTCCTTGCCGCCTATGGGGGCAAGCTCCTCGAGGAGAAGACGATCTCGGTCAACGACTATATCGGGATCGAATTCACGATCGATCTGCCGGATGACGAGTTCTGCGCCGTGCGGATGGTGGTCGGCAACGGAAAACTCTATCGGGCCCAGATCCGGACCTCGGCGGCGCACAAGGATGCGCCTCAGATCGAGCGGTTCCTCGGTTCCTTCGAGGTTTTCGAACCAGAGACGAGCCCCGCGTCCACGGCGGAAACCTCCTGACGCCCCTCGGGATGCGCTACCACGTCTTCCTCGTCGTGTTTCTCCTCTTCCTTGCGCAGGAAGGAGGGGGGAGGATCCTTTTCGCCGGGGAAGGGGAAGAGGCGTTTCGACGCTCCCCCCCCCCCTATCTCGCTGCCGCGCAGGAAAGAAAGATCTCTCCGGGGCCGCTCCCTCCCCTCCCCCTCTCTCGCCTGAAGCGTGAGTTCGATCGCAAGGATGGGGGGGATCCCCGAACGCGAACGGCGGCATTCGACCGTTTCGAGGAGGGGTACCTCGCCTTCTTCGGCAGATCGTTCGACCGCGCCCTTTCCGCCTTTCGTGAGGTGGGAGAGATCCTCCCCACCTACACCGCTGCGTTCGACGAAGGGTGCGCCGCTCTGGCCGCCGGAGACCGGAAGGGGGCGAAAGATGCCTGGAAGCGGGCGATCTCCCTCGATCCCCATGGGGGAGAGGCCCGTTACAACCTGGGACTTCTCCTCTACCCCACGGAGGATCCCCTGGAAGGCACCACCCTCCTGAAAGGGGCGGTCGAGCGACTGAAGGAACCGGCCCGGGGGGATGCGGCCTTCCATCTTGCCGTGGCCCTCTCCGTGGCAGCACGGCAAACGGGTTCCCCGCAGCGGGCACGAAGCGCGCTCGACGCCTTCCGGACGCTTCTCGCCGCAACACCGGAGGAGAAGGCCCCCCTTCGGCACGCGCTCCTGCGCCTCCACGAGGCCGCGGCGCTTTCCCTCCTCTTCCCCAAGGCGAGTGCACTGGAAAGGGCCGAGGAGGATCTCCGGATCGCACTCGGACATTTTTCTGCCGAGGCGCATCCGAGTTATTTCGCCCGATGCCACGATCAGCTCGGAGAGATCGAAACGCTCCGTTTCCAGCAAACGGGGAGGGGCGAGCATCTCGAAGCGGCGATCGAGCATTTCCGGAGGATCGAGCCCCTCTATCCGGCGGAGCGGTTCCCACGTTTCCGAGCCGCCCTGGCCTGGCGGCTCGGAGATCTCCTCCTCCATCGTCCTCCCGCCGATGGGGGGGATACCTCCCCGCTCACCGACGCCCTCGGGGCATATGAGACGGCGCTTTCCCTCCTGCCGGAGGATGCACCGCCACGGCTCCGGGCTCATCTCCTCTTCGCTCGCGGAAGCGTCGAGAGCGCGCTGGCAACCAAACCCGCCCCTCCTCCCTCCCCCTCCCGAGGATGCGGGGGAGACGATGGCGCGTACGTCCGGCGGCGCACGCGCCGCCTCACCTCCGCGATCGAAGCCCTCGAGAGCGCCGCACGCCTCTTCGAGGACGACCCCGTGCACCTCGCCTGGACCTGCCGGACCCTCGGCGCCGCCTACGCCGCCATCCTCGATCGGGGTCTCTTCGACAGGACGCGCAAGCGGAATCTCGAGGCGGCCCTCACCTGGTACCGGAAAGCGCGTGACCTCTTCGAAGGGATCGATCCAGAGGTTTCGCGAAGGATCGCGGAGGAGATCGCACGGATCGAGGCGGAACGCCGATCCCTCTGATCAGCGGATGGGAAGGGCCCAAAGCGAACCGCTCATTCGAGATCCGCGACGAGACACCGATCGTACCGTAGAGATCCCCAAGCCGGAAAGGGGGATGGAGACGATGGAACCCCGCATACGCCATCTCGGGACCGGTTTCGATGGCTGGGACGTCCTGGCCACATTGCCTCACAGCGTCTTTCTCGACGGGGCTGCCTTCCACTTCCTCGCCTTCGATCCCTTTCTGCGCCTCGAAAGCCACGGCGAGGAGATCCGCCTGCGCGATGCCCGTGGAAGCGTCCTTCGCACGATGCGGGGGGATCCCTTCACCGCCCTGCGCCGTGTCTGGCAGGAACTGGGCGTCCGGCGGGAGAGCTGGGAACGGGACGATCGCTTCCCTCCCTTCTGTGGCGGGCTGTGCGGCTACTTCGGCTACGAGGTGGGGGGACTGCTCGAAAGGCGCCTTCGTGCGCATTGCCGCAACGGTGACGGCATCCCCGACGCCTCGATCGGCTTCTACGATCGGGTACTCTGCCACGAGATCGCAACGGGGCGCATCGATCTCATCGAAACGGCCTGGGGAGGGGATGCCTTCGGGGTTCGGCCCGATCCCTTCGAGCGCCTGGAATGGGCCCTCGCGCGCTCCGAAAGGGGAGGATGCGAGAGGGAAGGCGTTGTCGGCTGCGAAACCGCCGAAATCGAAGCCCGTTTCACCCGCCAGGGTTACCTCGATGCGGTCCGCCGCGCACTCGATGCCATCGCCGCAGGCGATATCTACCAGGTCAACCTCTCGCAGCGTTTCACCGCATCCACCCTGGAGACACCCCAGGCGCTCTACAGCCGGCTCCGGGCCCAGAACCCGGCTCCCTTCGGTGCCTACCTCCAGGGGGAGGGGTATGCGATCCTCTCGAACTCGCCGGAACGTTTTCTCCGGATCGCGCCGGAGGGGGGGGGATGGATCATCGAGACGGAGCCGATCAAGGGGACGAGACCGCGGGGAGAGACGCCGGCGCAGGACGCCGCCCGAAAGGAAGAACTCCGCTCCGACGAGAAGGAACTCGCCGAACACCTCATGATCGTCGATCTCGAACGCAACGATCTCGGGAAGATCTCGGAGTACGGCAGCGTCGTGGTCGAAGAACGCCTTGCCCTTCATACCTTTCCGACGCTCCACCACCTCATCTCCCGGGTGCGGGGCCGCCTGCGCCCCGAAATCGACCCCTTTTCGGCGATCGCGGCCACCTTCCCCGGTGGTTCGGTGACGGGTGCCCCGAAGATCCGGGCGATGGAGATCATCGCCGAACTCGAGCCCCACCCTCGCGGGGTCTATACCGGTTCGATCGGCTATATCGACCTTTCGGGTCGCGTCGATCTCAACATCGCGATCCGGACCGCGCTCTGGCGCCGGGGGCGTCTCCACTTCCAGGTGGGGGGGGCCGTCGTGGCCGATTCCCGCCCCGAGGCGGAGTACGAGGAGACGCTGCTCAAGGGAAAAGCCTTCTTCCACCTCGTGCCCTCTCCCCGGAAACAACCTCCTTCCGCCATTTCCAGGGCCTGACCTTGTCCCGATTCGTGCCCTTCACCTCCCGCCGAAGGCGGGTCGGGTGCATACAGACACCACCCCCCCCCGAAGGGGGGGTCATCAAAACTTCACCTCCCGCCGAAGGTGGGTCGGGTGCATTCAGGGTTGGAGCGCCCGCACGCTTCGCCCCCGGATTTACGCCACGCTTCCCACGATACGCCTCCCAAAGTCCAACTTTGGTGACGTGCACCCGCACCCCCTCGAGGGTCCGGATTTGCCCGGTCGATCGGAACGTGATATAACGAAGATACTCACTGACATCCGCCAGCGGCGGTTGGGCTGGAAACGAAACCGAAGCGCTCGAGGAGGCGCGGGATAGGGATGACGCGCTCCCCATCTCCCGAGCGGGGGGTCCCGCGAGCGATCATGAAACGAACGATCTTCGTGCTCTTTGCAGGATGCTGGGTGATCGCCCTCGCAGCCTGTGCCCGAGGACCAGAGTTTTCCGTGGAGTTCGACAAGGAACAGCCG
>CAZTSL010000004.1:42415-46744 GCA_964616915.1 uncultured bacterium
GCAGGTCGCCTCACGCGTCTGGAACGACCTCACGCAGAAAACGAACGAGTTCACGCAATCCCTCCAGGCCACGATCGAGGAGGTCTCCCGCAGTGAAGAGATGCAGGGCGTGAGCGCGACCCTGAAGGATCTTGCCCGCAAGGCGGAAGAACTCCAGGCCGACCCGCAAGCCGCGGCCCGACGAATCGAAGAGATCCGCCGGGAACTCGAACCCACCCTCAAGGAACTCTATGAAAAAAATCTCGCTCCCGCAGCCCGGAAACTGGAAGCGGAGTTCGACAAGTTCGTGCGTGATTTCGAAGACTCGAAGAAAAAGTGAGCAGCGTTCCGCTCAGACGACCGAGAGGGAGTGGCCTGCGTGTAACTCCCGGCGCACGATCTCATAGACCTGCTTCTTGAAGAGGAAGCCCGTGTGACTGATCCCCGTGATCTCGATGTTCTTCAAGTGGATCGTCTCCTGATCCTTGGGCACGGGGATCTCGCAGAACTCGGAGGGGCAGATCCGATCATCGCGGGAATAGATCGAGACGACGCGGACGCTGCGGGGGTAGAGGGTATTCGCGGCTTCGTGGACGAGGGGAAGGAGGGTGGCAAGGTTGCCAAGCCCCCAGATCCCCTTGAGGGCGGTCGAGAGGAGATAGCGCAGGTTGACCCGGTGCGGCGTGGCCAGGGTGATCAGCGCATCGACCCGCCTCCGTTCGTCGAACTCGTTGATGTAGTAGCGCGCCACCAGCCCCCCCTTGGAGTGCGCGATGATCGAGATGCGCTCTACGCCGTAACGCTCACAGATCCGCTCGAGCTTCTCGTGGATCATTCTGGCCAGCGTGGAGACACGGCCGAGGTGGAGTTCGTAGAGGAGGCCCGGTAACCGGAGGCTCACGACCGAAAAACCGTCCTTCCGCATCCGTTTCTCCATGATCCGGAAGACCCGCCGTGTGGCGCCAAAACCGGGGATCAGGAGGATGAGCCGCTTCTCCGGCCCGAAATCGTCATGCCGTTCGATGTCCCCGGCCCCCATGGCGGCGATCCCTCGTCGGACTCTCTGATGGAATCTGAGGCAACGTCGCCGAACCCTGGACCACATTTCCTGCATCCTCACTCCTTCCACGCCAGCCTTTCCATCTCGAACCGATTCCCCGCCACCCCCCTCTATTCTCATCGGCACAGAGGGCATGATGCTTACTCGGCGCAGAGGGCATCTTTCCCACCCTTTCCGCCAAGAATGGCGAAATATGCGCCGATGAGTAGCGATTGAGACCGGCGCACACGATGGCAACCCATTGCGACCCAATGGTGTGAGCCTTGGGAAGAAGTCCCCGCAATCTTCGTTCCATATTTCGAGGAGGACGCGATCGCCGAACGAATCGGGGACGCCCTCCCTCCCCCGGCGGGGGGGTGCCGGAGAATCCCACAGGAGCGGATCGGAATCGCCGACACCGGAGGAAGGGGGAAAAGGACGATACGTATCTTCGGTTCTCCGTGGTCGATCCCCTGAGGTCCCCCTCAACGGCTCGGAGGGGAAGAGAGGGGGTGGAACCCCTCCTCGTTTTCGAGCCAGACCTCGCCGCCGACGAAGAATTCCTTCTTCCAGACCGGGACGACGGCCTTGATCTCGTCGATGAGATGGCGGCAGGCCTCGAACGCCTCGGCACGGTGGGGGGTGGATACGGCCACGGCCACGCTCACCTCCCCGATCGCCAGCCGGCCGGTCCGGTGGATCAGGGCGACACGACGGATCGGCCACCGCTTCTTGGCAGATTCACCGATCTCAGCCAGCTTCTTGCGGGCCATCTCGGGGTAGGCCTCGTATTCGAGGAAGCGGACTTCCCGGTCGATGTTGCGGTCGCGGACGACACCGAGGAAGATCGCGATCCCTCCGGCCTGCGGATCGGATACAGCGGCGTAGAGTTCGTTGAGATCGATCGGTTCGGTGGTGATACGGTACACGTCAACCTCCGGAAACGGGGGGGATGAGGGCGAGTTCGTCCCCAGGCTCGATCGGAGCGTCCAGCGAAACGAAGTCGAGATTGACCGCAAGACGAACGCTCCTGAGATAGGGGGCCAACTCCGGACAACCGGCTTCGATCGCCGCAAAGAGGGTCCGGCCCGTGGCCGGCGGCGCCACTTCCAGGCGCAGGGCCTCCCGGCCGGCCCGTTCACGCAGGTGTGCAAAAAGCTTCACTTCGACTTGCATCGCTACTCTTTCGGGTTGTCACTGCTGGGTGGAATCCTGAAGATCGCCAGGTCGTAGAGGTCACCGACCACGAGGAAGTTTCCGGTCCTCAGTTGGGTGTCGGCGTTGTTCGCGAAACTGGCGGTGTTGAAGACCTGACCGGCAATGGGGTTTCTCGGGTCCGCGACATCGACGAGCTGAAACCCGCCGGAGCCGATCGCGACGTAGGCCGTGGAACCCTGGAGGACGACGCTTCGCCCGGCTGCCGCCAGTTCGACCTCGGCCACGATCGTGGGTAGCACCGGGTTGGAGATATCGACGACGGTCAAACCGGTGTCGGTCGCCACGAAGGCATAGGTTCCCCGGATCGTCACCCCGCGGGCGACCCCCACGTTCGTAAGTCCGATCCGCTGCGGATTGGCGGGATCGGTGATGTCGATCACCGAGAAATTCGTCACGAGATCTGCGGAGACTACGACTGCGATCACCCCCTCGGCCGCCACCCCCTGGAGATCGGAGAAGCCGAGCGGGAAGAGCCCGAGGAACTGGGGCTGGAAGGGCTGTGTGATATCGTAGATCCGAAGGGAGGCGGTCTGGTTACCGCTGCTGCCGTCGGCCACGAAGAGGCGATTGGCACTCAGAGAGACCGCCACGGCCTCCGCATCCCCGGGGGTGAGGTTGAAGCCCACCTCCCGGACGTTGGCCGGATCCTCGATGAAGATCGTCTTGACCCCATCGACGTTCGTCACATAGGCGTAGTCGCCGTTGGGAGAGATCGCGATCTGCTGCGGTTGACCACCGATATCGAGCGTCTGGAGGCGTTCGGGCTCGAGGGGGTTGACGAAGCTGACGACATGGAGCCCCTGATGGCGGTCGGCCACGAAGCCCGTCACGTTGTTGATCCGGATCGAGTTGATCCGCCCCTCCTTGCGGTAGGCGTCCACGAATCGAGGTGCCGTGGGCTCCGTGATGTCGAAACGCAACAGCCGCCCCTGCGCGTCCCCGACGTAGAGCATCGCATCGTCTCCGGCCGCGGCGTTGGCCACGAGCACGTCCTCCTCGAAGGTCGGGATGCTCGCCACGAAGGAGGGGAGGGTCGGCTCCGAGATATCGACGACGTGGACGCCCCCCACGAGATCGGCCACGAAAGCGAGATCGCCGGCCAGGGAGACCCGGAAGGCGCTTCCGGGCGTGTTGAGCGAACCGACGAGCGTGGGGGCCATCGGGTCGGAGATGTCCACGACGAGAAGTCCCGCGGTTCCCGCCGCCAGATAGGCGAGATTCTCCCGGACGACGACGCCCCGCACGATCCCCCCGGGCAGATAGCGCGAGATCTCACGCGGTTCGGCCAGGCTGTCGATATCGACGATCCAGAGCCCGCCGATTCCGTCGGCCACGTAGGCCACGTCACCGGAGACGGCGACGTCCTCGCTGCTCCCTTCCGTATCGATCCGCCCGATCCGCACGGGGTTCTCCGGCGTGGAAGCGTCCACGATGCTCAAGCCTGCCTCCCCTTCGGCCAGGAAGACCACGCCCCGCCGATGGGTCACGCCGAGTGCCTGGTCGAGGCTCTCCAGGGAACCGATCTCCCGGGGGGGGAGGAAGTTCGAGCCCATGTCGATCACCCGAAGACCATCCGTGCCGTCGGCCACGTAGGCGTAGAGCGTGTCGCCGATCGAAAGCGCGTTGGCGTTCCCCGGCGTGGGAACCCGGGAGACTTCGGTCAGTCCCACCTCCTCCCCCGTCTCCGGATCGGTGAGGGAGAATGTGAGCAACCCATATCCGTTCGTGGCATAGACGACCCCTCCCACGACCTCGACATCCGTGAAACTGCCGCCGAAAAGGACGTCCCCCACGAACTCGACCGGATCGGGCGGTTCATCCGGAAAACATTCGGGCAGCCCCACCGGTGCGGCGAGGAGAAGGAAGAGTATCCCCCAGAGAAACGAGTGGTCCCTTTTCATCGACATCGGTCTCCCCCTGGACGAGGTCCCCGAACGGCGGAAAAGAGCCTCTCCCGGCAAGCAACCTGGAGACCCACCCTCCGGCGTCGAGGAGATGGTTCCACACCCTCCACACGCTACGCCGGATTCTACTCGGAATCCTCGCAATATGCAACCGGGGCGATCGCACCTTCCCCCTTCCGTGACCGGATC
>CAZTSL010000004.1:46844-71761 GCA_964616915.1 uncultured bacterium
TTCCCTTAAGATGGAAGACTCTGGCAGGAGCCAGCCGCAGAATTCCGGTACGGCGGGAGACACGGCAGGGAAAGGGCAGGGAGATCGGCTCAATCATGGAGGGAGAAACGCCGATAAGAAACGCTGCGTGTTCCGTCGTGACGGCCCACATCACTCCGCACGAACTCGTCCCATAGGGAAGTCCTTCGGGACATCCCATCGTCTGCGCAATCGTGGAACATTGCATTCTTCCTTTGCTCGATCCGAAGGGAAGCAAAGGGATCATCGTGGGGGACCGGTCTCATGAAACGAAGCGCGATCGTGGTCGTCTTCCTGGCCTTCGGTCTCGGAGCCTGCGCGCATCAGAAGGGACGCCTGGCAACGTTGCCCGAGGAAACGGAAGGTCCGGCTGTCATGGCAGAGGAACTCGAGGCCGAAGCCTCGATCGAGGAATCGGAGTGGGAGGAGCTGGACGCATCCCGCTCCGGGATTCCCGAGGGGATCGTAGAGGCGCTTCCCGATGCCCCCGAAGAAGAGCGCGAGGAGGTGCCCCCTCTGGGTTTCACCGATTCCCTCGCCTCACCGCTGGAAGGGGAGATCCGCTCCGACATCCCCCTTACCTTCAATCGTCACGTCCGGCGCTGGATCGATCTCTTCCAGCGGGGGAACTACCGGAAGTGGATGCGCCGCGCGCTGGGCCGTTCCACCCGCTACATCCCGATGATGCGGGAGATCCTGGCCCACTACGGCCTCCCGGAGGACCTCGTCTATCTCTCGATGATCGAAAGCGGTTATGTCCCCTATGCCTATTCCCGGGCCAAGGCCGTGGGGTTGTGGCAATTCATCAAGGGAACGGGGCGACGCTACGACCTCGAGGTCAACGGATGGCACGACGAGCGCAGAGACCCCGTCAAGGCAACCCATGCCGCGGCGAGGCATCTCAAAGACCTCTACGAGGAATTCGGGGACTGGTACCTGGCGCTCGCCGCCTACAACGCCGGTGCCGGAAAGATCCGCAGGGCGATCGAACGCTACGGCACCCGGGACTACTGGCGCTTGATCTCCCGCTGCTGCTACCTGCGCCGGGAGACGAAGGAGTACGTCCCGAAATTCCTCGCGGCCATGATCATCGCCAAGGATCCGGCACGCTACGGCTTCACCGACGTGGAATATCAACCCCCCCTCGACTTCGAAACGGTCGAGGTGAAGAGTCCCGTCGATCTCGCCCAGGTCGCTCGTCTCTGCCGAACCGACCTCGAGGCGCTCAAGGAACTCAATCCCGCGCTTCGACGCTGGTTCACCCCCCCGCACCGTCCGCGCTACGCGCTCCATCTCCCCGCAGGGAGCAAGGCGCACTGCAAGGCGGCCCTCGATCGGTTGCCCCGCCAGATTTTCCGGGAACACCACGTGAAACCGGGAGAAACGCTCTACCGGATCGCGCGTCGCTACAAGGTTGCGGCCTGGCAGATCGCGGCGCTCAATCGAATCTCGAAGCGCACCCGCCTCAAGATCGGGCAATCCCTGCGCATTCCGGTCCGTCCTTCCCAGCGCCCCCTCCCCCCCCCCAACTCCCGACCGAACCGGGACGCTACGGTCCGGTCTATGTCGTCCGCAAGGGGGATACCCTGCTGCGAATCTCCCGGAAGACCGGCGTTTCGCTCGCCGCCCTCCTCGAACTCAACGACCTCGACCCGAATGCCACGATCTATCCTGGAGAGCGATTGCGGCTCGTGGGGAAGGAAGCAGCGCCCTACTACGAAGTCCGCAGAGGAGATACCCTCGCAAGGATCGCGGCCCGCTTCGGGACCTCCGTGGCCGCGCTCGAGGCGTGGAACGCCATCGAGAACCCCAACGAGATCCGCGTCGGACAGCGGCTCAGAGTCGTCCCGCCCCACGGAAAGGATCAGCGGATGGCCAAGAAGGTGCGCAAGGTCACCCACATCGTCCAGAAAGGGGATACCTTGTGGGCCCTGGCCGAACGTTACGCCGTCCCCATCTCCGCCCTGAAGGCGTGGAACGGCATCCGTCACCACAACCTCATCAAGGCAGGACAACGCATCGTGATCTACCTGCCGCATGGAAATTTCCAGCCATGATCTCCGTCGAAGAAGCCCGAAAGACGATTCTGGAGGCGATCGAGCCGCTCCCCGCCGAACGCCTCCCCCTCCTCGACGTTCTCGGACGGGTGCTGGCCGAGGACATCGTCTCGACACGTACGATCCCCCCCTGGGACAACTCCGCAATGGATGGATATGCGCTTCGTGCCGAGGATACCGAAGGGGCAACGGCGCAAAGTCCCGTTTCGTTGCAGATCGTGGGGGAGGTCGCCGCAGGAGGGTACTACGAGGGACATCTCCAGCCGGGGGAAGCGGTCCGTATCCTGACCGGCGCGCCCGTGCCGGCAGGGGCCGATGCCGTGGTGATGCAGGAAATCGTGGAGGTCTCCGGGGGGATCCTTCGGCTGCGCGCACCGGTTCCGCGTGGGGCCAACGTGCGCCCCGCCGGGGAAGACGTCGAAGCCGGAACGCGCGTCCTGCAACGGGGCACCCCACTCAAGCCCGCCCACGTCGGAATGCTCGCCGCATTGGGACAAAGCTTCGTCCACGTCTTCCAGCGGCCGCGTGTGGCGGTTCTTGCCACCGGCGATGAACTCGTCGAGGTCGATCAACCCCTCGGGCAAGGACGGATCGCCAACAGCAACGCCTATGCCCTGTCCGCTCAGATCGAGGCTTGTGGCGCTCATCCCGTGATGCTCGGCATCGCCCGAGATCATCCCGACGACCTGCGAGAGAAACTGCGTGCCGCGATGCACGCCGATGTGGTCGTCACCTCCGGAGGGGTCTCCGTGGGAGACTTCGACTACGTCAAGGAAGTCCTGGCCGGAATCGGCTGCACGATGCACTTCTGGAAGGTGGCGATGAAACCCGGAAAACCGCTCGCCTTCGGGACACTTGGGCGGAAACCCGTCTTTGGGCTCCCTGGAAACCCGGTCTCCACGATGGTCTCCTTCGAACTCTTCGTGCGCCCCGCACTTCGCCGGATGATGGGGGATCGTGCTCCCTTTGCGCCGGAGCTGCGCGCCCGCCTCGATCCTCCCCTTCGTGGGGGGGGAAGACGAACGAACTTCGTGCGCGTCACGATCCATCGGGAAGGGGAGATCCTCGTGGCCAGATCGACCGGCAACCAGGGCTCCGGTATCCTCCGTTCGATGGTCGCCTGTCACGCCCTGGCGATCCTCCCCCCCGACGACGCCGATCATCCCGAGGCGGACCTCATCCTTCTCGACCCCCATGCCCTCTCCCCCTCTTTCCCGAAGGGATCGTCCGCGACCGCCTGAACGGTCTTCACCGCAGAGACGTCCTCGTCGTCCTGCGATGCCTCTCGATCCTCCGACATTCCAGCCAGCCCCCTTCCACACCCTCTTTGGACAGGGGGGCATGGAGATGATACCCTACCCTCATGGCGGCATTCCCACCAGATCGTCCCTGAGCGCACGGAGGGCACAGAAGGTCCATGGCAACGACGACCCGAAATCCTTACGTCGGCACCCGAAGAAGTCCCGTCAGCCTCAACCGCCGCATCGAGATCCACAGCCAGACACAGCTCGAAATGAAGATGGACTACAACCTCTCCGGGAAGGAGGAGCGGCTCGTCACCGAAATCGATGCCTACTTCTTCTTCCCCCCCGCCCTCGGAATCGGTCCGGGAAACTACGACAAGAGGGACTTCTTCAACGATCTCCAGGCCTACATCCGCTTCCGGACCCCGGTGATGACCTGGGAGGAGATCGTCGATCCGGAAAACGAGGACTCCCCCCTGGCCAAGCTCTCCGCGATGCTCGAGGAAACGCAACACCCGATCGACCGCAAAAAGATCCGCGCCGTCATCCAGGAGGCCCGTCTCTTCGGTTGCCTCATGAAGAGCTTCTGCCGCGACGAACGGGATCGAATCCAGGATGCGATCCTCGCGATCGTGGAACGCGGAGGAAAATGTGACGAGATCATCGACGAAACAACGGCATTCCTCGGCGATGTGGAGGTGCTCCTGCGCCGCTTCCGGGAGATCCGCCGCCGATACCTCGATCGAGGCCGTGAGAGTTCCGATCCCTCGATCCGCGAGGTGTGCAACACCCTCGATGCCGTCGATGAGTTCATCAGCAAGATCCTCGAAAAGAATCTCTCCGAGATGCTCCATACCGCACAACACGCCCTCCCCCCCCGCTGCATGCGCGTCATGCTCGAGCGGATCGAGGAGAAGATCCTCTCGGAGCAGGCGTACCGCAAGGAGGAGAACTTTCCCTTTCCCTGCATCGAGTTCACCGGGGACCACGAACAGTATCTCTACCGCATCCGCTTCCTCAAGCAGTACATCTCGAACGTGCTCTACCTCAACATCCGGCAGATCGAGGCCCAGCGCCGCGTGCAGTCCTTCATCGCCGCGATCTTCGCCGGCCTGGCCGCGGCGTTCGCAACCCTGGTCGCCATCGTCGCAAGCCGGCGCTATCCCTTCACCTCGGTTCCCTTCGTGGCGATCGGCGTGGCCGCCTATATCCTGAAGGACCGCCTCAAGGACTGGGGCAAATCGACCTTCACCCATAGCGTGATGCGCTACCTTCCCGATATGAACCACCGGATCATCGACCGCACGCAGGAAGAGGAGGGAGAGTCCCTCGGCCATTGCCAGGAGAGCATGTGCTATCTCGAAACGGATCGGATTCCCGAGGAGATCGTCGCCATCCGCCAGATCCGTCGATATACCCAGAAGGAACGGGAAGACTGGGAACAACCGGTCATCCACTATCGCAAGCGAACGCATCTCTTCGCGAAAAAGATCCTCCGTTCCCACAAACGACGTGTCAACATCAACGACATCATCCGGCTCAACGTCGCCCACCTCCTCCCCCGGATGGACGACGCAGAGGTCCCCCTCTACACGATCGCTCCAGAGGGGGGAAGGATCGTGACACTCAAGGCCTCGAAGGTCTACTACCTCAACATCGTCTTCACCTACACGACCCGCAAGAAGAGGAAGCGACGCCTCCTCCTCGATGGCACGGAGACCGAGACGAAATACGAGAAGATCCGAATCGTCCTCACGAAAGAGGGGATCAAACGGATCGATATCGTCGTACCCCCCACCCCCCCCGCCGAAATCATGGCCGAACTCCAGGGAGACGAGGAAATCTGGAGCATCTCGAACCGATGGGAGGACTGACGCCGATCGTACGCGCCCGAACCGGGCCCTGGAAGGCGCACGCCCGATCCGGAGAAGTCTTCGTGGAATCCCCCGCGCCTCGAAGCCCCCCCACGATCGTGGCACCCCTCGAAGCAGGGGCGTCGATCGGGGTCGTTTCGTTGACTTGACGTGGTTGCTCTGTTATCTTCACCCATGAGGCCTGAACATGGAAGCGCGGGGATGTGCCACTACCGGAATCCCGCCGTGCCTTGCGAAGGGTGAGGGCGCCGCGCGACGAATCGGATCTCCGGGGGAGTCTTCGATGCTGCGCCAGCGCAGGCCCTCCAATGGTTCATCAGGGAGCAGCAAACGTTCGATGACGGGGAAATCGCCGAGCGGATGGGCTATCCTCTCGCTCGCTCTCCTCCTCTTCGGCTGGGGAATCGTCCCGAACGCCCATGGGGAGGAGACGAACATCGAGTACATCCTGGACGCCTCGGGGAGTATGGATGCGCTCTACACCCCACAGGAGGACGCCAATCGGGGAATCTCCGATCAGATCGTCGGGTGGTTCTACGAACAGACGACCGTTCCGCAGGAAAAGGCGTACGCAGCGTTCAGCACGAAACTGCAAGTGGCCAAACGCGTACTCGAGGAGGCGATCGCCAGGCTCCCCCAGGATACCCGAATCGGTATCCGCGTGCTCGGGGCACATGTGGAACGCGGATGCAACGATACCCAACTCATCCTGCCGATCGGCGCCCATCCCCCCGAAGAAATCGAACGGGTGCTCGATGGCATCCGGACTTCCCCCTTCGGAAGGACACCGATCTTCCTGGCCCTCACGGAAGCGATGCACGACTTCGAGGGACTCGCAGGAAAAAACCGCATCGTGGTCCTCACCGATGCGGAAGCGACCTGTCCGGGCGATCTCTCCGATGTCCTCGCCGAAATTCGAAAGACCGGAATCTCCGTGAAGATCCATGTCGTGGGGATCAAGATCTCCTCCGACGAGGTCCAGGAAGTCCTCGCCAGCGTGGCGGAGAGCACGGGGGGGAGCTTCCGGATCGCGAAAAGCAAACAGGAACTGGACATCCAGCTCCGAAAGATCACCCCCGTGACCCTGACCGACGTCATTCTCAAACATCTGCCGACCCTTCTTCCTCTCTTCTTCCTCCTGATGGTCATTGCGCTCTTCCTCCTCCTCGTCTGGCTCTATCCCCGCTTCTTCGTGAAGACACAACCGGAGGAAGTCTATCCGAAATGGGGAAAAAAACGTCGTGTTTCGTAGGAATTTCGCCAGGAACGATGGAGTATGAAACGAGAGGCACTCTCAACGAACGTCGCACGAAAGGGGACGTCCTACCAGGTCCGGACCGAGGATCTGGCCCCGCAGGAAGGCGTGATCCAGACGCTCGTCTTCCGGGAGGGCAACCTCCTCTCCGTGGAGAAGAGCCGATACGAGGAGGTCTTCGACCCTTCGGACGTGGGGATCATCCAAAAGTGCATGACCGACCAGCACGCCAAGGTGCTCCAACGCCTCCAGCGTGGAGATTACGATCGGATCGCCGCCTTTCTCGAAATCGCGCTCGAGGCCTACCGGAAGGGGGACGACGACCTCGCCCTCGAGTCGTTCCAGAGCGTCTTCGATCTCGACCCCGAGCAGCCGACCGCGCGCCATCACGTCGAGTTGATCCGTGAATCCCTCAAGAACCATCCCCCCAGACGAGTGGCCCTCATCGAACGGCTCTCCAGGGAAGCGGCGGAACGCTTTCAGGAGGGGCAACTCAGCGAGGCGAAACGGAAACTCGAGATCCTCAAGCTCATCGATGCGGAGCAGGCCGCCACCCACCTCTTGCGACGCAACGCCGAGCCTTCGGGGCAGATGCATCGCGACACCCTCAAGACGATCCTCCACATCGGCCTCATCTCCTTCATCTTCTTCGGAAGCGTAACCCTTTCGGTCATTCTGGGGTATGCGGCCTTCGAACGGAAACTCCACACCACCGTGATCGAAGGCAACGAGGCGGTGGAGGCCGGTCGGCTCGAGCAGGCGATCAACGCCTATACGACCGGTCTCATGATGAAACCCTCCCGGGAGCTTCGCATCACGCTCCTCTACAACCGGGGAGAGGCATACCGGAAACTCGGTCTGATGCAGCGCGCGGTGCAGGACTGGGAGGCAGCCCTGGCCCTCGCCCCGGAAGATCCCCAACTCCTCGAGAAGATCGCCCGCTTTTCCTTCGAGCACAAGGAGTACGAAAGGGCGATCTCCCTGCTGGAACGGCTCCGCAGCGTGCAGTCCCTCTCCTCCGACCTGATCGTGCAGCTTGCCACGGCCTACCTGCGCGCGGGTCGGCCCTTCGAGTCGGTCGAACTGCTGGAGGGCGCCCACCTCTCCACCTACGAGGGGGCCCTGGCGCTGGCCGAGGCCTGCAACCTGCTGGGGAGGGACGCCGAAGCCGAGGCGAACTACCGCAAAGCCCTCGAAATTCGTCCCAACGACGAGAAGGCGCTCATGGCGCTGGGAAACTTCTACTTCTCGACCGGTGAACTCCGCAAGGCGCTCGACTGCTGGGAGAAGGTCCTCGCAACGCAACAGGGGGATGAGGATCTCCTGCTGCGCATGGGGCGGGCGCACCTCTACCAGGGGGAACCGATCGAGGCTCTCCATCTCCTCGAAAAGGCCCGGGAGAAGAATCCCATGTCCGCCGTGGTCCATTCCTATCTCGGAATCACCTATCACCAGCTCGGTCACCGGGATCTCGCCCGTAAGATGTGGGAGGAGGCATTGCTCCTCGACCCCTCGGAGCCGGTGGCCAACGAGCAGTTACGCCACCCTGGCCCGAAGTAGCGATCCCGATCCGGATGGAACCGCGCGGAAGGAAGGAGAAGGGATGTTCCTGAAATGGCAGCTTCAGAAGCATCTGCGGACCTTTGCCCAGCAGCCGCAAGAGGAACAGGCGCGTCTCGTCGCCCGCCTCTCCGAAGACTTTCCGCTCAAACCCTTCCTGCGTGCCCTTCAGAACGAGGCGTGCCGCGAAGCCGCGATCACGATCCTGGGGCGCATCGAGAAGGCGGAGATCCTCTTCCAGCTCTTCGAAGTGTCGGAGGCGGAGAACGATCCAGCCCTCCGCTCGGCGCTGATCGAGGCTTTCTCCTCCTCGCCGGTCTTCAGGGCCGATCAGCACTTGATTGCGCTACTGCGTAGCCGCGATCCCCAGATGCGCGCCTTTGCCTTCGAGCGTCTCCGCCGGCAGGGCCGGCCGGCGACTTTCCCCCTGCTCCGGCAGATGCTCTTCGACCGGAGCGGATGGCATTCCCTCGACGAAGCGGCCCAGCTCGCCTTCGAACTCGGCGGGGAGGGCGCCGTCGATATCCTCGCCGGTCTCCTCGATGACGACGATCCGAAGTTCCGCCTCTCCCTTCTTCGTCTCCTGGGGCGTCTCGAAAGCGACGAGGCCCTCGAGCCCCTCCACCATGCCCTGAAGGATCCCGACCCGAAGTGCCGTATCGAAGCCCTCCGGATCCTGGGGGAGAAGGGGCGGCGAAGGTCCCTTCCCGCGATCCGGGCCGCCGTCCATGACGAGGATCCCGGCGTGCAGCGCGCAGCGATCCAGGCACTGGGCAACTTCAAGCAGCAGGAGGCGATCTCCACGCTCCTCAAACTCGTGCAGGGGGGAAAGGAGCAGATCAAGCTCCTGGCCGTCCAGGCGCTCGACCGGATCTCCACGCCCCAGGCGATCTACGAACTCTTCCGCTGCCTCGGCACCGGCTCCCCCGATCTCGAGCGAATCTCGAAAAAGGCGCTGCTGCGGATCTTCAAGTCCCGACGCGTCGATGTACGGGAGACGCTCCTGCGCATCCTCGAGGAAGAGAACGATGCGCGGGGCGTGGCGGTCTTCCACTTCCTCGACGAAGTGGGCAACCCCCGCTACTTCGAACGGATCATCGAGGAGTGCGCCACGGAACCCCCGGGAATTCGACAGAAACTGGCCCGGATCTTTTCGGAACTCGACAGCGAGATCGCCCTCGTCTCCACGCTCAAGGTTCTCGACAAAGGGGATGAGGGGGCCAAACTCCTTGCACTCGAGATCCTCGCCCACTTGCGTGACCCCCGGACGGTCAAGGCGCTTTGCCGGAAGTTCCACGATGCGGAGTGGTGGTTCCGGGAGGCGATCGTCGAGACCCTGGGAGAGATCGGGGCGCCAGGCGCGGTCCCCACCCTCCTCGAAGCCCTCAAGGGAGAGGACCTCCACTGGCCCGTGCTCATCGCCCTCGGAAAGATCAAGGATCCCCGCGGCATCGTTCCGATCCTGCGGGTGCTCGCTTCCCATCCCTCGCTGCGGGTACAGATCGCGGCACTCGAAGCGCTCAAGGCGTTCCGGGAGCCGCGGATCCTCGAACGGATCCTGCCACTCCTCAAATCCCCGGA
Organism: uncultured bacterium; assembly: GCA_964616915.1. Classification (GTDB taxonomy): domain Bacteria; phylum Myxococcota_A; class CAZTSL01; order CAZTSL01; family CAZTSL01; genus CAZTSL01. The sequence continues at coordinate 56,434 of CAZTSL010000004.1, forward strand.
GAAGAGCCTGCGGCAGAAGGCCCAGGAGGTCGTCGCCGCGATCTCCCCCAAGCTGATCGAGCGCCAGAACGTCGAGGCCGCCACCCGGATCATCCGGGAACTCGGCACGCCACGCGAGCCCGCTCCCGACACCTTCCGCAGCCGTCTCCAGAGACTTACCGGGGACTTCGACTTCGAGATCGCCGAGGCCCTCCTGCCCCTCGCCTTCGGGAACGACCCCGAGGATCTCGTCACGGCGATGCGCTTCCTCGACCGCTGGGAGGACGAAACTGCGACCCTCTCCTTCATCGAACGCGTGGCCGCCGAGGGCGCAGGGGTCCTCGATCGCTTCACCGCGGTCCTCCGGAGCGGGTATGGGAGGTTCTTCCTCGGCGTGGCGATCGGGAAGGGGCCGACGCACCGCAACCGGGAAGTCCAGCTCTTCTCGATCGAACTGATCAAGCGGCTCGAGTGCAAGGAAGCGGTGGCGCATCTCCTCCCTCTGCTCGATCATCCCGACTGGTGGATCAAGAGTCAGGCGATCGAGGTGCTCGGGCTTCTGCGTGCCGGTGAAGCGGTCGGGCCGCTCGTCCGGATGCTCGACGATCCCGATGCCCGATGGGCGACCTTCGAGGCACTGGCGCGTATCGGGGACGGGAGCTGTGCGCCCGCGATCGCCGAATGTCTGAACGATCCGCGCCGCCCCATCCGGATCGGCGCCCTCGAGGCCCTGCGCACCCTCCGCAACCCCGAGGTCCTTCCCAGGATCCGGGAATACCTCGAAGATCCCGAAGTCCTCGTGCGCGAACACGCCGAGGCCGCGATCCAGGCGATCCTCCAGTCCCAGGCCACCTGCACCCGCAAGGAGATCGCCGCGCTGGTCCGCGATGCGTGCGGGGTCCATCTCCTCAAGCGGGAACAGGCGATCGAGAAACTCCGCAAGCTCAGTCAACACCATGCGATCGATCTCATCGACCCCCTCCTGGCGCTCGTGCTGGAGGAGAACCCGAGCCTCTGCAAACGGGTGATCCGGTTCCTCGACACCTGGGGAGACCCCGTGCGGATCGCGGAGTTCCTCGACAGTGTGAAGGAACTCGACTACGCCACGATCATGCGCGTCATCGATGGGATCAGCCAGGAGCGGGGCGCCTTCTTCGTCGCCACGCTCCTCGATCTCATCTACGGACGGGAGGAGAAGTTCAAGGGGAGATACAACATCTTCCTCAACCGCTTCGCGATCGAAGTGGCGAAACAGATGCGCCTGGCCGAGGCCGTGCCCGTGCTGCGGGAACTGAGCCAGGCCGAGGAATGGGATGTCCGGGAGATCGCGATCCTGGCGCTCGGCCATATCGGAAATGCCGAGGCGCTGGCTGCGCTCGGCGCCTTGATCGAGACGGGGCGCTCCCGCTGGACCGTGGCCGAGGCGCTGGGGATCGCCCGGCGCAAGGAAGCGGTCCCCCTCCTCCTCGAACTGCTCGAAGTCGAGGATCGCAACGTGCGCAAGAGCGCGCTCGAGTCGCTCAAGCAGATCCGGGACCGATCGGTCGTGGAGAAGGTGCGCTCCTTCCTGGGACACGACGATGCGCTCTTGCGGGACACGGCCGAGGAGGTTCTCATGGTCCTGGAGGACGTATGACGCTTCGTGTTGCCGCGCTCATCCCCGCTGCGGGGAAGTCCTCCCGGATGGGGCGCCCCAAGGCACTCCTCCCCTTCGGGGAGCGGTGTGCGCTCGAGTTGATCCTCGAAACCGCCCGGGAGGTCGGCGTCTGTGCGACGATCCTCGTCCTTGCTCCTGGAGCCGCGGAGATCCGCGCCGTGGCCGAGGGGTATGACGTGACGATCGTCACGAACCCCTTTCCGGAGCGGGGACGCACCGCTTCGATCCAATGCGGGCTGCGTCATCTCCCGCAGGTCGAGGCCTTCTGGCTCTGGTCGGTCGATCATCCCCTCGTGACCGCCGGGGATCTCGGGTGTCTTTCCCGTGCCTTCCCTGTGGCTCACCAGGCAGGCAAGCGGATCCTCCTCCCCACGTATGGGGGACGGCGGGGGCACCCTCCCCTCTTCGCCGCGGAGCTGGCCGTCGAGTTCTTCGAACTCGGGGGGGACGAACCCGCCCGGACGATCGTGCGGCGTTCTCCCGAGCGGGTCGTGGAGGTCGCGGTGCCCGGCCGCGGCGTCCTCCTCAACATGAATACCCCCGACGACTACCGGCGATGCCTGCGCCGCTGGCACGCGGAGTACCCCACACCCTCCAGGGAGGCCTCCTTCCCCCCCGGTGAACGATGAACCCGAAAGGAGAAAGGAATCCACGTTGAAGACAGAGATCCGAAGAGGCGTCTATGCCGGGAGCTTCGACCCGATCACCCTCGGTCACATCGACATCATCGGACGGGGGCTTCAGATCTTCGACGAGGTGGTCGTGGCGATGGGCAACAACCCGAACAAGCGCTACATGTTCGACGCCGAAGAGCGCTTCCGCATCCTCCAGGATTCCCTGACCGAATCGGGACTCGAGCGGATCCGATGCGAACGGTTCTCCGGTCTCCTCATCGACTACTGCCGTAAGGTCGGCGCGGTGGGGATCATCCGGGGGCTCCGGGCCGTCACCGACTTCGAGTTCGAATTCCAGATGGGACTGGCCAACATGGATATGGCGCCCGAGATCGAGACGGTCTTCCTCCTCACCGATCCACGCAACATCTTCATCAGTTCGAGTCTCATCAAGGAGATCGCGGTCAACGGCGGCGACGTCTCCCGCTATCTCCCGAAAGCGGCCTTCGAAGCGATCGTGGAGAAACTCGACGCCCCTTCCTGAATTCGTTTCCCACGAATGATGGGATTGCAGCCTCGATGACGTCGGATCGCCCCTTTTCAGGATGGCGTAGACCGTCCTGTCGGGGGAGCGTTTCGAGCCGCAAGTCCCGATGAACTCCACTTTCCTCTCCCCCCCCTCGTCCCCTTCGCCGTCGTTTCAGGGTTTCAGGAATTCCTGGCAAGGCGGGGAGAGGGATTCGGCGCCCCGAACGAAATTGTCAACAGCAGGGGCTTCTGCTAGAATGATCCGGAGTATTGGCGAACTTTCCGGAGGAGGGCTTGGAAGTGATGAGGATGAGAACGATGCGTCGCTGCCGGCATGGACTCCCCCTCTTGCTCTTTGTGGTGTGCCACCCCTTCCATCTTCTGGCGCAGACGGGCGAGGAAAAGGCGAGCGCCATTCCGGCGGATTACGAACGGGTCGTCCTTCACGTCAGGAAAGGGGAGCGGCTTGCCGGGTACCAACTCGCATACCGGCTCTACAACGACGCCGAGGAGAATCCCGTCCGGATCCGCCGGATCTATTGGATCCCCCTGGCCTCGGCGATGAAGGAAGCAGAGGTGGGCCGCATGACCCGGCACAAGGTGCTCAACGCCACGGTCTTCATCGAAAAGGAGGTCTATGACGAGGAGACCGATGCCTATACCTTCCACCTTCCCCCCCGCCTGATCGACCACGGGAAGGGAGAACTCTCGATCTCGCTGGAGACGAACTTCCAGGTGGAGCGGACCACGGATCAGGAGTACGTGACGTGGCCGGTCACCGGAAGCCTCGAACTCGACAAGGATCTTTCGGAACGCCGCACGCTTCGTTCCGATCTGAGCTACACCCGGACCTTCTCCGCGGTCAAGGATCTCAATGCGCCCGCCGATGGGAACGATTCGGGGAATACGATCCGCGGATTCAACCGGGACTCGATCATCTCGAAGCAGGATGCCGCGGGGTCGGCGAGTTACCTCTTCGGCCTCCTGCGCGGCAGCCGGATCGGCCGCTTCGATGCCGGACTCAAACTCGACGCCACCTGGGAGCGCGACACGATCGGAGGGTTGAGAAACCGTCTCTCCCCCACGGGCGGGGTGACCTTCTCGATCGAGAGTGAGAAGCGGGATGATCTGCAGGCCGAACTGAGCTTCTCGGCCGGCGCCACGATCGAGCAGCAGTGCCTCCTCTTCGAGCCCACCTTCGAGGAGTTCATCACGGTGCGCTGCGATGCGACCACCAGCGATCTCGCCGACGAGGTGGGGATGAGCGCGGCGGACTACGAGGCACAGACCGGCCAACCCCTGGCGGTGGGGATCTCGAACCTCGTCGATCCGATCGGGAAGGGGGAGATCTCGATCGCGATTCCCCTCTATCAGCTCTACGGTGAGACGCTCGTTCTCTTCGAGGCGGAGGGCTCGCTCGAAGTCGGCCTCGAAAATCCGGTCTCCACGCCCCAGGATCCTCGGCAGCGGATCTTCCGTTCCCGCTCGCGCTTCTCGCTGACCTTCGACACCCCCTTTCGCCTCCTTCAACTCCGGGCCGAGGCGAATCTCAACCGGGAGGGGAATTCCCGAAAGATCCGCTACAACACGCTCACCTGGGATACCGCCCTCTCCGCGGTATTCACCGTGACCTTCTGAGGAAGGGATGCAAGGGGAAAAGATCAGGATTCTCAGTGAAGCCCTCGCCAACCAGATCGCGGCGGGCGAGGTCGTGGAGCGTCCCGCTTCGGTGGTCAAGGAACTCGTCGAAAATTCCCTCGATGCGGGTGCAGGGCGGATTCTCGTCGAGGTGGAGAAGGGCGGCGTGGCGAAGATCCGGGTCACCGACGACGGGGAGGGGATGATCCGCGACGATGCCGTCCTCTGTCTCGAACGTCACGCCACGAGCAAGATCCGGGACGAATCGGACCTCTTCGAGATCGAGACCCTCGGCTTCCGGGGGGAGGCGATCCCCTCGATCGCCTCGGTCTCCCGGATGGAGATCCGCACCCGCACCGAGGGGGAGGCGTGCGGCACCCTCGTTCGGGTCGCCGGCGGCGCCATGCGGGGAATCGAGGATGTGGGGTGTCCCAAGGGGACCTCGATCACCGTGGCGGATCTCTTCTGGAATACCCCGGCGCGACGCAAGTTCCTCAAGTCGGTCAATACCGAACTCGGCCATATCACCGAGACGGTCGATCGGATCGCTCTGGCCCACCCTTCCGTCCACTTCGAGCTGAGCCACAACGGCCGTCGGCTGCGGCGCTACCCTGCTGCCTCCGAGCCGCGCACGAGGATCGCGCAGGTGCTCGGCAAGGAGATCCACCGCGACCTCTTCGAGATCCGGGAGGAGACGAAGACGCTCAGACTCCACGCCTTTGCTTCGTCACCGGCACGGAGTGCGGCCTCCTCGAAGCAGATCCACACCTTCCTCAACGGTCGTTACCTTCGGGACAAAGTTCTCATCCACGCGGTCGCGGCCGCCTACCAGGAGGTTCTCCCGAAGGACCGCTTCCCGCTGGCGGTTCTCTACCTCTGGATCGATCCTGCCCTCGTCGATGTCAACGTTCATCCTCAGAAGAGCGAGGTGCGCTTCCGCCATCCGACGGCGGTCCACGATACCGTGATGCGGGCCTTCTCTGCGGTCCTCCGGGAGAAACGGCAACTCACCCCTTCGCGGGTGAGGGCACCGGTTTCCTTTCACGCGGGTGAAGGGGGGAAGCGTCCCCCGACAGAGACAGCGAGAGATGGGGGAAATCCCATGCGGGCCTCGATGCCGGGGAGAGGGGGAGAGACCTCGCAGGAGGGCGCTTCCTCTCCTGCGCCTCCCCATCTCCCGTCCTCCCCGCCTTCAGGGAAGGGTTTTGGGGCGCCTGCCCCCCATCGGGAGCGGGTGACAGGAAGGAAGGAACGGGACCTCAACCTCTTCGAGGCGATCGAAGCCTACCGTCGGCGCCGGTTGGAGGCCACATCTCCCCCCGAGGGAGGGGAAGGAGAGACACTGCATCCGTCCTCCGAGGAAGCGTCTCCCATACCCCCCTCGGGGGGGGGGGAGGAAGCGACCTTCCGCTACGCCGCTCTGCATTTGATCGGTCAGCTCCGCAACACGTATCTCCTCTGCCAGGCCCCGGATGGCCTTCTCGTCATCGATCAGCACGCGGCCCACGAGCGGGTCGTCTATGAGCGGCTACGCGCCGAGTTCCGCAACAGCGAGATCCCGAAACAGGGGCTTCTGCTTCCCGTGACGCTTCATCTCGGCCTGCGGGAAGCCGAATGCCTCAACGCCCATCTCCACGATTTTGCATCGCTCGGTTTCGAGATCGAGTCGTTCTCCGGCACGAGTTTCCTCCTCCGCTCCGTCCCTCTCCTGATTTCCGGGAGCGACTACGCAAGGCTCTTCCGCGATCTCGTCGATCATCTCTCCGAGGTCACGCAGAGCGAGCCCTTTGCCCGTCACATCGACGCGTTTCTCGCGACGATGGCCTGTCACGCTTCGGTTCGCGCCGGCAAGGCGATGGAGCGAAAGGAGATGCAAACGCTCCTCGAGGAACTCGACGAGACTCCCTTCGGGACGAACTGCCCCCACGGCCGCCCCCTCTTCCGGACGCTCACCTGGGAAACGATCGAAAAACTCTTCGGAAGGCGGTAATGAGGCGTGGGCCATGGAGATGGCCCACGCCCCTGGGAAATTTCCTCCAACGCTCGTCGCTGGCTGCCAGAAGCGCCTCGCGTTTCAGCACCCCCCGTCGTGGTGGGATTCGTGGATCGGTTTCGCAGGGGGCAGAGAGAGTTCGGGAAGATTCTCCGGCATCGCCGGTTCCGGTTCCGGAAGGGCCCCGTTCGCGCCGACGGTCCGGAGTCTTCCTCCGAAGAATTCGCTGCGGGACCGCTTCTTTTCGATCTCCGGGGTCTTGGCGGCAAGGGCCTCCGGCGAGACCGTGGGGAAGAGGATCTCCGCCTTCCACGCATCGAGCCCTCCCTCCAGGAGATAGACGTTTCGCATCCCCCGGCCGTAGAGGAGCATCCAGTTTTCGGCCGCCACGAGATCGGAAGCGGCATAGAGGATCACCTTCTCGTACGGAATGCGCGGCATCCCGAGGATCTCGGCGACGCTCAGACGCAGGGCGCCGGGGATGTGGTATTTCTCGTACTCCGCCTCGCTGCGCAGATCGATCAGACGAAAGTCGGGACGTCCCGAGATCAGGGCGTCGGCGACTTCCGCCACGGGGACGAGGTGGGATTTCGTCTGCAAGACGTAGGCGATCTGCCGCATGTCGAGTTCGATCTTCTCCTGCCGGGTGGGTGCTCCGATGAAGAGCGCCAACACCCCGCAAAGGAGCGCGATCCCCGCCAGGATTCGGTTCGTCGAGATCCCTTTCATGCTGTTTCCCTCCCGGCCAGTTGCCCGAAGCGCCGCTCCACGGCCTCGGAGAGCCGGAATCCTCCGAGGGCGACCAGAACGACGAGGAAAAGGACGAGACCGTGGGAGAGGTGGAAGAATTCGGGTAAGGTCACCTTCCCCATCGGCGTCGTGTAGAAGAAACCCTCGATCCGGGGGAAGATCTCCCCGAAGGCGAGGATACCGGAAAAGAGGCCGAGAAAAAAGGAGATCGCATCGAGGCGCCCCGTGGCGATCGCCACGACCGAGGTTCCCGGACAGTAGCCCCCGATCACGAAACCTGCGCCCAGGATGAGCCCCCCGATCGTCTGAGGCACGAGATAGGTCTTGGAGAGATAGACCTGGGAGAGATCGAGGAATCCGATCCAGGTGAGGTAGAAGAGACCGATCGTCGCCGTCACGATCGCGCTGAACATCACCTTGAAGACGGTCAGGTCGGTCAGATAGAACTGGGCGGTCAGCTTCCTGGCACTGCCGAAGCCCGCCTGTTCGAGGAAGAATCCGAAGCCGATCCCGATGACCACCGCGACAACGAGGGAGGTCTCGTACCCGAAGAAGCCGTGGGTGAAAAATGGAGCATTCATCGCCATTGCCTCCTTACGAACCAGGCCATTGCGTATGCGCCGGCGAAGACCGCGAGCATGAAGGCCCAACTCCCCACGTTGAGGAGGGCGCCGCCGGTGAGGGCCTGTCCACTCGTGCATCCCCGGGCCAGCTTCGAGCCGATCCCCATGAGTCCCCCCCCGAGGAAGGCGAGCAGGAAGCGTGTTCGCGTCGAGACCCGGGGACCCTTCTCCACTTGGACCCGGATGCGCCCCGCGAGGATTCCAGAGAGGTATCCCCCGAGGAATACCCCGATCACCTCGAAGACGAGCCAGCGCTTGAGGGGGTGGATCGTCCCGTCTCCCAGGTAGCGTGCGTAAAAACCGTTCCCTTCGGCATGGGCCGGGGCGATCGCATGGACGATCGTCGTCACCAGGGAGGAGACCGCCCCCGAGGCGCCCAGCCCCCGCCCCATGACCACGAAGGCACACAGGAGCACCAGTCCAAGGCCCACCCCGGCCAGGTAGGGGTTCATCAGGCTTCGTTCCTCGACGGCGCCTGGCTCCGCCGCCACTCCGAGCGCTTGCTCGGTTCCTTGTGCGATCGTTCCCATCGTTCCGATCTCCCGAATGAGGTCACAACGTCTCCACCCAGTGGCTCATCTGCCCCCCGTAGACGAGCACGAAACGCAGCGCGATCCCTCCCAGCAGGACGAAAAGCGGGGGAATCGGCGTATGGGAGATCCGCTGCCTCAGGGTAAGGGGTTGAAGGATCAGGGGGAGCAGGATCCCGACGATGACCACGAAAACCCAGAAGAAGGCGGTATAGGGGCCACCCATCAAGATGTGCAGCGCGGCGATCTGCGCCCCGGAGCCACTCGATGCGCCGATCAGGAAGAGGAAGAGGAGAAACGCCTCCACGGCCAGGAGTCCGACATCGATGCGCTCGAAGTCGCGTCGCTCCCCCCCGGAAGGCGCGATCAGCGCCCCGAAGGCCGCCGCCGTCGAAAGCCCGGAGACGAGAAAGAGGGGGGGCAGAATCGTGCTGCTCCAAAGAGGACGCGCCCCGAGCGCACTGAGCAGAATCCCCGTATAGATCCCCAGCGCGGTTCCGAGGAGGATGTTCACGACCCCGATCGAGCGGATCGCTCCCTCCCCCAGCCGGGAGGAAAGCTGCGAGAACCACGGTCGTCTTGCCAGAAAGCCGGGAAGACGCACGAACATCGCCCCAAGGAGCGCCGGATAGACGAGCACCAGGATCCAGGCCCCCCACGACATCGGCGAGGAGATCTCGAAGGCCGTATAGAGCCGCCAGAAATATGGCTTGTGCTCGAGATCGAGCCAGAGGAAGAAGATCCCCACGGAAAGCGAGAGAAGGCTGAGGATCGGCGTCCGCGTACCGAAGAAATCCGCTTCCCGGTGCCGTCCTTTCAGGAAGGCGTAGCCGGTGAAGATCATCATCCCCGCCACCAGCCCCCCGAGGAAGAGGTAGAGCGCAATCTCCCATCCCCAGACGTGGAGGACCGGGTCGATCATCGGATTGTGCCGCGTCGAAACGAACTCCTGCATGGCGCACCTCACGTGAGATAGAAGATCCTCGGTTTCGTGCCCGCCTCCTCTTTGAGCGCATGGTGCTTGCGGGAGGCCAGCAGCCGGCTGACCGTACTCTTCGGGTCGTCGAGATCCCCGAAGTACATGCAATGGGTGGGACAGACCGAGACACAGGCCGGATCCTCCCCCCGTTCGAGCCGGTGGACACAGAAGGTGCATTTGTCCGCGTACCCATCCGGATGGATGAAGCGGGCATCGTAGGGACAGGAGGCCAGGCACGCCTTGCACCCGATGCACAGCTCGTGATGGACGAGAACGAGGTTGCCGAAGTCGTTCACGTGGCTGGCCCCAGTGGGACAACAATGGACGCAGGGCGGGTTGTCGCAGTGGTTGCACCGCTCGGAGCGAATCTCCATCGTCAGATCGGGAAACCGGCCGGAGACCGCCTCCACGATCCAGTCCCGGTTGTACCCCTCCGGCACGTCGTTCTCCGTCTTGCAGGCGACCACGCAGTCCATGCACCCCACGCACTTCTTCGTATCGATGACCATGCCGAAGCGTGCCATCACGCCACCTCCCGAACGATCGTGACGAAGTTGACGTTCATGCCGGTGCCGCCCATGATCGGATCGATCGTATAGCGGGTGATGAGGTGGGCGTCACTGGCGCCTTTGCCATAGGTCTGAGGGATCATCCGGGATGTATGCCCGAATCCATGGATGAGGTAGACGCAATCCTTCCGGATCCGTTCGGTGGCGCGGACCGCGACGGCGTTGCTCTCCACCCCGTCCTGGTTGCGCAGGCGGACGCGGTCGCCGGAACGCAGGCCAAGAGCGGCGGCCACACTCGTGTGGATCCAGACCTCGTTTTCCTCCTTGAGATCGCCGAGGATCGGATTGCTCTGCGTCGCGCTGAAGGAGTGGACCGGCGAGCGCCCGTAGAGGAGCCGGAGGTAGCCGGCGGGTGGGGCGGGCGGGCGCGTGTAGCGGGGAACGGGGTCGAATCCCGCTTCCTCGAGGGGGACGGAGTAGAACTCGATCTTTCCCGATCGGGTGGGGAAGCGAGCTTCGGCCCCTTCCTCGAAGTAGCGCGGTCCCCCCTTGCCCCGCACGACTCCCCTGCGTTTGAGTTCCTCGAGGGAGAGACCCACGCCCGCCAGGCGGGTTTGCAGGTATTCTTCGATATCCTTCCAGGGGAAGAACGCCTCGAGGCCGAGCTTTCCGGCCAGGGCCCGCGCGATCCACCAGTTCGGCTTCTGATCCCCGGGGGGGGAGACGACCGGCTGGCGCAGGGAGACGAAGGGCTCCCGGAAGGCCGGAGTGTTGAGATCGTCGTAGCGCTCCAGATAGTTCGCCTCGGGAAGGATCACGTCGGCCCATCCCGCGATCTCGCTCGGAATGATGTCGATGACCACGAGGAGATCGAGCTTGCGGATCGCTTCGACCGTCTCCTCCGGATTGGGGAGCGAATGGATCAGGTTCGTGCCGTACACGATCCACCCCTTGACCGGGTAGGGGGAGCCGGTCAGCGTGGCCCGCCGGATGCCGGTGGAGAGCATCTCCTCCGCAAAGGGGTACGTCCCCGCCTCACGATCGACACGCCCCCGCTTCGGCTTCGGATAGGGGGGGTGGGGATGGCGGGGGATCTGCATCCGGGAGGGGACGTAGAAGCCGCCCTTTCGTCCCCAGCTCCCCAGGAGTGCGTTGAGGAGGGCGATCGCGCGGCTGCGCTGCGTGTCGTTGCCGTACCACGTGACGTGCCGGCCCGGATGCACCAGGGTGGCTGGAGCGTTGGCCGCCATCTCCCGTGCCGTCTTGCGGATGAGACCGGGCGGGATCCCGGTCTCCGCGTAGGCCCACTCCGGGGTATAGCCGGCGATCCGTGCCTTGAAGTGCTCGAACCCGAAGCCGTAGCGCTCGACATAGGCCTTGTCGTAGCGTTCCTCGGAGACGAGCACGTTCATCCAGGCCAGGAGGAGCGCCAGATCGGTCCCCGGACGGACCGGGAGGTACCACTTCGCCTTGCTCGCCGCCACCGAGAAGCGGGGATCGACCACGATCACCGTCGCCCCCCGCTCGATCGCCCGGGCGAACTCCTGTACCTGGGTGTTGTGCATGTTCTCCCCGAGGTGGCTGCCGATCAGGACGATACAACGGCTGTTCTCGATATCGGTCCGCTCCGGGGAACCGACGCCCTCTCCGAAGGTGAGGCGGAAGCCGACCTCCCGGGGCCCCCGGCACTGGGCAAAGGAGGGGGCCGCGATGTTCGGCGTTCCGAATGCCTTCATCGTATGCTTGAAGAAAGTTCCCCCGACGCCGTGAGAGAAGAGGGCGATCGACTCGGGACCCGCTTCGTCGCGGATCTGCTTCATCCGTTTCGCGATGAAATCGAGAGCCTCCTCCCAGGAGGCTTCCTGCCACGACGCCTCCCCCCGAACGAAGCGACGGATGAGGGGGCGTTTCAGCCGCGATCGATTGAAGGCCTCCCCGACGCCACCCGTGCCCCGGGGACAGAGCCGCCCGGAACTGAGCGGGTCGTGCGGGTTTCCCTCGATCTTCCAGAGGCGACCGTCCCGACGGTAGGCGACTGCGCCGCACTTCCAGAAACAGATGTTGCAGTAGGTGGGGATCCGTTCGATCTGCGCTTCGCGCGATCCGGGATCCCTCCCGAAGACGTTCCAGGGCGCCGCGATCTCCTCCATGCCCGCCAGGCCGAGGGTGGCGCCGGAAATCTGCAAGAACTGCCGCCGTGAGATCGGGCTCATCGCTCCTCTCCTTCCCGCTTCGAGGCTTTCCGCTTCGCGACCTTTCCCCTTCCACTCGGCGTTCGGGACCGCCGGAAAGGGAGACAACGCTTCCTGCCTCCTCGATGATCACTGGATTGGATGAGCAAAGCCCGTACCACGGAACGATCTGATGGGAAAGCAAAAAAGAACCTTTCTTTCCAGTATGTTGCGCCGTGGGGTCTCCGGCATGGACGCCGTCGTGATGCAGGGTTTCCCTTAACAGCACGCGCCCCTTCTCCGACGCAGGGGGGAGGGCAGAGAGCTGCTTTCGCCCCAGTAGCGGGGAAAAGAGGAAGAGGGGGAGGATGAGATCCCCGTTAAAGGAAGTTGCGTTGCCGCTTAACGGAGACAGGAGGATCGCGGGGAAATCCGCATGGTTCCGGGTTTCCTCCGCTGGCTCCGCCCTCGGCCTGTGCGATTGCACGCAGATCGGAGGGATGGTGCTGCGCGATCACGCGCACTCCCACCAACCGGGGGGCTGAGGCTCCTTTGGGGAGAAACTCAAGTTCGCCCCCGAAACGGCCGATAGGATGGGAAGGAACAAAGCGTGTACGCCGACGACCCTCTTCATCTTCCGGGGCAGGAACCATCCCGTTCGACGTATCTCCCGATGGGTCTGTCCATGATTTGGGAGTATATGGATGAATCTCAAGGAAATCCTCCAGCTCGCCGTCCAGTTCGGGGCATCGGACATCCACTTCAAGGTGGGGGTTCCCCCGACGTTTCGGGTCGATGGGCAGCTCAAACCCCTCCTCAACGTCTCGCGGCTCACGGAGAAGGAGACGCGGCAGATGGCGATGGGGTTGATGAACGAGGCGCAGCGTGCGAAGTTCCTGAAGACGCACGATCTCGACACGGCATATTCGATCCCCGGGCTCTCCCGTTTCCGGGTGAACATCTTCCAGCAGCGGGGAACGATCGCGCTCGTCTTCCGGGTGATTCCCCAGCAGCCTCCCGACTTCGAGGCGTTGAACATTCCGGAGGTGGTGGGTGACATCGCTCTGCAGCAGAACGGCCTCGTGATCGTGACGGGATCGACCGGGAGCGGTAAGTCCACGACCCTGGCCGCCATGATCGAGTATATCAACCGGCGGCGCAACTGTAGCATCATCACGATCGAGGATCCGATCGAGTATACCTTCCGGGACCACAAGGCGCTCATCTCCCAGCGGGAGGTCTGCGTCGATACGGAGAACTTCGCTTCTGCGTTGCGGCACGCGCTGCGCCAGGATCCCGACGTCATCATGGTGGGGGAGATGCGGGACCGCGAGACGATCGAAACGGTGCTCATCGCTTCCGAGACGGGACACCTCGTGCTCTCCACGATGCACTCCACCGACGTCTCGGAGGCGATCCACCGGATCCTCTCCGTCTTCCCCGTGGGGCAGCAGGACCAGATCCGCTATCAGCTCGCCAGCGTGCTCAAGGCGATCATCGCCATCCGTCTCGTCCCTCTCGCCGAGGGGGAAGGACGGATTCCGGCGATGGAGATCCTCGTCTCCACGAGCCATGTCCGGGAGTGCCTCCGGAATCCGAAGCGTCTGCAGGAGATCAAGGAAGTGATGGCCGAGGGGCAGAGTACCTACGGGATGCAGACCTTCGACCGGGCCCTCTATCGTCTCTACCGCAAGGGGCTCGTCTCCCAGGAGGATGCGGTCCGTTTCGCCTCCAACCCCAACGACTTCCAGATCCGGATCATGGGGATCCAGGGCAACACCCAGGAGAGCGAGGACAGCACCCGGACCCTCCGGCTCCCCGAATCGAAGAAGAAGGGCGACGAAGAACGCGAGACCACGGTGTATCGTTTCACCCGTTCCCCTAAGTAACCCCACCCCTCTCCCCATCGCGCCATCGAAATCACTGCCGACGATCCGCAGAGGATCGAGGCCCTCCAGGAAAGGATCTCGAACCATGCATGCCTCCCTCGAGCCAGGAATCGCCCGAGTTGGGGAAGGATCACCTGCCCGCCCATGGGGCGACTCGTGAGGGGGGAGCGCGGCAAGGGGTCGAAAATGGGGATTGCGGAATCGGGTGCGGAGGGGTAGAATGCCTTGGTCCGTACAGGCGTCTTTCCCGATCACGTCTGGAACGATTCCCCTCCCGGTTCCCCGAAGGAGAGGAGAACTCCTGCCGGGAGAACACGAAACGACAAGGAGAAGGAGAAACGAAATGAGGAGAAGCGTGCGACAGGCCGCGCTGATGCTGGCATTCGTCATCGTGGGGAGTCTCCCTTCCTGGGCCACGGCCGAGACGGGAGTACCGATCGTCGATGATACCTTCGACGTGACCTCGACGGTGCAGGATATCGACCTCTTCGTCACGCGAGAGAAGTTTTATGAAAGCGTCGATCTGGGAGCTTTCGGACTGGGAACTCAGGACTATGTCCAATCGATCCTCTTCGGCAGCGGAGGGCTCTCCGAGAGTGGCAACCGCAATGGCAGTTTCGCCGTCAAGGTGACGTTCGAGAATGTGGGGCCCGGCTTCAAGATCCTGGCGGCGCTCAACGATCCGGCGAGAGCGGACGACCTCTTCGCCGTCCCGCAGAGCGATGACCTCGGCCCCCTCGACGTGGGGGAGCCGGTGACGAAAGCGACGGAGACGGGGGCATCCGCAGGCTCCGCACTCGGAACGAACGACGGGATCTCGAAGCTGAGTTTTTCGGAGTTCTCCTTTCACGCCTGGTTCAACGATTCCTCCTTTTCCTCCGATTTCTCGTGGGATGCGGTCCGTCTCCTCATCGATTACGGAGATTCGTTCACCCCAGGGGTCGTGATGAAGATCGAGATGACCGAAGGGGTGATGTTTCCCGACACCCCCACCTCGGTGGGGATCGTGCTCGGCGCAAGCCAGGGGGAAGAGAACGATTCCTCCCTCTGTCCGGGAGATCTCGGGGAAGTCGCCACTGCCTCGATTCCGCTCACGATCGTGGACGACAGCGATGGGATCGATGCATGCCGGGACAACTGCCCCGAGGATCCGAACGAGAATCAGAGCGACCAGGATCTCGACGGTCTGGGCGATGTGTGTGACTGCGCGCCGAACGATACGAACGAACCGGGCGAGGATGGGGAATGTCCTGGGTGCGGCATCACGCCTGCAATCCCCGGTGTCAGATCCTCCCGGAGTGTGACGCCCGGGTGGGGGCTCCTCCTCCTGATCGGGCTCATCGCTTTCCGAAAGGGACGGCGCGTCTCCTGAGTTTCCATGTCTCCCCCGGCGCCTGCCAGCCGTCCCCCTTCCCATTCCTACGCCCACGAGATGCGCAACGAGATGACACCCTCACGCTGTAACATC
>CAZTSL010000005.1:0-17113 GCA_964616915.1 uncultured bacterium
AATCAGCAGAGTAGCCCCATGAGCCTCATACAGATACCGGATCACACTCTCCAGGAACCGGAGCCCCGCCCCCTTCGTGAAGAGGTGGGCGCCCATCCCGAAGATTCCGAGCAACGGTTTCTTTTGCAGGGATCAATAGATGCGATTGTGCTGCGAGAACTACGAGTGCTTCCGGGAGAGCGCCAGATCGATGGCATCGAGCATCTTCGGATCCGACTCGATGTCCCAGAGGTGCGTGAGGAGATCGCGGGCCCGGCCACCCCCAAGCTCGCCGAGGGCGCGAACCGCTGCGAGACGCATCGGAAGGGGATAAACCGGTTTGCGGCTCAAAACCTTCTTCTTCGTGGCGATCCGTTCGAGCAGGGGGAGGGCCATTTCCTCTGGAAGCCTTCCCAGCCCCTGGATCGCGGTCATCTGAATGTCGAGCCCCGGATTGCCGGAAAGGAGCTTTTCGACGACCTCCGGAAAGTCGGGCATGGCGGCTTCCGCGAGACGGTTGATCGCCCTGCTCAGGTCGCTTCTTTCCCGGATTCGTCCCCCGAGGACCTTCTCCCGCAACACCTGGAGCGCTTTCGGCGATCGAAGGGCGCTTAGCGCCCGGATCGCCTCCCCCTCGATCTGGGGGTGACGATGATGGGCAAATTCGATGATGGAGGCCTCGAAATAGCGATGCCCAATGCGGCCGAAAATTTTCAGGAGGTTGCAGATGAAGGGGAGGGGCAGGTTCTTTTCCCGGAGTTGCCGCATCAAGGGGTGAAAGGGCTTCGTCGATCCTTCGAGTTCGGCCTCATGGATGCAAATTCGGGAGATCACGTCGATCAGGACGTTCTGCAAGAGAATGTCGGGGCTTTCCTTGAGTTCCGTGACGAGGCGTTCGAGTGCTGCTCCGCCGATCGCCACGAGCATTTCGGAGAGATCCCCAGCGTTGGGATCCTTGCGGAGGGATTCCACGAGCTGGGGGAGGAGATCGGTGCCGGCCAGCGTATGGAGTCCACGCTCGGCCTCCCGCCGGACTTCCTCCCTCTGGCGAGTGCGGCGATGCCGTTCGAGGGTCTCGACCACCTTCTTCGTTCCATCGAGATCCCCTTTCTCGATGTGGGCCTGGGCCGTTCGAGTGAGGATATCGACGAGGTGGGCATACTCGTCGCGTTTGCTCGTGCGCTCGCTCAGTTCGAGGAGTTCCTCCTGGAGCTGGGAGAGGCGCCGGGGATCCTGGGTCACCGACGGGAGGAGGCGCCCCTGGATCGTCCCGTCGGGATCGCGATGCTTCCCCGAGATCGGTTTACCGAGGAATCGGGCCAGGGTGGCGGGGGGCATCATGGAGGTCAGTTCGCCGATTCCCTCCGCGGCCCACTCCTTGAGGGTATCGGAGCCTTCCGCTTCGATCGAACGGAGCATACAGTGTAGCGCGGTGATCGTGGCGTCTTCGTACGGACTCGTGCTCGTGAACTTCGTATGCGTGGACGTACGGATCAGGCGTGCGGCTTCCTGCGAGGTGGCGATCTTGTCGTCGAGCTTGTGCAATCCCTGGAAGAGGATCGAGGGATCCTCGGTCTTCTGGACGAATTTGGGCACCTGCAGGCCGAACTGTCTGAGCGCGGCAAGGAGGTACTTCTGGAACTGCTCGAAGAGGAAGGGACGGGCCGGAAGTCTTTCGATCGCTTCCTGGAACTCGGGACGCCGGACGAGTCGGGCCAGGGAGTCGGAGGAGAGCTGGACCTCGACCTCCGGCGCATCACCTTCCCCGATCCCTACGATCACCGGACGAGCGGCGCCCTCCTCCGAGAGGAGGTAGGACTTCGTCTCGATATGCTCGATACCGAGCGCTTCGATCCCCTTGGAGACGGGTTGCTCGACGAAGGTGTTCGGGTCCCGGGCCATCAGTTCGAGGAAGGCATCGAGTTCTTCCTTCTTCAAGCCGGCGCTCAGAAGGATCGTTTTTACCCCGCGATCGTGGAAGTGCTGCACCGCCCAGGCCGAAAACTCGCGCTCGGCCCCTTTTCTGGCGAGTGCAACCCCGTTGAGGTCGAAAGAACCGTGATCCTTGAGTTCGATCGTGACTTTCGGTTCCATCTCGAGAAGGGCGCAGAAGCGCTCGTAGAGGAGGTCGAGGCACTCCTGCACCATCCGGTGGCCGCGGGGATAGACGTTGAGGTTGACGATCGCTGCGCGCATCGTGCGGACGATGTGAAGCCCCTGTTCCTGGACCGCCGTCACGCCGGTGGCGGTAGGATGCTCCGTTGTACGCCGGGCAGTGGAGAGCGGAAGGCCGTTCATGCCGTTCATGAGACTGTCCCTGGTGTTCTGGGATTGCCGATGGGGGTGGTTTCCAACCAACCCCTTCTTTCCTTGCGAGGATCTTTCCCTCTTATCGGCACCTGCCTGGAGAATCATGAATCCGGAGGAGAAAACGCCTTTGAAAGCATGATGATCGCCCGCTACGCGCACGAGTGTTCTGGCTGTTTCGAGCGATCGAGGGCGGGATGACGGTTTCGACGAATTTCTGGTATAATGGAAATGACGGTGAACGGAAGAAAAGATGGATCGGAAGGATCCAGGCCCACGACGATCACCGCTTCACCCGGTGAAATGGACCACGATAGGGGAGGAAAACGTTGAAAACGGAACGGATCTCGATACTGATGGAGAGAGGCGTCCGTCAAGGCGTGTTCCCCGGTGCGGTGCTCCTCATCCGGGGAAGATCGGATCGCGCGTTGCACGCCTTCGGTTTCGCACAACTCGTGCCCGTCACCCGCCCGATGGAGACGACGACACGCTTCGATCTCGCCTCGCTGACCAAGGCGCTTTGCACGACGACGATCGTGATGCGTTGGGTGGCGGCGGGAAAACTCTCCCTCGATCGGCGCGTGGCGGAGTTCTTTCCGGAGTGGGGGATCGGGGAGAAGGCGGATGTCACGATCCGCCACCTCCTCTGCCATGCGAGCGGGCTTCCCGACTGGAAAGCGTACTACCGGGAAGTGGCCGAGGAGATCGGATGGAGACCGCACGCCTGGGACGTGGAGGCGGCCAGGGCGGCGATCGTGCGGCGGATCCACGCCGAGCCGCTCCTTGCCGGCCCGGGTGGACGGGTTTGCTACAGCGACCTCGGATTCATCCTCCTGGGGCGCATCCTCGAGCGGATCGCAGGGATTCCCCTCGACGAGATCTTCGAGGCGGAGGTCGCCCGCCCCCTCGGCCTGACGACGTGCGGCTTCCGCCGGCTCCCCCTCGTGCCCCCAGCCGACGACGACTTCGCGGCCACGGAGGTCTGCTCCTGGCGGAAACGGGTCCTCGTGGGGGAAGTCCACGACGAACACGCCTCCCTCATGGGAGGGATCGCAGGGCATGCGGGACTCTTCGGAACCGCCGAGGACGTCGAGCGGATCGTGGAGGCCCTCGTCCAGGCATGGCATGGAGAGGAGGAGAGCTTCCTCCCGCAGGAGGTCGTGCAGACCTTCTGGCGCAAGGCGATGCCGCATGCCACCTGGGCCCTGGGGTGGGATACTCCCGATCCCCCCGCCCGGCGCCCCTCCTCCTCGGGAAGATTTTTCTACCCCAATGCCGTGGGGCATCTCGGCTTTACCGGCACCTCGGTCTGGATCGATCTCGAGTGCCGGCTCTCCGTGATCCTGCTGACGAACCGCGTCCATCCCTCACGGGAGAACTGGAAGATCAAATCGTTCCGCCCTCAGCTCCACGATCTCGTCCACACCCTCTGCACCGAGGGCGCGTAAGGGGGAACTTCACTTCGACTCGGGGGCGGGGAAGCGCACGACGATCCCTCCGCGCAGTTCTCCCTTGTGGTACCCTTCCCGCACATGCCCGGTTTCGTCGAGGATCCCTTCCGGTTCTCCGTGACAGCGCAGGCAGGAGGCTTCCGTCACGAGGGGCACGAGGAAGCGAAGCTGTCCCGGTTCCTGGACGACATGCCAGGGATCGACCCGTTTCTCCTTGAAGCTGCGAAGCGTCGTCTTCTCCCACAGATCGGGTTCGTGGGCCCGGGAGCGGGGTTCATGCCCCTTGCGCCCAAGGGAGGTCAGACGCAACGAGACCCCGCTGCTCTTCTCGAAGAGGAAAGCCGCTTCCTCCACGAGATAGACGGCCGGATAACCGGATGCGAACGCCTCCTTGATCCGCCGCTGGTAGCGGTCGATGACATGCCAACTGCTCATCATGAGCTGGGCCAGATGCCTGGCCATCTCCGCGGGCGCCTCGTCCCCCACCGCAGAGGCCTCGATCCCCGAAAGGCTCTTGAACTCCTTTGCGGTTTCCTGTGCGAACTCTTCGGGCGTCAATCCCGTCGGTTTCTCCTTGGGGTTGAGCATCGCCTGGTGGGATTCGACGACGACCCGCAGTGCCTGGAAGAACTCCGTGAACCAGTCCCCCCGGGCCACCCCCTCCTTGACCCCTTCCCCTCCGAAGAGAGGGGATGCCCAGATGAACGACGACAAGAGAACGAACCGAAAAATGACGCTTCGCATCCGTGAACCTCCTTGACGACGAGATCCGCTTACGCTGGAATCCTCATCCCTCCTGTACAACCTTCGTCCCCGCCGGGGATCTCTCTCCTCGTTTCTTCAGGGCCTCCCCCGGCGGGCTCTCGAAATCGATCTTCGGTCGGATCGATCCCCCCTTGGAGGCCAAGGCAAGCGGCGTACCACACGCCTGTCCGAAATTCTCCCCCTCTTTCCCCTGTTTCTTCCGATCCATCCCCCCCAAATCAGGGATTTCCTGCCGGGTGCGTGTGATTTCCAACAGCATCCTGTGGGATAACGCACAGTATCGAGAATCGGGAATCGGGAATCGGGTGAGGAAGGCAAGAAATTTCACGATGACCCTCATTTCCTCAGTGGGATGGATTCTCCGTCTCCGGAGGAATCTCGGCCCGGAGAATCCGGACGATCTCTTCACGATCGAAATGACGCGCCCTTTCGTAAGAGGTGTCCTTGATACGGTTGCCCCATTCATCGATCATGCGGTCGAGTGCGATCACTTCGAGCGAGAGGGAGAGCGCTCCGCCCTCCGAAGGGACGTCGGTCACGACGACGGGATGCTCTGGCTCGGAGAGGTCGAGAATGAGGAGACCCACGCCCTCCACGGCGGCGAACCCGTAGTGGAGTTCGGAGGCGTGGCCATCCTTCCGGTTGGGGAGGAGATGGCTCGCCACGACGATCTCATCCACGGGACCGGGGAGAGGAAGTTGCGCCGCGAGACGAGGGGCATCGATCGTGGTGATGTCGAAGATCTCGAGCGTTCCCCCCCCCGTTCCGACGAAGAGATAGTCGCGTTCTTCGTTGCGCTCCCCTTCGCCACCGAAATGGTAGATCGTATAGAGGGCAAGTGAGCGTGGTGCGCTCACGGAGAGTTCGGCGATCCTTCGAGGGGCGGAACGATCGGTGACATCGGTGATCGTCACCCCTTCGGGCTGGTTGGCCGCCACGACGTAGAGGCCGAAAGGACCGGAGTCGGGGTTGACGGTATAGGCATACCGCTGATGGACCGCGATCGCGACACTCTCCTCCCCCTCTCGGGGGGGGGGAATCGCCGCGGCAAGGCGCGGCGCATCGTCATCGGAGAGGTCGATGATCTTGATCCCCGCCGGGCCGTCGGCCACGAAGAGGTCGATGCCAGCGAGGAGGAGGTCACGGGCCGATTCCGTTTCGATGGGAGACCGCGCCCGGATCGAAGCAGGATCGGAGATGTCGAAACGCTTCACCCCGGCCGGGCCGTCGGCCACGAAGAGTTCACCCCCCCCCACCTCGAGGGCCAACCCCTCCCGGATATCGAGACGTGCCAGGAGCGTGGGCGACGTGATATCGTCGAGCCGGAAGACGCCGAGGGATCGGGGCTGCGTCCCGGTGACGGCCAGGAGGTAGTGCGCGGCGCCCTCGATCGGATCGGTGAGCGGCACGGCAAGGGAGATGGGAGAGGCTTCGAGCCGCCCAACGACCTTCGGGTCGGTGCGGTCGAAGATATCGACGATCGTCATCCCTTTGGTTCCATCGGCGAGGAAGAGGTATCGCCCCGCGATGAGGTACTTGCCCGATCCAAGCCCGAGGGTGGCGGGGAGGCGGTGACAGACGACGCATCCCCGCGCTTTGGGCTGGACGGTGTGGGGCTGGATGTTGTTGAAGGAGAGCCCCGAGAATCCCGCTCCCGATCGGGCGGCCACGCGCTCGAAGATCGGTTCCCCTTGCTCGTCGTACGCGGACATGAAGACGGTGCATCCCGTGACGTAGGGGGCGACCTTCCCCTCCTCGTTCCATCCGAGGTGATAGGGTCTTCGCTCGATGACGCCGAACTTGTCCTTGATCGCTCGTCCCTGCGTCGTCTCTCCGGAGAAGTAGTCGAAGCCGTTCTGGCTGGCATCCCGCTTCATGTGGCAACCGTAGCAGTTGACCGTCCAGGCGGAATGGCAGGCATAGCATTCGAGTCCCCCCTCCTCCTTGAGGTGTTTTGGCGTCATGGCCCGGGCGGCCCGGGGATTGTAGCGGGGATGATCGGGGTTGAGCACATCCTTGACCTGGGGAACTTCGAGTTCCTTTCCCGTCACCTTCGTCGTGAGGATGAAGCGGCCACCTTCCTTTCGCAGGTTCTCGATCGGGGCGCCACGGGAGGTGAGGAGGTTCGAATAGCTCCATGGCGTGCCGTGGCAGTCGGTACACTCGATCTCGACGGCCATGTTCATATGGGTGTAGATGTTGCCGTCTCCCATGACGTCATTGACGAAGTGGCAGTCGATGCAGTCCATTCCGCGCTGGAAATGGATGTCGGGGGGCGTGTTCTCCGGTTCCTCTCCAAGGTAGGCACCATTGTAGGGAACAGACGTCGTTCCCGGAACGCCGGGGCCGGCAGGGGTGCCCTCCACGAGTTGGAAACGCCCCTGGAAGCTGAGACCGATGCGGGCACCACGGTAGTGGCAGCGGGCACACACCTCGGTTCCAAGCTTCCTCGTGATCTGGTGTTTGATCGGATGTCCCGGCTGATCGAGCGGAATCGTCGGGTCGAGACTCTGGCTCAGGCCATCGTACGCGTAGGGGATGTGACAGGCCGCGCATCCATAGGAACGGTATTCCCCGGGACGCGCCTTTCCCGGTGCCCAGAGGTGACAGGTGGCACACTCCTTCCGGGGAAGATCCATGTACTGGGTGGAGAGAAGGGTCTCGTCCGCGTTCTCGTCGAAGGGGGGGATCTGTTCGACGTGGGAAACGGCGCCCCGTTCGTGGGGGACGAAGCCGTCGTCGTCCACCATGTCCATCATGCCGTACCTGGCGATCCGGCTCTCCTGGACGCCGTTCTCGAAGAGGCCGCCGATGAAATGCCCCGTGGTGAGCGACATCATCGATTTGCGGACCCGCTCCACATAGCCGGTGTGACAAAGACCGCACGTCTCATCGGCGATATGGAGATCGGCCGGGTTGATGAAGCGGATGTAGTCGGGATCACAGGCGTAGTCGTTGACCCCGGGTGTTTCTCCGAGACATCCGAGGGGCAGGACGTGGGCCGCTTCGCGCGTCGTCGCCTCGGGATCCCCGCCATGACATGTCACGCACGAAATTTCGAGCCCGGGGTGGATCTCCTCGATCCCTTCGTGGCAGGCGAGACACCCCTCGCGCGCCTGCGCACTCGTTTGGGAAGTCTCTCCGGTGACGCCGGTTCCGTCGCTTCCCGTCACGACGGAGGAAAATGCCGTCGTGGCCGAGATGCTCGTCCCCTCGACCCCGCTCTCCTCATCTCCGTTCGTTCCCCCCCCACAACCGCTGAAGAGCACGATCGGAATCGTCAAGGCGAGGAGGAGGCCGGATGAACGGCCCCATGATAGCTGGAGAGTGACCCGCGCCCCGGGAGAAAGTTCTGTCCGCCCCATCCATCCAGATCTGGAAACGTTCATGGGAACCCCTCGCAAGGTGAGAATCGGTCTGCGTGCCATCGTCTGCCTCTCTATCATCCCCCCCTCTGGTCCGTGATGTCAAGCCTCGTCGAGTGCTCCATCCCATCCTCCCATCCCGGGAGAACCGGCGGTAGGAATCAGAGGATGCTCCCACAATCCTGCCATGAATCGATCCTGTGGGGGTGCATGCGTGCCTGTGGGGGTGCATGCGTGACTTGCCAAGAGCGCCACCGTCGGATAGACTGGAGCAACGTTCCAGGACCGCCGAAAGAGGGAGGATCACCAAGATGAAGCGTTCGAAGAGAAGTTTCCTGCTGGTGGGACTTTGCGTGACCACAATCGTCCTTTCCGGCCAGATCGACTGTAACCCCGATACCGATGGGGACGGTATCCCGGATGCCACGGACAACTGCCCCGAGATCGCCAATCCCTTCCAGACCGATGACGATGGGGACGGCATCGGCGACGCCTGTGATGCCGCCCGGTCGTGCAAGGAACTCAAGGAACTCACCGGCGACGTCGATCCTCCCCTCCCCTCCGGGGTCTATTCCATCGATCCCGACGGCGACGCGGGGGAGATCGAGCCCTTTGCCGTCGTGTGCGACATGGAGCGCAACGGCGGGGGGTGGACACTGGCCCTCAAGATCGACGGCAACCGCACGACCTTCACCTACGATGCCGACCTCTGGAAGAACACGGCGACGCTGAATGCGGACGCGCTCGACGACCCCGACGCCGAGGAGCCAGACGAGCTGAAACTGGCGACCTACCACACCGTGCCTTTCGACGAGCTTCTCCTCGGGATGCAGGTCGGCGACGACACGCGCTGGATCACGGTACCCTACAGCGCGGACTCCCTTCACGCCGTGATCGCCGATGGGCGGCTGCGCAGCACGAGCGTGGGCCGCAACACCTGGAAATCGCTCATCAACGGCGCTTCCCTCCAGCCGCACTGCAACCGGGAGGGGTTCAACCAGGTCTCCACCGGGCCGGGAGACACCCGGGTGCGAATCGGGATCATCGCCAACCAGGAGAACGACTGCAACACCCCCGATTCCCGGATCGGCTTCGGGGGGTACGGGAACTACTGTGGCCAGAACACGAACAACACCTGCGGAAACGAGGCGCGTTGCAGCGCGGACAACGGTGACAAGAGCATTCGAGCCACCGGATTCGTCTTCGTGCGGTGATCCGATCTCCCCGCATGCGCCTTCTTCTCCTCTTCCTCGGTGCGGTAGCCCGTTTCTTCCGAATCTCAGGTGACGGTCTCCTGCGGTTCCGATTCCCATCGGCATGCCCCCCTCGATGTTTGTCCCTACAGTTCGACCGCTGAAAGGGCCGGAAGAAGCACTTCTCGTTGCCCGGAACCCTCGTCGAGGAGATCCGGTCTCATGAATCGCCAGCGAATCTTCCTCTTCCTGCTCGTCACGTTTTCTGCCCCGATCCTTTCCTCGGGGGGTGCCATCGGAGCGCTCCGGCCGGAGAAGGACGCCGAAGGGCAGAGCGCCGAGGAGGAAGCCACGGCACGGGGACTGGGCGCTTCGGCGGCTTCGGTCTATGGCAGGGAACATGGGCTTTCCGTGGCCGGGTACGGCGAGATGCTCTACGAAGACTTCGCGGCGAAAGACGAGGCGGGCGCTTCCGTCGATGAGCCCTCGAAGCTCGACTTCCTGCGGGCGATCCTCTACGTCGGATACCGCTTCGACGAACGTTTCCTCTTCAACTCGGGGATCGGGTTCGACCAGGCCTCGGCGGAGGGGGCGGGTGCAACGACCCTGGAGTTCGCCTACGTGGAGTACATGGTCAACGAACATCTCTCCGTTCGGGGGGGGAGGCTGCTCGTCCCGATGGGGCTCGTCAACGAATTCCACGAGCCCGACGCCTTCATCGGTGCGAAACGAAGCGAGACGGAACAGCGAATCATCCCGACGACATGGGGGGAGAATGGTCTTGGCTTCCTCGGTTCGTTCGGTTCCCTCCACTATCGGGCCTATCTCCTCGAGGGTCTCGATGCACGAGGCTTCGGGCCTTCCGGGATTCGGGGGGGACGCCAGAAGGGGGGGCAAGGGATGGCCTCCGACTGGGCCGGCGTCGTTCGAGTCGATATCACGCCGATTCCCGGTGTGCTTGCCGGCATTTCCCTCTATCGCGGGGGAGCGGATCATGGAGCGATCACCGATGCCGAGGGGAAGGGCGTGGGGGTGACCACCACGATCTACGAGGCGCATGCCCAGATCCAACTCTCCGGCTTCGAGCTTCGGGGTCTCTTCGCAACGGCGCGGGTGAGCAACGTCGCCCGCCTCGATGCCGCGCTGGAACTCGAACCGGGGGAGACGGTCGGGGAAGAGATGTTCGGCTCTCTCCTTCAGCTCACCTATGACGTCTTCTCCCTGGTGCCGAGTACGGGGATGAGACTCTCCCCCTTCGTGCGTTACGAATTCGTCGATACGCACCAGCGGGTGCCCCACGGTTTCGCACCCGATCCCGCCCAGGAGGTGAGGCTCCTCACCTTCGGGATCGCATTCTTGCCGATCGAGGACGTCGTGCTCGAGGGGGAGTACCAGCTCGTCACGAAGGGGGACGCCAGCGGGGTCGATCAGTTCAACCTTGCGCTCGGCTACAGCTTCTGACTGGGAGGTCCTTGAGGCATCCCTCCGAGGGGGGGAATCCGCCGATATCGCGATATCGAAATACGGGATGCTTCCATGGCTGTCCCTATCGCCGGACCGGGAAGGGATTCACGCCTTCGAGGACTTGCTCCCCCGATGTCGTTCTTGTAGGCCATTCCTTTGCCAGTAAGGGGAAGGGATTCACGCCTTCGAGGACTTGCTCCCCCGG
This sequence comes from uncultured bacterium, assembly GCA_964616915.1. Lineage (GTDB taxonomy): Bacteria > Myxococcota_A > CAZTSL01 > CAZTSL01 > CAZTSL01 > CAZTSL01. The sequence continues at coordinate 10,730 of CAZTSL010000005.1, forward strand.
GTTCTGGTGGTGGTCCGTTTGCGGGTGGTCGTCTTCTTGCGGCTCGATTTCTTGGACGCCTCCTGAGCCGCCGCGTCGCCGGAACCCTCGGGAGGGGTGTCCGAAGAGGCCGAGGCGGCCTTCGTGGTCCGTTTGCGGGTGGTCGTCTTCTTGCGGCTCGGTTTCTTGGACGTCTCCTGAGCCGCCACGTCGCCGGAACCCTCCGGGAGGGTCGATGTGCCCAACGGCGTCCGGGCGCCAGAGCGGGCATAGTCGATCACGCTCTCGGCCATCCGGTCTACGGCCCACTCGAAGAGCGACTCCGGGAGGACCACGGGACTCAGGTCGGAGACGAGGTTGACGAAGTCGGTCAGATATGGGACGTCATCCTGGACGCTGAACTCCACGATGTTCATGTCGTAGCCAAGCGCCCTGCTCAGACGGATCGCCGCGGTGGTGACCTCCTCGGCCAGGTCGGGGGGGAGTTCCTCCCCTGTCACGTAAGCCTGGCGAGCGAGACTGAAGACCACGGGACGCGCGAACCGCTGTCCGAAGACGAAACAGCGGAGGTAGCGTTGCGGCACGACGAAGCGCTGAAGGATCATCGTCTCAGTGCCCGAGGCGTCGTATACCCGCATCATCTCCGCGAAATCGTTCACCAGATGCGCGGGACCGAAGCCGGAGGCGGATCTCATGATCGCGGGAAAGCCTACGTGCTCTACGATCGCCTCCCAGGGGAGGGGATAGACGAGATTCGTGAGATCCTCCGGCTGTACACCGGGACGATACGCCTTGGGAGGGAGCGCAACCGTCGGAGGGATCCGGATCCCCAGCTTCCCGCAGAGCGTATACCCCGCGAATTTGTCCGGCTGCATCCGGAAAGGGTTGTTGATGACGTACGCGCCCTGAAGTGCGGCATGCTTCAGATATTCCCGGTAGAAGGAGATGTCGTGGGAAATCCGGTCGATCACGACGCGGTACGGGGTCTTCGCTTCGGCGACGATCCCCCCGACCCGGCAGAACTCCGCCATGACCTCTCCCCCGCCACGTGCGTCGATCGCAAGGATCAACGCTTCGGAGAAGGCCCGGAAACTCCCGGTCAAGATGCCTACCTTCAAGCTCATTGCAATCTCCTCCATGACATCGCTTCTGGAAGGGGGAGCCATTATGACACAACTTCCCAAAAAGGCAAACCGAAGAAAAAGGCAAATCGGAGATGTAAGGACACCATCGGCTTTCATGGATCGTTCCTGTTCCTGCCGTCGAAAATCCTTGACTTCCCACTATCTTCAGGTTACGATACCTTCCCCTCTATTCTGGGGAACCCGGCGGCATGGGAGCCTCTCCGGCGAGGGGGGGAGGCTCCGTGGGGAGGCTTCTTCCGGGAAACGATGGAACGATCGGAACGATGACGTATCTGCTCGATCTTCTGGCGACGCTGGTGCTTCGACGCTATCGGGAGACCGTGGTCATTACGCTTCTCCTGGCGGTAGCTGCCCTCTTTTCGGTGCCACGGTTGCGTATCGACAATTCCCGTCGTGATCTCGTGGCCAAGGACAACGTTCCGAACAACCGGTATCTCGAATTTCTCGACGATTTCGGGACGGCGAGCAACCTCGTGGTGATCCTGGAGGGGGGGGAGGTTGCCACGCGCCGGGCCAAGGCGGATGCGATCGCGGAAGCGCTCAAGGGGAAGCCCGATCGGGTCAAGGACGTCTTCTACCGTCTGAACCTCGATTTCTATGCCACACACGGCTTGCTCTTCCTGCCGGTCGAAGACCTCCAGCGCATGAGCAACACCTTGATCGAGAACCGCAAGTGGATCGAGAGTCTTCCGAGCTTCAGTTCCCTCCAGAATCTCCTCGAGTTCCTGAGCCGCAAGATCGAAAGCGAGGTGCGCCTCGGCAACGAACCACCGAGCGACGCCGCGACCCAACTCGCCTCCTTACAGAGTTTCTTCGATGAACTCTACCATTGGATCTCCCAGGAGAAGGAGCGTTCCACTGCGATTCTCGACCGTCTCTTCCTCCGGGAGAGCGCGCGCGCCAAGGATTACGACGAGAAGGGGTATTTCGTCTCTCACGACCGGAGTTTTCTCTTCCTCTTCGTGCAGCCGAGAGATCCGAGTGAGGATCCGCGGGTCGTGATCCCCTTCGTCGATATGGTGCGGGCCACGGCAGAGGGGATCGTGGCGGGCAGCGGGATCTCTGTGCATCTGACGGGCTATCCCGCCCTCCTGGCGGACGAAACGAAACGGATCGACCGGGACATGATCGAGGTTTCGGTCATTGCATTCGCCTCGATCGTGCTCCTCTACCTGCTGGCCTTCCCCCCGTGGACGAATACGCTGGCGGCGGTGTTGACCCTCTTCGTGGGGGTGTTGTGGACGGTGCCGGCGATCATCCTCTTCGTGGGGCGGCTCAACATGCTCTCCTCGGTCTTCGCCGCGATCCTCTACGGCCTGGGGGTGGACTACGGGATCCATCTGCGGGCGCGTTACGAGGAGGAGCGCCGGGGAGGCGCCGGGATCGAGGTGGCGATGCGCCGGGCGATCGTGAAGACGGGAAAGGGGATCGTCACCGGCGCCTTGACGACCGCGGTGGCCTTCCTCACCGTCATGATCACCGATTTCCAGGGGTTCGCCGAGTTGGGGGAGATCACGGGGCTGGGGGTGATCTGCTGTCTCCTGGCGACGATGACGCTCCTCCCTGCGCTCCTCGTCTGGAAGGACCGGTACACGGGGGCCCCCCCTGCTGCGCGGCGCCGCCGTGAGGCTCCCCCGCTGGCCGGACCGATCGTCGCGCAGATCCTCCGGCATCCGGAGGCCGTGACGATCATCGCGATCCTCCTGACCGCTTTCTCCCTCTACCATGCGCCCAAGCTCCACTTCGACTACAGCATCCTCAACCTGCAGGCCAGGAATACGGAGTCGGTCGTCTATCAGGTGAAGATGATCGAAAACTCCGAGTTCGCACCGGAGTTCAACGCGATCGTTTCCGATTCCCTCGAGGATGTTCGTGACCTGGTTCGTCGTTTCCGGTCGCTCCCCACGGTGGGGCGGGTCGAATCGATCGCGTCGCTCATTCCGGAGCGGCAGGCGGAGAAACTCGAGATCTTGAAACGTCTCCGTCCCCTCTTCGAGGGGATCGAGTTGCCGCAACGCCACCTTCCCCCGATCGATCTGGCGGTCTTCACGGAGAAACTCGCCGGGATCGAGGAGCAGTTCACGATGGTCCAGGAACTCGCGTTCGAATCGGGCCAGACGCAGATCGTCAGCGCGGTCGATGGGGTTCTCCAATCGATCGATCGGCTCAGGGGGGTACTCGAACGCCGCCTCTCCGATCGAACCGGGATCGAGCGAGCACAACGCAGTCTCGACCTCTTCCAGGAGACCTTCTACGCCGAACTCCGCGAGAAACTCGATCTGCTCAAGCGCAACCTCGCTGCGGGGCCGATCACACTGGAGAACCTGCCGGCCGAGGAGCGGAGCCGTTTCGTCGGGAGGAAGGGGCACTTCCTCGTGGCGATCTTTCCGAAGGGCAACATCTACGACCGCGCCTTCATGCGGGACTTCGTACGCCAGACCCAGGAAATCACGAGTTCCGTGCGAGAACGGATCCCGCTGCCCGCCGGGGTCCCCGTACGGGAGGGAGTACTGGCCCGGTACCGTCATATCATCGAGGATCCGGGGGAGATCGAGATCCTCTCCGTCATGCCGGGGGCGCAGGGGGGGAAGGTCGTCGAGGTGCGACGCAAGACGTTCGTCACCGGTTTCGGTTCCCTCCTCTACGAGATGAGCGGGGCGATCCTCGACGGCTTTCGAAAAGCCGCGGTACTCGCGATGATCGTCGTCTTCTTCATGCTCTATCTCGACTTTCGCAGTCTCAAGTTCACCCTGTTGGCGATGCTCCCCTTGTTCATCGGGGAGGCGTGGATGCTCGGGCTCATGCTCCTCTTCGACCAGAACTTCAATCTGGCGAATCTCGTGATCCTGCCCCTCATCCTTGGGATCGGCGTAGACAACGGGGTACATATCGTTCACCGGTTCCGGCAGGAGAAGGGGGATCTCCTTCGGGTGGTCCGGGGGACGGGACGTGCGATCCTTCTTTCCACGCTGACGACGATCCTCGGTTTTGGCAGTCTCCTCTTCGCTTCCCACCGGGGGATCGAATCGCTCGGAACCACTCTCGTCCTTGGCGTCTCGGCCTGTCTGGTCGCCGCCCTCTTCGTCCTTCCCGCACTCCTCAAGATCTTCGAGAATGGCAAGGTTCTGAACACGGAAGGAGTCTGACGGATGATCCTGGAGCGTTGTCGAACAGCATCGGGACGGGTGGGGATGGCAGGGGTATTTGCGCTTGCCGCGCTCCTTGGTACGCCCTTTTTCGCATTCTCCGGTCCGCGTGATCTCATCATCTGTTCTCCCTCTTCTCCCGGCACGACGGAGCAGGCGGAGAACTTCATGAAGAGCGTCACGACCTACATCGAGACCACGCTCTCGTGGCCCGAGGGGACGATGCGGGGGATCTATTATCCCTCGGAGAAGGCGGGGCTTGCCGCCATCGAACGGGAGAAACCGGGGTTTGCGATCGTCTCGGTCGGCTTCTTCCTGAAGTATGGGGAACGCTTCCAGATGATCCCCTTCCTCCAGCCGGTCTATGGGAACGCGACGGTGGAGCGCTACTACGTCGTCGTCAAGGATCCCGCCTTCAAGACGCTGGGGGATCTTGAGGGGAAGCGGTTGCGCAGCAACCATCTCGTCGAACCCCTCTTCCTCTCGCGCGTCGTCTTTCGGGGAAAGATCGATGTCGAGACTTTCTTCGAGGCGAAGGTCTCCCGGACCTCGTTCAGTGCGATCAAGGCCGTGGCCAAGGGACGCGCCGATGCCGTGCTCCTCAACGCCAGCCAGTACGACGCCCTCGAGCAGCTCCCCTTTGCATCGGATCTACGGGCGATCTTCGTCTCCGAGCCGATTCCGACCGCGCCGGTCGTGGCCCTTCCGAACGCCACGGCCGAGGACCGGGAGAAGCTGGCGGCAGCCCTGCTCGGGATGAAGGACGATCCGGAGGGGCGAAAGATCCTCCACACGATGTCGATCGATGGTTTTCGGCCCGCCTCCCCTGCGACCTATACGGAGGTGATCCGGCTCTTCCAGGGGGGGGAGAAGGATGCAGGAACCATCACGCCGGAAACCGCACCGACCGCGCCAGGGAACGACGCTGGAAAACCCGGGGCTTCGCCACGATGAGGGGGGAGGCGCTTTCCAGCCGATCCTCGTCATGGCCACGAAGGTGGGCTCTCAGGGGTACCGCCACGATGCGGGGGGGCCCTGCGGGAAGGGGTGGGATGCTCCTCCTTCTCCTTGGCCTCACCCTTGCTCTCCTTGGGGGAGGGTGTCACCCCAAGGCTCCGATCATGCCACGCTTTGCGGAGCATGATCCGGCGGAGGGGTGGGAGGCTCTGTTGCGGCGGGGGGACGCTGCCCTGGAAAGCAACACCCCCGAGGGATGGGAAGCGGCGCTCTCCGCCTACGAAGCGGCGCTCTCCGCGAATCCCGCTTCGGTGGAGGCCTGCTGGAAAGGGGCCAAGGCCGCTTTCCTCCTGGCCTTTTCCGGGGATTCTTCCGAGCGTCGTCTCCACTTCGCTCGGCGGGGGCAGGGGTTTGCCCTCCGGGGGATCGAGCAGGATCCCGACTGTGCCCCCTGCCACTACTACCTCGCGCTCAATCTGGGGCTGCATGCCCGCGAGGCGCCGCTCGAGGCGCCCACGCTCGTCAAGTCGCTGATCGCGGAGGCGAAGAAGGCGGCTGCGCTCGATCCCGCTTTCGACCATGCGGGACCTTACCGTCTCCTGGGGCGGGTCTACACGCAGCTTCCGCCGCCACCGGCTTCCTTCGGTGATCCCGACCTGGCCGTGACCTATCTCGAACGGGCCGTGGAACTTGCGCCCGACTATCCCCCCAACCGGCTCCATCTCGCCGAGGCCCAGATGGCGCTCGAGGAGACCGAATCGGCGCGGACGCTCCTCTTCGCCCTCCTGACCGGGACCGAGGACATGCCCTACGAAGGTTCGACGCTCCATCAGAAGGCACGGGAACTCCTCGAGCGCCTCGACGAGGAGTGAAGAGGGAGAGGGAGGAGAAAGGTTCCCAGCCGCGTTTCTCGGGAGTAACCGCGCAGGAGACGATTTTTCCTTGACAAGATGCTGCCGGTATATTAACATCTCCTTCCTTCCGGAATGGAAGGGCCTGTCAGCTCGAGGGCCGTTAGCTCAGTCGGTAGAGCACCGGACTTTTAATCCGTTGGTCGCAGGTTCGACTCCTGCACGGCTCATGTCCCCATCGTCTAGAGGCCTAGGACACCGGCCTTTCACGCCGGCGACACGGGTTCGACTCCCGTTGGGGACGCT
>CAZTSL010000005.1:17213-33307 GCA_964616915.1 uncultured bacterium
TAGGACACCGGCCTTTCACGCCGGCGACACGGGTTCGACTCCCGTTGGGGACGCTTCATCGTGCTGGTGCTCGTTCGTAGTGCTGGTGCTTGGAAACTTTTCCGTCCCCATCGTCTAGAGGCCTAGGACACCGGCCTTTCACGCCGGCGACACGGGTTCGACTCCCGTTGGGGACGCTATCGGGTCATCACCGTGAGCACAGAACGCAACCGACCGAACGATTGGGACGATGCGGTCTCCCGCCTCGTGGCCGTATTGAAGACGAATCCATCGGTGTTGATCACCGCGCCTCAGGAGGCCGACGGGGATTCGGTGGGGGCGCAGCTTGCGCTGCGGCGGATGGTCCTTGCCCTCGATCCCACCCGTCGCGTGGCGATCGTGAACGACAAGCCGTGTCCCCCCCGTTACCGCTTCCTTCCCGACAGTGATCGGATGGAGACGCCGGCTTCCCTTGCCCCCGGAGCTTCCTTCGACATCGGCATCGTCCTCGACGGAGGCATCGATCGGATCGGGACGGTACGTCCCCTCTACGAAGGGTGCAAGATTCGCGTTTCGATCGATCATCATGCCGTACGCGAGTCCTTTCCCTACGACATCGACCTCTACGCACCCGATGTCTCCTCCACGGCGGAGATGGTCGCTCGGATCATCGAGCGGGTTCCCTGGCGGGTTCCTCTGACGCAAACACTTGCCGCCCAGCTCTACCTCGGGATCGTCTACGACACGGGGCTCTTCCGGCATTCGAATACGCAGCCTTCGACGCTCCGGTTGGCCGCGCGTCTTCTCGAAAGCGGATTCGACTTCACGCGGGTTGCGGAGGTGGGGTTGCTCGAACGGAGCTACACGGCCCAGAAGATCGTGGCGCACGTTCTCTCGACGGCGCAGCGGGATTCCTCGGGGCGCTTGATCTGGGGGGTGCTCTCCCTCGAGGATCTCGAACGGCACAACGCGACGGCGGAGGATCGGGAGGGGATCATCGACCAGTTGCTCCTCACCCGGGGGGTCGAGATCGCGCTCTTCTTCTCCGAGGCCGAAGGGGGACGGGTCAAGGTCTCCTTCCGTTCGAAGGGGGACTTCGATGTCGCCACGCTGGCCCGGGAACTCGGGCGGGAAGGGTTTGGCGGGGGGGGACACCGCAAGGCTGCCGGTTGCTCACTTCCGGGCCCCCTTCCCGAGGTCGTCTCCCGCGTGGTGGATCGCCTTCGCGGGGACCTCGCTCGCACCTGATCATTCCCGCCGCGCTTTCTCCTCGGGTTTCTTCCCGCGTCCTTTCGGCTCCTCTGACGCCGCGCCTCCGAAGAGTTGCCTGAGGAGTTTCAACTCTGCGTCGATCCCTTCTTTCCCTTCCGGCAGGAGGGAATGCAAGAGGGAAGCGAACCTCGGATCGGCCATGATCCGCTGGAGGGCCAGATCGTAGCGCCCCTGGGAGACTGCGGCGGTGACCTCCGGATCCTCGGCCAGTTCCTGGAGCGTCCGGGAGAAGGAGGGATCCGCTTCGAGCTTCATGAGGCGGTCCAGAAGTTCCGGATCCTCGAAGAGGCGGGGAAGGGCCTGGTCGAGGATCGAGCCGGCGTTCACGTCCGAGAGGATCCTCGTCACCATGTCGGAAAGCTCCCTGGCCCGTTTCACTTCGTCGAAATCGGGTGCGACCGGTTCGTTCAGATACTTCTCGGGCGCTTCGATGGCGATCACCTCCTCTTGCCTCAGCTTCAACTCCCCGAGCGTGTCGGAGCGGAAGGTGTAGACCCCCTTCTCGAAGGCCAGGAGTTCCGCATAGATCGTGCTTCCATCCTTGAGCGTGATCCGGGAGCGTCGTTTTCCCTCTCCCCCCTCGGCGGGGGAATGGAGCAGGAAGAGGAACGCGGCCAGGGCAACGAGGAACGGGTTCATGAGAACCCTCCCGCTTGCCAGGCGGATCGAGGGAAGTGTGGTTCGGAATCGTGCCTTCATCCCAGTCCTCCATCGCCCCGATCGTACATCCGGGGCTTGATATCCTCCGTTCGTGTTCCCTCGTCTCCCCTTCTGGAAGCGATGTAAGCCCCTCCCACGGGGGCGTCGAGGGCTTCGCGGGGATGACCGAGCGCTTTCCCCTGCCAGGTATCCCGGTGGTCGAGTTGGGCCGTGATGCGCGCGAGGACCTCGAACTTGTGGATGCACCACTCCGGGGCGACCATCGTCTCCTTCGGTCCCGCGGCCACGAGCCGTTCGATCACCATCGCAGGGGAGAGATGTTCGAGGAAGTCGATGAGGAACTCGATGTAGGTCGCCTCATCGAGGGGCGTATATTCCCCGGCGGCGTATTGCCGGGCAAGGAGGGTGTTCCGCACGACGTGCAGGTTGTGGATCTTGACCGCCTCGACCTCGAGATCCACGAGGGCTCGTGCGGTCGCCCGCATCATCTCCAGGGTCTCCCCCGGCAGGCCGAGGATGACGTGGGCACAGATCGGCAGCCCCCGCCGTTTCGTCCGGATCACCGCATCTTCGAAGTCGCGGAAGTGGTGCCCCCGGTTGATCGCGTCGAGCGTCGTGTCGTGTGCGCTCTGCAGCCCGTACTCGAGGAAGACGTGGTGCGTCCGGGCGATCTCCACGAAGAGGTCGAGGACCGGTTCGGGCACGCAGTCGGGGCGGGTCCCCACCGCGATCCCGATCACCTTGGGGTGCCGCAACGCCTCTGCGTAGAGCCGGCGCAACCGGGGGAGGGGAGCATAGGTGTTCGAAAACTCCTGGAAATAGGCGATGTATCGGCTCGTGTTGCGGAATCTCCGCTCCATGTGGGCGATTCCGGCTTCGAGCTGCGCGCCGATCGACATGCCCCGTTCGAAGGTGAGCCCCCGGATGCTCTCCGTGTTGCAGAAGGTACAGCCGCCAAAGGCGACCGTCCCGTCGAGGTTCGGACAGGAGAAGGGCACCTTGAGGGAGACCTTCCGGACCGGAAATCCGAAGATCTCCCGCATCGTCCGGTTGAGCGAACGGTAACGCTGCGACATCCTCGATCCCCTGCTCACCGGTGGGATTCGGTGAATCGTAGCCCGCCGGTGAGGGAGATTCTATCACCCTTGCATCTCCTCCGCAATCCTCGGGAGAAACGCTGCCAGGGTCAAGGGCAGTCGCGATACTCGATCGTCAGGGTGGGGGTGAAACGCGCGTAATCGGGATCGCCGGCGTTCTCGGCCGTGAAGAGGAAGCCGCCGCCGTGATAGGGATCGTTTTGCGCGCCATCGGCAGGGAAGAGGATGACCCCATGGTTCGGGGCACGTCCTTGCGCCCACTCCCGGAGAGCCGGGGTGATGTCGAGGGTATACGTCCCAGTGCCATCGGAGATCACGGCCGCATCGAGGAGCGTGGGGTCGTAGTCGCTCCCCGCGCCCTGGGCGCCGGGGAGATCCCAGGGGATGGCGGGAAATTCGGCGAAGCGCCATGTCGCCTCCCCTTCGGCGTTTTCCCCGCTCCCATCGGGCGCGTTGCCGGCCCGCCACCCTTTCAGGAGGCGGTAGGCCTCGATCGTCCCCCCACTTCCGGGAATCCGGGAACCGACACCGTAGAAGGAGAGTTCGAGCCTCGCGGATTCGATCTCGGCGCCCTCTGGGAGCGGCCCTCCCTCCCCGGCGAAGATCGGGAAGCGGATGAGGTAGTGCTTCGCCTCGCCGGGGAATCCGGAGACGAAACCGCTGACTCGCGTGCCATGGCTGTAGTCGGGGTATTTTTCGTCAAGGGTCGTGTCCTGGGCATCGTCGAGACGGATCGTCTCCAGCGCACAGCGGGACGTCTCCTCCGAATCGGATGTGCCTCCCCCCTCCGAGGAGGGACGATAGGTCACCACGAGTCGGGGGACGAAGCGGGCGTAATGGGGATCGCCGGCGTTCTCGGCCGTGAAGAGGAAGCCGCCGCCATGGTAGGGGTGGATGCGGGCATCGGGACCGGGGAGAAGGAGAAAACCGGGATTTTCCCCCGTCTCCTCGGACCACGCCTCGATCGCCGGGGTGACGTCGAGAGGGTAGGTTCCGGTACCGTCGGGGATCACGATCTCGTCGAGGGGATGCGGATCGTAGTCGAGTTCCTCCCCGAGGGCCCCCGGCCTCTGCCAGGCAACGCCGGCTTCCGCGACGTTCCAGGTCGCCCCTCCTGCCGCATCGAAGGCGCGGCGCAGGGAATGGACGCGGATCGTTCCCCCGCTTCCGGGAATCTGGGAGCCGACGCCGTAGAAGGAGAGTTCGAGCCTCGCGGATTCGATCTCGGCGTCCTCGGGGAGTGGCCCCCCTTCCCCCGTGAAGATCGGGAAGCGCAGGAGGACGTGCTTGCGTTCCCCTCCCTTCGCGGAGATCGAGGCATCCGTGCGTGCCGAACGGTCGAGATCGGGGTACTTCTCATCGAGGGTCGTATCGATGGCCCCGGTGATCGTGAGGGTGACGCTGCTCGATCCCTCCGGGTCGGGCAGACCGCCTTCCCCGGTCGTTCCGGCGGTCTCCTCCCCCTCCTCGTCCGTGCTGGAGGCGGAGAACGCGCCCCCCTCTCCTCCCCTCTCCTCCTCGGAAGCGGTTTCACCGCCACTTTCCGGAGGCTCGGTGATCCGGGTGAAGAGCTGGGCGCCGGCCACCTGTGTCGTTCCGGGAGCCTTGACGATGAGGGAGGTCTCGTGGCGTGTTCCTGGAGGAATGTCGGCCGGAACGTGATCGACCACCACGGCGTGGAGCGTCTCGCCGGGAGAGAGGCGATATCGGGTCACCTCTGTCGTCTCGGTCGATTGTAGCCGGCCGTCGTGGTTCTCGTCGAGGTAGAGGCGGGGGAACCAGTCGTAGTGCACCTCGTAGACGATCGCACCGGTCCGGGCGTCACGAAGGAAGCGGTAGGGACTCAGCGTAACCTCGATCGGAAGGACCTCCTCGTCGAGGTTGTGGATCGTGACGGGGAAGTGGACCCCTTCCCCGGGAGCGGCCGAAACGGCCTCCTGCGGGGCGGTGACGCGGATCACCTCCGGCTCGTAGTAGAACTCGATCTCGTCGATCCAGATGGAGAAGGGACGGGGGAGATCCTCCTGGTACTTGATCCCGTTGAAGTAGAACTTGCTGAAGGTGTCGAAGTAGCCCCGCAGGACGCCGGGAATCCAGTCGAGCTGGTCGCGTTCGTGATCGACGAGGGGGGTGAGGATCACCTCATGCCATCTGTCGTCCCCCTCGATGTTGAGGTGGTGGTAGAAGTGGCGCCCCTCGGCCGAGCGTTCCGCGGGGTCCTTCATGTAGGTGCCGACGTGGATGTTGTAGTTGTCGTAGGTCTTGAAACCGGTGGGGAGCTTGATGAAGAAGCGCATCCGGTTGCAGCCGCGCGCGCCTTCGATGATCTTCGTCTTGTCGTCACGGTTGATGTGGTAGTAGACGTAGAAGTTTCCCCCCTGGTTGCCCCCGGTCACCGTGACCTTCAGGCTCTGGTGGGACCCGTTGGCGCCGGTTTCCCGATCGAGTTCGATCTGGCCGTAATCGGGGCCTTCGTGGGAAGTCTCCGTGTACCACTTGAAGTGGTCGTCGAAGGTCGTGCCCTCGAAGTCCTCGAGGGTGAAGCGGTAGCCGGGGGGACGGTGCCACCGGATCGAGACGGAGCCCGGTGCCTGGGTCATGGTGCCGTCCCCGTTCGTCACGAAGAGGTCGTAGTCCCCCTCCGGGAGCCCGACCGGCACACGGGCCGTGATTCTCCCGCCCGCCGCTTCGATCCGATCGAGAAAGTGACTTCCCAGCCGCACGGAGAGGGGGGGGAAGAACCCTTCCCCCTCGATCGTGATCCTCCCCCCCACGGACTGGACGAAGGTTTGGGGAGCGAAGGTGGTGATCCTCGGAGCCTGGGCAGCGTCGCTGATCACAACGGCGTCGGGGTAACGGAAAGACCCCTCCTCGGGGTGTTCCCCGACGAGATCGTAATGACCGGGGGCAAGGCCCGCTGGGATCGTTGCGGCGGCCTCGGTCGCGTTCTCCACGACGACCTCCTCGAGGGGCACGTTTTCGAGCCATAGACGCATCCCCGGAACGAAACGGTTGCCCGTGACGAGCATGCGAACCGGCCGGTCGTTCGCCACGGTGAGGTGACGCAGGTTCCGGCGTGCGGGGCGGGCCGCATCGCGCAGCCCAAGACGGGTGATCTCGAAGTTCGCCGGTGCATATTCGACGAGGAGACGGGGCGGCCGTGTGCTCTCCGCGGTGAGGAACGCCCCCGTGCCCGCGTAGGGATCGAGTCGGGCACCGTCGCGGGGAAGGAGGATCCATCCATGATTGGGGAGAACCCCACTGACCCACCCCTGAACCGAGGCGGTGACATCCCAGGCGATCTCGGGGGAACCCTGCGGAATCGGATGGGCGTCCTCGATCTCGGGCGCATGGTCCCGCAGCGGATCGGCAGCTCCCCGGGCGGCCCAGGGGATGGTGGGGGCCACGGCATGACGCCAGGTCGTCCCCCCTTCCGAATCCTCACCCGCACGCCACGCCCTCTGAAGGGGGTAGAGGACCCCGCTTCCCCCCTCTCCGGTCACTCCCTCGAAGGAGAGGAGGAGGGTCGCGGAGCGGATCGTGGCCCCGGCCGGGATCGCTTCTCCCCCCACCGCTTCGGGGAAACGGAGGAGGACGCTGAAGCGGCGCCCCGGCGTCTCGGAAAGCCCGACGCTGCTGCGCTGCGCGTAGTCGTAATCGGGATAGTAGCTCCCGATCGCGGTATCGAATCGATTGTCAAGAAGGATCTCTTCCGACCAAACCTCCTGTGGCGCAAGGATCGCCACGAACGCTAGGAGCATCCAGAGGCGCGGATGCCCGTGGTGAATCGTTGTCATCTGGCCCTCTATATCTCAACCCCGGCCAGATCGGCTCCTTCCGAAGGGAGCGGCCCGGTCCTGTGGGAAGGGTGGAACGCCGGGCGCTCATCCACCTCGGCCGGCGCCCTCTGCCAGGGGATCGCGTTGAATGGATCGGCGACATTTCCCACTGATCGCGCGGATCGTGGAAAGATCGAAGGCATGGGGCCTCCGATCCTTCCCGTCTCATCCGTGGAAGGGGAAACGCCCCCTCCTCCCGCGGCATGCGCAGCGGAGTGCCCCCCATCCCAGGAGAGGGGAGGGAGGCGAGAGGGGCAAGGTGGAAATGTGCCGGTTGAAGCGTCATACCCTCTGGCAGCTACACGAAACGTTCCAGAGGACGCCGGCGCCGCAGAGATCGACGCCTTGTACCGGTAGAATCGAAGAAAGACGACCATCGGGCAGGAAGAGGGCGGCCGAGGGCGCCATTACGAAAGGGAAGCTCCCCCCCCCTTCCTTTACGCTTCTACCTCTCCACCTCCAAAACGTCTGCGGGATCGGCCCATGACGGGAACTCGAGCCGGGGCGTCCGCCCGCGATATGCCGGAATGTGGGTTCTCACGCATCCTCCCGATCCCCTTTCCCTGGAATCCTCCGATGGGATATCCTCCTGGAATCGTTCGTGGTTTCCGCGTCGAGGATCAGAGGGCTTGGAGGATTTCGCGCAGGAGGGTGCGTGAAATGATCACAAAACTTGTGCGAAATCCAACGAGGATTACGGCTCCAGTCGCATCCTCATGGAGGAGGTAGACAGCTTTCTCCTGAGATTCCAAGAGGTTATTGGACGGAAAGGGATGTTGGATGCCGATGGAACCGATCTTGCTGCTCCACCGCCCCCGACTCGGGCCCATCCGGTGGTTCCCGGCGACATCGGCCGGAGAGCGGAGGGATCGGGGGTCGCTTTTCGCGAACGACGGAGAACTGGAAGTCGATGGATCTGTTCGTGTCGGTACGCGGCACGGTGATGGGATGACGTATGGAAAAGGATGTGACCTCCCCGGAGCGATCAGGTCTGTTCGGTTCGGGGGTCTCCGGATGGGAAGCCGCTGTTGTGCTCGGCGTGGCAGTGATTTTTTTCCTCTTCCACGGGGGGGCCCTCTGGGATGCCCCTCCAGAGGCGGCGCACGTTCGCCGGATTCTCGATTCCTACCTTCTCGTGATTCCTCTCCTGGCGCTTCTCCTTCTTGTGCGTAGGAAATTTTCGTTCCTTTCGCTCGTCTCGGGGACGTTGCTCGTGTGGTCCTTCAAGCTGCTGGTGACGGCGTCCCTCTGGATTGCGATCGCGCCGGGCACGGCTTCCCGCTATTCCCCCCGTCCGGTGGCTCGTGCCTCTGGAACGCACCGGCCGGGCCATCACCATGTGAGGCGTGGGGGGGAGGGGAAGGTATTCGTGCTTCCGGTGGGGGATCGTGGGTACGATCGGCAACGGATGCGGATCGGTGTGGGGGACCGGATCGTTCCGGAGAATGTGGGGAAGGGGTTGCACACGCTCCACCTCTACCGTGGGGGAGAGGGGCTACGGAACCTTCCGTTGCCTCCGGGGAGTCGTGGGGAGGCGATTCCCTTTCCCGAAGCGGGCGACTACGAGATCCGGTGTGACATCCATCCCGGTGAACGCGTGGCCATCGAGGTCACGCCCAAGATCGAGAGGAGACCATGACGAGAAGAACGATGCTCTTTCTCTGGATGTGCCTCCTGGCCCTTGGCGGGTGCGAGGCGGACGATTGGGGGCCCAAGAAGCTCTCGCATGGCAAGACGCTGCAAGAGGCACAGATCGAGCAGTTGCGCAGGGGACGGAAGGTCTATGCAACCTACTGCGTCGGATGCCACGGGGAAAACGGTGATGGAAAGGGGAAGGCCGCCCGCTTCCTCGACCCCAAGCCCCGGGACTTCACGCTCGGCCTCATCAAGTTCGCCCGGGTCCCTTCCGGAGAGTTTCCGAGGGATGTCGATTATCTGCGGGTCATCGAGCATGGCCTCTCCGGAACCGCTATGCCCTCCTTCCGTTTCCTCTCGGTCAAGGAGAAACGGGCCGTGGTCGCCTATGTCCGGAACTTCTACGAGGAAGAGCTGGAGGCCCCCGGTGCACCGGTCGAGGTCGGGGAGGATCCCTGGTTCGACGACCCGGAAGGGGGGATCGCAGAGGGGGAGAAGGTCTATCACGGCATCGCCAAGTGCTGGTCGTGCCACCCCGCTTTCGTGAGTCCGGAAAAGATCGCCGAGTATCACGAAGCTTACGGCCTTGGGAAACCGGGGTTGCGCGAGAACCTCTACGAATCGAAGGTGACGGATAGTCAGTGGGGCGCGCCGATCCGTCCCCCGAACTTCTTGATCGATCGGATCAAGACCGGAGCCGAGGTGGAGAACCTCGTCTATGTCATCGCCTCCGGTGTGGGGGGGACCGCGATGCCGACGTGGGCCGGCATCCTCGAACCGGA
The DNA here is from genome assembly GCA_964616915.1 of uncultured bacterium. Classification (GTDB taxonomy): domain Bacteria; phylum Myxococcota_A; class CAZTSL01; order CAZTSL01; family CAZTSL01; genus CAZTSL01. The sequence continues at coordinate 26,478 of CAZTSL010000005.1, forward strand.
GCAACTCTGGGGGCTGGCCCACTACGTCCACGACCTGGCGATGCAACGAGGCTCGAAGGCGGCGATCGAACGCCACGAAGCGCTGGCCCACGACCGAAGCGAAGGGGGGAAATGAAGATGGCGGACCGCAACCTTGTCCATCGACCGTTGATCAAGGCCCACATCACCGCAGGCTTCCTGGCCTTCTTGCTGGCGGTCTTCATGGGGATGTTCTACGCCCTTCAGCTCAGCCGTCTCTATCCCTTCCCCGGCGTGGAATGGCTCTCGCCGGGGCGGGTGCGGATGGTTCACACGAACGCGGTGGCCTATGGTTTTCTCATCAATCTCTTCATCGGGATGCTCTACTGGATCGTGCCCCGGCTCACCGGCCGTCCGATCCTCTCCGTGACCCTGGGACGGCTGATCTTCTGGGCCTGGCAGGGGGTCGTGCTCGGAACGGTCTTCGGCATCCTCGGGGGGCACGCGCAGGCGATCGAATGGGGGGAGACACCGACCCAGGTCGATCACTTCGCGGTCCTGGGGGTGGCGCTCGTCGTCCTCAACGTGCTCACGCCGATCATCCAGACCCGTGGGCGCAAGCTCTACGTCTCGCTCTGGTATTTCGGGGCGATGCTCATCTGGACGCCCCTCGTCTACATCATGGGCAACTACATTCCGCAGTACTTCGTGCCGGGAGCGGGAGGCGCTGCGGTCACCGGCCTCTACATCCACGATCTGGTGGGGCTCTCCGTCACCCCGCTCGGGTGGGGGATGATGTACTACTTCGTGCCCGTGATCCTGAAGAAGCCGATCTGGAGCCATGCGCTCTCCGTGATCGGCTTCTGGGGGCTGGCCTTCTTCTACCCCTTGAATGGGGTGCATCACTTCTTCTACAGTCCGATCCCGATGTATGCGCAGTACGGGGCGGTCGTCTCCACGATCGCGATCGAGATCGTCGTCTTCACGGTGATCGTGAACTTCTTCATGACGCTACGCGGCAAGGGGGACATGCTTCGCACGAACCTGTCGATCCGCTGGTTCTTCGTCGGGATGGTCTGCTATTTCATCACCTGTCTGCAATGCGCCTTCCACACGACGCTCACGGTGCAGCAGATCATCCACTTCACCGACTGGGTCGTGGGTCATGCCCATCTCGTGATGTTTGGGGTTTTCGGCTTCTGGCTCCTGGGGGGCGTCGTCTATGTCTGGCCGCGGGTCGTGGGGCGCAAATGGTGGAGTGATGCGCTCAACGCCTGGAATTTCTGGCTCTGCACGATCGGGCTGACGATCATGTTCATCGACCTGCTCGCCGCAGGGCTCGTGCAGGGTTTCATGTGGCGCAACCTCGTCCAGTGGGAGGCGTCGATCATCGCCTCGATGCCCTTCTGGCACGTCCGCAGCGTGGCGGGGCTCATGATCGTGGCCGGACTCCTCCTTCAGGGCTACAACATGTGGATGACGGCGCGGGTCGGAGCGCCCCTCGTCGAGGAGACCCCGGAGACCGCCACGAAAGCCGCGGCAACCGCCTGAGGAGGAAAGCATGGAGCGAGCCTATTCCATCATCGCCATCGCCGGCCTCGGCTGTTTCGCGCTGGCCGGGATTCTCATGGGTTACCTTCCGATCGCGCATCTCTCGAAGATCGAATACCAGAGTCTCGAAGAGGTCGCCCCCGAGCCTTCCCTCGAATTCCTCGATCTGGCGAGGCGATACCCCGAACAATTCGCAAAGTACTACGGAAAACCGACCGGCGAGGCCTTTCGGGAGGCCCTGAAGCTGGGGCGGGACACCTACATCGCCGAGGCGTGCTGGCACTGTCATTCCCAGTTCGTGCGTCCCGTCTCCAACGAGGAGGAGCGTTTCGGTCCGGTCTCCTGGGCCGCGGAGTATCAGAACGAGATGTTCCTTCCGCACCTCTTCGGCACCCGCCGCATCGGTCCCGATCTCATCCGCGAGGCCGGCAAGCATGGCAACGACTGGCACGTCGCCCATTTCTACGATCCGACCCTCGTATCTCCCCGTTCCGTCATGCCGCGCTATCCCTGGTTCTACGACGGAGAGAAGCCGAACAAGAAGGGAATCGCGATCATCACCTATGTCCAGTGGCTCGGGAGCTGGGCCACGCCTGAGGCGCTGGCCAGGGCCGAGCAAGGGAAGGAGAACTCGAAATGACCGATCTCAAAGTGATTCCCGGCGGCCACGATCCCGATCGGCGGGTCCGTCTCGTCTTCATCTGGAGCCTCCTCATCGGGATCGTCCTCTCCGGCGTCGCCTTTGCCCTCAAGATCACCGAGTTCATCTACACGATGTCGAGCGAGGAGGCCAAGGGCTTTGCCGACGTGCCCGTCACCGTCTATTTCTTCATCGCCGCCGGATGGCTCTGCCTGCTCGTCTGGTGCTTCCTCACGGGGAAGTTCAAGGATATGGAACGGGAGAAGTACGACCTGATCGAACTGGAGGAACGCTATGAGCGCGAAGGAATCTGAAGAAAAGGTCTTCCTCGAGCGGGACGACGCCGAAACGCGGATGGACTTCGACCAGGGGGGGATCCCCTTCTACGTCGCCATCGCCTGGATCATCTTCCTCGCCGCCTACGTGATCTACATGGTCATCTACGCTCTCCCCGACTGGAAGGCCTGGACGCAACTCTGAGATCTCATGAACCTGGCCCAGGAATTGGAGGAAACCGCAGGGCAATCGCATTGAAATCGATGACCTGCTTGACAGCCTCGATATCCGCACCTATCCTACGTACATGTCCCGTTTCCGGAAAGAAATGCCATAAATACCGCGCCTGGCTCCGTGGTGCAGTGCCCCTCCCCAGGGGGGCACCTCGACCGCTACGGCTTCGTCGTGGCCCCGTCGGTAGGGAGCAGACGCAAGCGCTCGATCCGCGAGGTCGTCTGCGCCACCGCCGGCATGGAGGTCTGCGAGGGGAACGGAGAACCGGATGATCGAGGTCGAACTCATCTATCGTTCCGACTGCCCGAACGTCGAACCTGCGCGTGCATTGCTTCGAGAGGCACTACGGGAGGCCGGGCTTCCGCTCCACTGGCGGGAGTGGCGTCTCGACGCCCCCGACGCGCCGGCCCATACCCGTGGCTACGGGTCGCCGACCGTCCTCGTCGATCACCGCGATATCACCGGTGGAGCCCCAACCGCCTGCGATGCGTGCTGCCGGATCTATCCGGGTGCGGAGGGGGAATCGACAGGCGTTCCGAGTCTGGAACAGATCCTCGAGGCGATTCGTCGCGACGCCCAGGACCGTTGCGATGTGCCGGTGGGCATCCCTGTGGCCGAGAAGCGAGGAGCCGTCTCCGAGGCGTGGCCGGACGAGGCCTTGATGGCCGCCTACCAGCAGGGGGACGCCCGGGCCTTCGAGTGCTTGTTCGATCGTTACCAGGATCGGCTCTATGGCTACTTCATTCGTCGATTCCACGATCGGGAGATTGCCGCAGACCTCTTTCAACGCACCTTCCTTCGCGTCCACCGTGCCCGAAAGCGTTACGACCCTGGGCGATCCTTCGCCACCTGGGTCTTCGGGATCGCCTCGAACCTCGGCAAGGACGAGGCCAAGCGCCGCAGGCGCCGTCCAGGCGACGCCTTCTGGACGACGCCCGAGCGTGCAGTGGAACATGACGCTGCGCAGACCCCCGAAGAAGCGTTCCTCGCAAAGGAGGCGGCTGGCCGGATCGAGGCGGCGCTGGCCTCGCTGCCCGCGTCCCAGCGGGAGGTCATCGTGCTCCACAAGATCGAGGGCCTCTCCTTCCCCGAGATCGCCGAAAGGCTCGGCGAGCGGGTGGAGGCGGTCAAATCACGTGCCTTCCGAGGCTACCGGGCCCTGCGCCGGATCCTCGACTCCGAGAGGGGCCGGTGAGGCGCTCCGGCGACCAGGTGAACGGTCCCTGCCCGCTTTCTCCGATTCGTGCCGCGGCCCCCTCGGCGCCTCGGCTCACGGCTCACACATCGATTCGAGGTAGACCATGACGAGCCCCTCGGGGGTGTCGGGATCGACCTCCTCGAGCTTGAAGTCGTCGATCCAGAGCGTCTGGTCGGGGGGCTCACTCCAGCCGTAGAGGGAGAACTTGAGGACGTCGAGGGAAGCGACGAAGCCGTAGCGGACCCACTGGGACTCGATCGTGACGGTGTGACTGAGCGCGCTTTCGTCGCCGCTGCCGTTCTGGTTGCTGAAGTGAAACTTGAACGCTTCCCCCGTGCTCCGGGCCGTATAGCTCAGACGGTATTTCTTCCCCGTGGCGAGCGAGGAGGTCGGGACGCTGCGCACGAACCCGCCGTAGGTGCTTCCGGGGTTGCGGACGGTTCCGGTATGGACCTGCCAGAAGGCACGCCCATCGGGTGCGTCGTCCCGTTCGGTCATCGGTGTGATCGAGGCGGGGGAGGGGTCGCCGGAACCACTGCCGTAGAGGGAGAGGGGCGCCAGATCCTCGTCGCGGAAGATCTCCTCCCCGACAACGACCGGCGGATCGCATACGTCTCCGATGCCATCGCCATCGCCGTCCGTCTGGAAGGGGTTGTACGCCTCCGGACAGTTGTCCTGCGCGTCACTTATGCCGTCACAGTCCGTATCGGGCGCACATTGACTCTGCCCGCCGAGGACGAGAAAGAGAGCAAGCAGCCCGAAAGGAAGCCACAGTGACCTTCCTCGTGAGATTCCCATCGAAGTCCCGTTCTTCTTCACCGTCATCCTCCTTTGTCGGCGCCAGGTTGCATTCCCGGGCGGGCAAGGATGCCATCGAGCCATCCGTCGGCCTCCCGAATATAGCACACTTCTCCGAACGCCTCAATCCCCTGGAAGTCCCGAGATCCGTTCTCTGCCCCTCTTCTCTCTTGCGATGGAACCACCCACCCGCAACCGTTCCACCGAACCGTCGTAGACCCCAACGAACGATGATGCAAAGAGCCCCGCAACCGCACACAGGGCGTTCCAGCAACGAGAAGGAGCGTGAGATGAAGAAGCGAAGGATCGAGGTATTCACCGCGGGCTGCCCCCTCTGCGAGGATGCGGTCCAGACGGTGCGCAACATGGCTTGCCCGGACTGCGAGGTGATCGTCTACGATCTGCGCGAGGGTTGCGGCACCGACGCGTGCCGCGAGAAGGCCGGAGACTACGGGATCCAGGCGGTCCCTGCCGTGGTGGTCGATGGCGTCCTGGCCGACTGCTGCCGCGAGAGAGGGATCGACCCGGCCACGCTCCGCACCCTCGGCGTGGGGAGCACGCGATGAACGCCCCGACAACGGTACCGAAGCACCGGCAAAGGGAAAAGTTTCGACTTGGGGGCATGGTCCTCGCCATTCTGGTTCTGGCCGCCATATCGTCGCTCCCACCGGCATGGAGCGGCGGGGGGGAGCCTTCGATCAGCGGAAGCATCGAGGTTCGGGGGCTTGCGTGTCCCTTCTGTGCTCGGGGTCTGAGGACGAAGATCCGCGATCTCGATTGGGTTGCGGACGTCACCGTCTACATCGATGACGGGCGCGCCGACTTCACCGTGCATCGGGGGCGCGTTCCGGACGTAAGCGCGCTCGAGGCCGCCGTGAGGGCTGCGGGCTTCACGGCAGGCACGACGGTGATCCATGCCACGGGCCGCATCGAACGTTCGGACGCCGACGTCCTGCTCGTCGTGGGAGATGGTGCACGTCTCGTGCTCGAAGGGGGCGCACAGCGCGACCGGCTCCTCGAGGCCGTCGGCGCATCCGACCGCACCGTGCACGTGGAGGGATCCGTGCAAACCCGTGGTGGGAGAACCTTCTTGACCCTCCGTTCCTATCGTCTCCTGTGAGGAGGTCTGCCATGCACGAGGCTTCGAAGAGAGGAGGGCAAGGTGAATCTCTTCCAGCATGACGAGCACCAGAAGACCTTCCGGGTCGCCGGGAAGTTCGGTTTGACCTTCCCGACCGGATCGACGCGGATCACCGGCGAAAAGGGACGCCTTCCACGTCCTCTTCAACGGGGTACCGGCACGGTGAACCCGTCGGTCCTCCTCGTGGCCACCCGGCTTTGGCGGCGCTTCGGTCTCAACGCCGATCTCGGTTACACGACCTATCCCGAGTGGAGGGGGGTGGACCCGGGCGATGTGCTCACCTACGATGTTGCGCCATCGTTCCGGGTGTTGCCCTGGGTTTTCCGGAGGTTCCCGGACCACCAGCTCGACATCATGATCGAGCTGAACGGCGCATGGCAAGGAGAGACGTACACCGACGACGTCGCGGATCCCAACTCGGGCGGGAACATCCTCTTCGCCTCTCCCGGCCTCCAGTACATCTACGACACGGTGCTCGTCGAAGCGTCGTTCCAGATCCCCATCCCTGGGGGGACGGCGCTCGACGGAAACCAACTCGACCCCGAGTGGGCTGCGCTCCTGGGCGTGCGCTGGCTCATCGAGTGAGGTAGCCGGATGAAAGAGAAGGCCATCGCGATCCTTTCCCTCTTCGCTTCGACGAGTACGCTGTTGTGCTGCGCGTTGCCCACGCTGCTCGTCACGCTCGGCCTGGGCGCCGTCGTAGCGGGAGCCGTTTCATCCCTGCCCTGGCTGGTGCCCTTGAGCCGGCACAAGGCGTGGGTCTTTCTGGGCTCGGGCCTGCTCATTGCGGTGAACTGGCTGCTCATCCTCCGGGGGGACCGGCGGGCCGCCTGTGCGGTGCCGGCGGACGGACCCCCGAGTGCCTGTCAGGTGGCGGGGCGTTTCAGCCGCGTCGTCTTGTGGGTTTCGAGCGGACTCTACGTGGTTGGCTTCGTCGTTGCCTATCTTGCCTTCCCGCTGGGGGAAACCCTGGGCTGGTGGTGAAACCCGCTTCGCCTCAGAACGGCCACCGGTCGCACCGGCAATTCTGCTCT
>CAZTSL010000005.1:33407-68763 GCA_964616915.1 uncultured bacterium
CCCTGCCTGTCGTTGCGTTGCGGTCCAGCGGAACCCCGAGGGGATCGCCGGGGCCTCATGGCAAGGGGACAGGGTTTCGGACCACGATCCGGTAGGCCACGGAGCCGTCGGGACGGCGGATCACGTAATCGGGAAGCACATGGACGAGATCGTTGCGCTTCCCGACATAGACCGCCCGCTTCTCCGGGGAATAGACCCGCTCGAGGGGCGCGGTCTCGAAGTTGAGGACCCGGTGCTCCCGCTGATAGCGCGCCGGGTCGTAGCGGAGGAAGAAGAGGGCCAGCATGTAGGGCTGGTTGATGTTGGGCGAGAAGTAGACACGATCGACGCGGGGGGCGTACCGGGCCGCAATCCCGATCGCCTCCCGGAGGCCGTACTGGAAGTAGGGACCGGTCTGCCGGGGAGCGCGGACGAAGTAGCGGTAGAGGGCCCCCCCATGTTCCACGGCAAAGAAGATCGCCACTGCCACGAGGGTGAGCATGGCTGCCCGGCGAACCCCCTGCCGCGACACCGAACGCTTCTCCAGGAGTGCATCGATGGCCAGGGCCGAGGGGATCTGAAGCGAAGGGAGGAGATTGAGAAGGCGCGTGCCCGTGTTCTCGCAAAGAAGACTGTTGGCCACGGGCGCCACGGCAAACCAGGCGAGCACGATCCACCCCCGCTTGCGCGCTTCGACGCCGCCCCCCCCCCTCGTGAAGAGGAGATAGAGCCCAACCGGCAGGAGGAGGAGATCGGTCACGGAGAAGAATCCCGTCCGGGCAGGATTGTGCCGGAAGAGGGGATCCCCCTCGAAGAAGAGCGTCGAAGGGCGCAACAGCCAGAGGTAGTTGTCGAGGAAGAAGAGCCAGGAGACGAGATCGGGATGCCCCACCGCCCCGGAGAGGAGCGGAATCCCGGCCAACCGCCGGACGAACTCCTGGCGGGTGAGCGTATGGGGCGCAAAGACCGACTTCCACCGGAAGGAGTCCTGCCCCACCCCAAACACCGCCTGATGAACGACCGGAAGCCCGATGAGCACCAACAACACCCCCATGAGGAGGCAACTGCGCCTCCGTTCGAGGAGTTCGCGACGGAAGACGACCGCAAAGGCAAGGAGGAAGAGGGGCAGGAAGACCTTGGCCACCCCGTAGGTGTAGAGGGTGAGCCCAAGCGGCACCGCACTCGCCACGAGCGCCCCCCCCTTGCCTCGAATCCCCCGAAGGAGGAGGTAGAAACCACTCAGAAAGAAGAAGTGGAGGTAGGGCGTGGGAAATCCGATCCGGCTGAAGTGGATGTGATAGGGGGAGAGCGCCAGGAAGAGCGCCGCGATCAGCGCCACCCGCCGGCCGGCCAGCTCCCGTACGCAGAGATACCCGAAGAGGACGGAGAGCACCCCGAAGAGCGCCACGGGAAAGCGGGTGGCAAAGACCGTCAGCCCGAACACCCGAAGAAAGGGGATCGTCACATAGACGGGAAAGGGATCCTTGTACTCCCCGAACGCCCGGAAGTAGAAGGGGAAGGGAACGCCGTACTCGTCCCGTCCCGTCTCCATGATCGCATAGCCGTTGTAGGCATAGGAGGCTTCGTCGCAGAAGAACCCGTTCGGATTCCCGGAGAGGTCGTAGAAACGAGTCACGAGGGCCAGGGAGAGGACGAGGAGGAGGAGGAGACGGTGAATCCGTGCAGCTTCGGGGGACGCACCGATCGGTTCCTTCAAGGGCCAGTTCCTTTCCAATCCGTGGTCCCCCTCACCGGGGTTTCCTGAGGAAGGTGTTGATCGGCTGGGGAGGACGAAGCGAGATTACGAGCGAAACGAGGAAGAGACGGTTCGCGTCGTCCGCGGTATCCTGCTGGAACCCGAAGTTGAGATACCCGTTTCCGAAGGTCGCCCCGACCCCGAGCGACCAGTAGTTCCTCTCCTCCGTGCCGTCGTGCGTGAAGCCCCCCCGGATCTCGAACGACTTGCCGAGAAGAAGCGCACCCCCATAGTGCTGGGCCACGGTGCCGCGACGCGGCTCGTCATCGAGGTCGATCTCGAAGTCGGCCGCGAGCGTGAGCATCTCGATCGGAAAGACCGCGACGGCGGGGACGAGCTTACGACGGATCTGGCGCAGTTCGTTGGCGATCAGGTTCTGGCCGACGAACCCAAGGGAGAGGAAGCGCAGGGGACGGAAGAGGAGGCCGAGATCGAGGGTGACGATGCGCGCCTCGTTCTGCACGTCGGCCAGGATCGACTCGATCTGATCGACGGATTGGGCCGGCGACTGGAACGACTGTTCCGGGATCCGCCCCACCGCCTGCGGGGGAGCCGGGATTCCGGCCACGACGTCCGGAGAGAGGGGGAAACGGGCCCGCCCCCCCGACATCTGGATATACTTGCCCGCCACCCCCCAGGAGAGGGAGCGGCCGAATTGCTGGCTGAGCGCGAGCCGCACGCGCATGGTTCGCTGGATCTCCTCGTCGCCGAGATCGGTGACGGGCAGATCGCCGTAGGAGACGCTCAGCCCGGCGGTCACGGTAGGGTTCGTACTCCCATCGACGATCGAGCCATGCCCGAGGCTCGTCTCGCCGGGGCTCCCGAAGAAGTAGACCGCCTCGATGTCGTAGCCCTTCTGCTGGGCCAGGCCGGCGGGATTGTACTCGATGGCGCCGTTGTCGTCGGCCACGGCGCGGAACGCGCCCCCCATCCCGATCGGCTTCGGGGAAAAGAAATCCTGGGCACCCGCGATGCCGGGGAGGGCGAGGCCAAGGAGGAAGATGACGATCGCGATCGGGTTGCGCTGCATCCGGGTTCTCTTTTCCCTCAGGCGTCCTCCTCCCCCCGCAGGGCGAGGTGTTCGGCCTGCTGCTCGGCGAGATGGGGGGGGAGGTCGTGGAAGACGTCGGTGAAGAGCGTGGCGGGGGGGGGCGGGGGGAGGGTCTCGGCCTCCTCCACCGCCTTGCGGATCTCCCGGTCGAACGCCTCGGTCATCTCACGTTCCTCCCCCTCGCTGAGGATCCCCGCTGTTCGGAGGAAACGGCGCAGGCGAAGGATCGGGTCCTTCTGCTTCCACGCCTCCGTGATCGTTTCGTCCCGGTAGCGGCTCGGATCGTCGGAGGAGGAGTGGGCGCCGATCCGGTAGGTGAGCGCTTCCACGAAGACGGGTCCCCCCCCGCTGAGCACGCGGGCTCGAAGGTCGCGGGTCAGGGCATAGACGGCCAGCACATCGTTGCCATCGACCCGGTAACCGGGAATTCCGTAGGCCTCACCCTTGACCGCGATCGTCTCGGAAGCGGTCTGCCGGGAGACGGAGACCGAGATCGCGAACTGGTTGTTCTGGCAGAAGAGGATCACCGGAACCTGGAAGACCCCGGCGAAATTCATCGCGACGTGGAAATCCCCCTCGCTCGTGGCCCCGTCCCCCATGTACCCGATCACCACGACGGGATCCCCCTTGAGCTTCGCGGCCCAGGCCATCCCCACGGCATGGGGAATCTGGGAGCCGACGCAGCTCGACATCGTAACGTAGCGCACGCTGCGGCCATCCGGATGACAGGGCATCTGACGCCCCTTGGTGATGTCCCCCGCGTTTCCGAAGAGCTGGTTGACGTAGCGGGAGAGGGGGTAGCCGCGCAGGAGGATCGCTCCCCCCTCCCGAAGGGCCGGGACGATCCAGTCTTCCTCCGCGAGCGCCAGCACGCTCCCCACGACCGCTCCCTCCTGGCCGGTGACCGCCCCGTAGAAGCTGATGCGCCCCTGCCGTTGAAGCGTCATCATCCGTTCGTCGAAGATACGAATCTTGAGCATTCCGAAGAAGAGACGGCGCATCTCCTCCGGAGAGATGTCGGGGAGGGGAGCGGAAAGACGCCCGTCTGGGGTGAGGATCTGGTAGAGCCCCCGTGCGGGATCGGCCGGGAGGGAAGCTTCGCTTTTCGGATCGTTTTTTGGGGTCATCTGCGCCTCAACTCATCTCCAGGAAGAGGAGATCCGGACTCTGGAGCACCTCGGCGATCCGGTTGCAGAAGGCGGCCCCGACATGGCCATCGATGATCCGGTGATCGAAGGAGAGGGAGAGGTTCATCATCTTGCGGATCACGATCTCGCCGTTGCGCACCACGGGCCGGTCTTCGAGCTTGTGGACCCCCATGATCGCCACCTCGGGGAAGTTGATGATCGGGGTTGCAAGCAGCCCCCCCTCCGCGCCGAGGCTGGTGATCGTGAAGGTGCTGCCCTGCAACTCTTCGAGGGCGATCTTGCCGGTTCGGGCCTTCTCGGCGAGTTCTCCGATGCGGCGGGCGATCTCGATCAGGCTGAGCCGGTCCGCGTGGTGGACCACCGGCACGATCAGCCCCGCGTCGGTGGCCGTGGCGATCCCGATGTTGTAGTCGTATTTGAGGACGATCTCCCCGGCGGCCTCGTCGAGGGAGGCGTTGAGGAGGGGGAAGGCTTTCAGGGCCACGATCGAGGCCTTGACGATGAAGGGAAGATAGGTGAGTTTCACGCCCCGGGCTTCGGCCAGCGGCTTCATCTTCTCCCGGAAGGCCACGAGTTCGGTCATATCGACGTCGTTGACGTAGGTGAAGTGGGTCGCGGTGAAGGCCGACTGGACCATCTTTTCCGCGATTCGCTTGCGCAGGCCGCGGAAGGGGATCCGTTCCTCCCGCGGAGGCGTCGTTCCTGCGGCGGGGCGTGGCGGAGTGGGGAGGGGCGCCGGATGTGCGGCCACGGGTGGGGCCTGCTGGGCCACGGGCGCGGTCTGGGCCACGGCGGCGGCCGGTTTCCCTCGGCGCTCTTCGTCGAAGCGGCGCAGATCCTCCCGGGTGACCCGTCCGCCCCGCCCCGTACCCTGGACGCGGGCGATATCGATCCCCATCTCCCGGGCCATCTTCCGGATCGCAGGGGTTGCGAGCACCTTCTTGTGGGCTTGCGGCATGGTGGGGGCAACGGGCGTTTCGGGGGGAGAGACCGCCGCCGAACCTGCCGACGGGGGCGCCGCAGTGGGAGGGAGAGAGGCCGCTTCCTTCGGCGCACCGGCCGTAGCGGGCTCCGCGGCGGCGGGAGACTCGACGTTGCCATCTCCCGCGACTTCGATGATGAGAAGCGTCTTTCCGACCTCGACGACATCCCCCTCCTTGGCCATGAGGGAGACGACCTTTCCGGCATAGGGGGAGGGGAGGGAGACCGTGGCCTTGTCCGTCATCACCTCGACCATCGGTTGATCCTCGGCGATTTCATCCCCCTCGTTGACGAGCCAGCGGACGATCTCTCCCTCGACGACCCCTTCACCGATATCGGGCAACTTGAATTCCTGACGCATCGTTTTCCTTTCGTATCGACCTGTTGCGAATTGAGAAGCGGTGGATTCGCTCTGAAGGTCTCCCCTCCGGCCGGTGGAGGGGTTCAGAAGTTCATCGTCTTGCGGACCGCGGCGAGGATCCTTCCGACATCGGGGAGATAGTCGTGTTCGAGCGTATGGGGGAAGGGGGTGTCGTAGCCCGTGACCCGCAAGACCGGCGCTTCGAGGTGGAGGATCGCCCGTTCGTGGATCTGGGCGGAGAGTTCGGCGCCGAATCCGCACGTTCTGGGGGCCTCGTGGACGATCACGGCCCGTCCCGTCTTCTCCACGGAGGTGAGGATCGTTTCGAGATCGAAGGGCAGAAGGGTGCGCAGGTCGATCACCTCGCAGTCGATCCCCTCGCCGGCCGCGGCTTCGGCCGCCTCCATCGTGGTGTGGAGCATGGCGCCGTAGGCGATCAGGGTGATATCCTTCCCCGTTCGGGGGACGGCGGCCTTTCCGAGGGGAAGGGTGTATTCCCCTTCGGGGACCTCACCCCGCGCGGCGCGGTAGACCCGCTTGGGCTCCATGAAGATCACGGGGTCTTCGTCCCGGATCGCGGAGATGAGCAGCCCCTTGGCATCGTAGGGATTGGAGGGGATGACGACCTTGAGGCCGGGCGTGTGGATGAAGTAGGCCTCCGGACTCTGGGAGTGGTAGTGTCCCCCCCGGATCCCCCCGCCGTAGGGGGTGCGGATCACCATCGGCGCGGTGTACTGTCCGCCGGAGCGGTAACGGAACTTGGCCAGTTCGTTGACGATCTGGTCGAAGGCGGGGTAGATGAAGTCGGCGAACTGGATCTCGGGGACGGGGCGTAGTCCGTAGATCGCCATTCCGATCGCGGTTCCGATGATCCCCCCCTCCGCCAGAGGGGTGTCGATGACGCGATCCTCTCCGAACTCCTCCTGGAGGCCGGACGTTGCGCGGAAGACACCGCCGAATTTGCCGACATCCTCACCCATCACGACGACGTTGGGGTCGCGTCGCATTTCGAGGCGGAGCGCATCGTTGACGGCCTGAATGATGTTCATCGTGGGCATCTCGTCCTCTCCTCCCGCTACTGCTGCGCTTTCCGGTGGTTCAAGAGTTCTTCCTGCTGTTCGCGAAGGTGCCAGGGGAGATCGTGGTAGACGTCGCGGAAGAGGGAAGCGAGTTCCGGTTCTGGGATCTTCTCCACCTCTGCGATCGTGTCGAGGATCTCCCGGGTGCATCGTTCGGCGTGTTCCGTTTCGAGGGAATCGTTCCAGAGGCCCTTCTTTTCGAGGTAGCGCCGGAAGCGGCGGATCGGATCCTTCCCTTCCCACGCCTTGGCCTCTTCGGGATCGCGATAGACGCTGGGGTCGTCGGAGGAGGAGTGGGCGCCGAGGCGGTAGGTGGCCGCTTCGATCAGGGTGGCGCCCCCCCCGCTGCGGGCGCGATCTGCCGCTTCCCGCGTCTTCTGGATCACGGCGAGGAGGTCATTGCCATCGACGGTGACCCCCTCGATGCCGTAGGCGACGGCCTTCTGTGCGATCGTCTTCGAGGCGGTCTGCCGCTTCGTGGGGACCGAGATCGCGTAGCCGTTGTTTCGGCAGAAGAAGATCACGGGGGTTTTGAAGACGCCGGCGAAGTTGAGGCCGACGTGGAAGTCCCCTTCGGAGGTGGCGCCGTCGCCGAAGTAGACGAGGGCGACGGTATCGTCCCCCTTGAGCTTTGCGGCCCATGCCACGCCGGTGGCCTGCGGGATCTGGGTCCCCACCGGGCTCGACACCGAGCCGACGTTCACCTCCCGGGCGGAGATGTGGATCGGCATCTGCCGCCCCTGGATCGTGTCTTCCCTGTTGCCGAAGGACTGGCTGATGAACTTGCGCAGGGAATAGCCTCGCAGGAGTGCGGCTCCGGCTTCCCGGTAGCAGGGGATGATCCAGTCGGAATCGCGCAGCGCGAAGGCACTGCCGGTATAGGTGGCCTCCTCCCCGGTCGAGGTGAGGTAGAAGCTGAGTCGCCCCTGGCGTTGGAGGGTGAGCATCCGCTGGTCGAGGATCCGGCAGAACACCATATGCCGGTAGAGCCGCGTCTCCTCCTCGGGCGTGAGGTCGGGGAGGAGGGATTCCATGCCGGCGCGGACGTTGCCCTCCTCATCGATCAGCGAGAACTTCTCTCCACGTACCGTATCGAGTTCCTGTATCGCCACTTTGCTCCTCCCTTTCTCCGGTTGGCTCCACCGGCTTCAGGTTCGTTGGGCGCTCTCTCGCTCGAGGATCCCCTTCACGAAGAACTCCCCCGCCTTGTAGGAACTTCGCACGAGCGGTCCAGCGGCCACGAAACGGAAACCGAGCGCTTCTCCGATCGCACGGTAGTGCTCGAATCGTTCGGGGGGAAGGTACTCCGCCACGGGAAGGTGCCGGGGCGTAGGGCGCAGGTATTGTCCCAGCGTGAGAATATCGACATCGGCCGCGCGCAGGTCCCGCATCGCCTGGACGACCTCTTCCTCTCCCTCCCCCAGGCCGAGCATCAGGGAAGATTTCGTGAGGATCCGGGGCTCCCTGCGCTTCACCCAGGCCAGGACCTGGAGGGACTGTTCGTAGGTGCATCGGGGGTCCCGGACCTTTGGGGTGAGCGAAGCGGTCGTCTCGAGATTGTGAGCGATGACGGCGGGCGCGGCTTCGACGATCCGATCGAGCGCACCTTCGTCCCCCTGGAAATCGGGAATCAGGACCTCGACGAGGACATCCGGGCATCGGTAGCGCAAAAGCTCGATCGTCCGGGCGAAGTGACCGGCGCCGCCATCTTCGAGATCGTCCCGATCGACCGAGGTGAGGACGACGTAGTCGAGGCCCATCTCCCGCACGGCCTGCGTGATCTTCCACGGCTCCATCGGGTCGAGCGTCTCTCCACGCTTTCGGGTCGTGACCGCGCAGAAGCGGCATCCCCGCGTGCAGATCTCTCCCATGAGCATGAAGGTGGCGGTTCCGGCGCCCCAGCACTCGGCGACGTTGGGGCAACGGGCCTCCTCGCAGACGGTGGCAAGCCCCATCCGGCGCATCCGGCGCTTCAGTTCGTGGTAATGCCCGCCTCCCGGCGGACGGATCGTCAACCACGCGGGCTTGATCTGCCGTACCTTCTCCATCCGGTGTTCCTCACAGCTCGGCTCGGAACCGACCGCCGCGATCATCGAAGCGTGGTGAGGGGAGTCCCTCTTCGTCTGCGCACGGATCCCCCTGTCGGCCCTTGTTGGCCCCGCTCAGCCCCGGTCG
This sequence comes from uncultured bacterium, assembly GCA_964616915.1. GTDB lineage: Bacteria > Myxococcota_A > CAZTSL01 > CAZTSL01 > CAZTSL01 > CAZTSL01. The sequence continues at coordinate 41,938 of CAZTSL010000005.1, forward strand.
GCTCTTGTTGGCCCCGCTAGCCCCGGCCGGAGGCCCTCCGGTTGGCCGGCCCCCCGTCGAGTCGAACCGTTTCTACACAAAAAGCGGTCCTTTGTCAAGGTGCGACGGCGGCTTTCGGATTCCTGGGAAGGGCTCTTCCATTGCCCTTCCTCAGGAGGAGGGAAACCCGTAGGGGTGGGTTTGGAAGGGGTTCCATGAGCCTCATCCGACGCAGGGGGGATCGTTCTGCTACCGGCTTCGTGCGCCTGTTTTTGCCCATGCGGGGGCCTCTTCCCCTTCGGAGAGGGGGATGCCGATTCGCCGCTGAACCTCGGGATGTCCGCAAAACCCCATGCAGGCGACCATCTTGAGGAGAAGGGGGAGTTCCCGGAGGAGATAGGAGCGGTTCTCACCGAGTCGGGTCAGGCAACGCTCCCCCTCTTCGAGGGAGAGCCGCGTGAAGGGGGAGAGGCGACCGAGGAGGAAGAGGGGGGAGAACTGCACGACCCACAATGCCACGCGAAGCCCCGCGCGCATCCGCCAGGGCGCGTGCGCAAGGAAGTCGTCGAGGAATGCCGCCATCGGAAGATCACGGGCCCCGATCTCCAGTCGATCGTTCGTTTCGCCTGGCAGGATCGTCTCGAAGATTCCGAGCAGCCACCGCCGTTCGAAGGAAAAGAACTTCATGACATCTCCCGGAAGAAGAGGGGAGGAACGAGATTCGTCTCGTTTTCCCCTGCCACGAGCGTGTGGTATGCCTTGCGGGCGAAGTGCCAGACGAGCAGAACGTTGCACCCATCCCAGAGGAATACTCCGAAAAAGACCGGATAACGCAGCGTGAAGAGAAAGACGTAGAGATAACCGAGGGAACTGAACCCCTTGAGTACGACGAAGACGGGGAGCACCGGATAGAAACGCCGGATGTCGAGCTGCATCAGGAGACAGAGGAAGCCGAGTGTAAAGACGTTGCCCGCAGCGAGCACCCGCCAGAGATGGCTCTCTTCGGAGAACGGATACGAGGCGCCCACGATCTCTCCCATCCTCTTGAACTGATCCACCGCGATCTGCGGAGCAAAGAAGTAGATGAGCGCAGGGATGAAGTAGTGAATCGCAAGCAACCCCAGCACGATCTGCATGTTCCGGTAGGCACGGTTCGGCTGATGCCAGAAACCTCGAAACATCGTCGGTTCCTCGGTTGGTGATGAAGCGGTATCGTTTCGGGTCGCGCAGGGGAAGAGTCTAGCGAAATTCTCGATGGGGATCAAGGTCTGGGTCGTCCGAGGCGCTCAGACCCAGGGGCCGTCGTATCCGATCGATGTCCAGACCTCGTCGCGACTGTAGTAGGTGAGCATCACGAGGTTCTTGAGTGCCTGGAAGGCCATGCGCCGGAATGCGAGGCGGCTTTCCCCCCACCCGGCGAGGTAGGCCCGCTGCTGGACCGCCGGCATTGCGGAGAAGGGGGTGAAGGTTCCGGCAAAGAGAAGGGGGAGACGCTCGAAGAGGTGGAGGAGCAGTCGGAACTGGTCCTGGTTCGCCGGGTGCGCCCGCGAAAGAAGCCCTCCGATCCGTTCCACCACGCCCAGCTCGACGGGATCGGGGATCCCTTCCGTGTCGGAGGGGATGAAGGCGCGCGCGATTCCGGCAAGGACCGTGGCCTCCTGCGGCGTGAAGAAACCGCTTTCGTCGCGCTGCGCGAGCGTGGCCGCCGCCCTTTCCGGAATCAGCGGGGCGAGGGAGAGTGCCACGGAGCCGAGCAGGGTGCGACGCAGGAAGGTTCGTCGAGAGTGGGGCGTCTCATAGAGTTCCCGAAGGATCGGGGTCATCGTCACCTCCCGATGGCTGGCATTCGTCTGTACGATCCGTTCGCGAAGCATCGTTTCTCGTGGCATCGGTTTCGAGCCGGTTTTGCAGGCCGACTGGCTTTCGGTCTGGAGATCCGGTTTCTTCTCGGGGGAGGGCCCTCAGTGGTCGAGGAGGCCTCGTCGTTTCACTTCACCGAAATCGCGTACCCCTGCCTCGATCTCGTCTGCTTTGCCCAGGAGCACGATGAGGAGATCGTCGAGGGGGAAATGCCGATGGATGACCCGTTCGACGTCCGCCGGCGAAACGGCCTCGATGCGTGCCGGGTAGGTCTCCATGTAGTCCTCGGGGAGACCGAAGAAGTGGATCATCGCAAGCTGGTAGGCCCGGGCTTCCGGGGGTTCGATCTTCAAGGGGAACTGCCCTGCGAGATAGCTCTTGGCCCGGCGCACCTCCGCGTCGGTCACCCCCTCCCGATGCAACCGGGTCAATTCCTCGAGCACGACCTCGAGCGTTTCGCGGGTCGTCTCCGTCTTCGTGTAGGTACCCACGAGGAACGCTCCTCGTTCCTTTCGGAACTGGAAGGAACTCCATGCCCCGTAGGAGAGGCTGCGCTCGACGCGGATCGTCCGGTTGAGGCGAGAGGTGAAGGCACCCCCGAAGAGGCTGTTGGCCACGAGAAGGGGAAAATCGTCGGGATCGTTCCGGGAGACGCCGAGATTGCCGATCAGGATCTGCGTCTGCGTGGCATCCGGTTTGTCGATCAGGTGGATCTGTCGGCCAGAAAGGGGCGCGGGGGGGGGGAACGCCGGGAGGGGAGGTGCTTCTCCCTCGCCCCGCCAGGCACCGAAGCATTCGCCGACCTTCGCCTGTGCCGTCGCCGCGTCGAGATCCCCGACGATCACCAGGATCGCGTCGTTGGGACGGAAGGTCGCCCGGTGGAATGCCTCGAGGTCCTCCCGGGTGATCGTACAGACGCTCTCCGCCCACCCCAGGACCGGCCGGCCGTACGGATGCTCCCCGAAGAGGAGGCGGGTGAAATGGTGTTGGATGAGACGCTCCGGTTCGTCACGGATCTGTTCGATCTGCGCTTCGACCTGCCGGCAGGCACGGCCGACCTCCTCGGGGGGGAAGGCCGGCTGCGTCACGATCTCGGCGAGGAGAGGGAGCATCGTGTCGAGATCCTGGGCGAGGAATTCCGCGCTCACCGTGATGAAATCGTGCCCCGCCGCGACCTCGAGATTCGCCCCCAGAAAGTCGATCGTCTCGGAGATTTCGGTGGCGTTGCGCCGCTTCGTCCCCTTCGTCAGCACCTTTGCGGCAAGATTGGCCACCCCCTCCTTGCCCGGTGGGTCGTAGCGGCTCCCCCCCGGAATCACCAGCTCGACCTCGACGAGGGGGAGGGCCCGGTAGGAGAGATGATGCAAGCTGAGTCCGTTGGCAAGTTTCACCTGATGCTCCTTGGGAAGTTGGAAAACCGCGGTTGAAGGCGTTGGCAGCCCCACGAGGGGGGCGGGCAGGCGGAGCGGAATCATCGGTCCCCCGCCGGAGGGGGAGGGGGATCTTCCGGAACGAGGACGAGCACGGTTCGACCCAGCGGCGTGAGCCACCGTTCGGCCACACGCCGGATATCGGCGAGGGTCACCGCATCGTAGCGCGCCATCGTCTTGAAGATCTCCCGGTAGTCGTCGTAGACCATCTCGAAGAAACCGATCATGTCCGCCTTACCGCTGTTCGTCTTGAGGGCGCGGACGAAGGCGGCCTTCATCTGATTCTTCGCCTTGGCCAGTTCCCGCTCGGTGACGCCCCTTCGCCGGACCTCCTCGATCACTTCGTCGAGCGCTTTCTCTCCCTCTTCGACCGATCTTCCCGGCTTGAGTTGGACATATCCGACGAGGAGGCCGGGGTCTTTCTGGGCGCGGACCTCGATCGAGGCTTCCACCGCGATCTCCGTCTCGTAGATCAGTTTCCGGTAGATTCGGGAACTCTCGCCGTGGGAGAGGATCGTGCCGAGGAGTTCGAGGGCGGGGAAGTCGGGGTCCTTCCCCGCGGGGAGGTGGTAGCCGACCATGAAGGCGGGGAGTTGCGCCTTCTTGTGGAAGAAGATCCGCTTCTCACCGCGCTGAGGTTCTTCGGCGTTCACGACGGGTGGGGGTGGTGCCTGCGCAGGAATCGAACCGAACTTCTCCACGACCTTCTCCCGTACCGCCTTCGTGTCGAAGTCGCCCACGATGACGAGCACGGCGTTGTTCGGGGCATAGTAGGTGCGGAAGTAGGCTTCCGTGTCGGCGAGGGTGATCGCGTCGAGGTCGGCCATCCAGCCGACCACCGGCCAGCGGTAGGGGTGGGCTTTGTAGGCTGCCGCGTTGAGTTCCTCGTACATCTTCCCCACGACCGAGTTGTCCGTGCGCAGCCGCCGCTCCTCCTTGACGATCCCCCGCTCCTGTTCGAGATTCTCCGGGGTGATCGACAGGTTCGCCATCCGGTCCGCCTCCATGTCGAGGATGAGATCGAGCGCCCCCTTGGGGAAATCCTCGAGATAGGCCGTGAAATCCTCGGTGGTGTACCCGTTGGAAGCCCCCCCGTTCTCCTCGAGGATCCGGTCGAAGGCATGGGGGGGATACTTCTTCGACCCGTTGAACATCATATGTTCGAACAGGTGCGAGATTCCGGTGATCCCGGGACGCTCGTTGCGGGAACCCGCACGGTAGAAGACGTAGAGACTCACCACCGGCAGATCGTGCTCCTCGAGCGTGAGGAGGGTGAGCCCATTGTCCAACTGGAAACGCTCGATATCGAGTTCGTGTGCCAAAACGCCTCCCGAAACGGAAAGAAACCATGTCAAGAGAAGAATACCTGGGATCATCCCTTCTCCAAGGTCGAATCGCCGACCATTGGGTCCACGATCATCTCAGGCATAGCCTCTTTCCCGCCAAAAGGCAAGGGTAGAGTTCAGGGCGATCGCATCTTCCGGTGAGAACCGAGTCTCGGCGAGTCTGGTTGGATCATGCCGGATCGCCCAAATCAAGTCGAGTCGATCTCGATACGATCGCCCTGCCCCATGCCCATGCCCGATTCCCCTTTGACTCTCACGAAGAGCTATGTTAGAATTGCGCTTCCATCGCCCGTGGAGGAGAATGTTCATGAATCGAAAAGTATTCCTGTTGACGATCTTGCTTGCTTCGGCCACGAGCCTGACGAGCGTGCAGACCACGGCAGCCAACGGCATCTACCTGCCGGAGACGGGGGCACGCGCCTTGGGACGGGGTACGGCGTTCGCTGCGGATCCGGACGATCTCTCCGCTTTCTGGTTCAACCCGGCGGGGCTGGCCAACCTCGATGGGTGGAACGCAATGGTGGATCTCGGTTTCGTCGTCGCCTCCGATTTCACCTTCGACCGGGCCACGACCGACGACATCGACTTTGCGCGGACGACCGCCGCCTCGTCCCCCTACTACGTGCCGGCCCTCGGGCTTTCCTACTCCCCCCCGAGCGGGCCGATGAAGCGGTGGACCGTGGCGCTCGGCGTCTATACGCCCTCCGCCCCGAAGATCAAGTTTCCGGAGGACGGCGCGCAGCGCTACACGGTGATCGAGGCGGAACTCTTCGGACTCTGGACCGTCCTCGGAGTGGGGTGGAACGTGACGGACAGCCTTCGCCTCGGGATCAACGTGGGCAACTCGATGGGGGGATTCTTCAAGCTCAAGGCCGCTGCTCCCCCCCCGGTCCCGGGATCCGATGGGGTCAACGTGGAAAATCCCGAAACGGACGTCATTTCCGAGATCGAGGTCTATGACCTGGCGAATTTCACGGCAGGGATCGGTGTGAGCTGGGATATCGTCGAGCACCTCACCATCGGCGCGAGTCTCTACAACGGCTTCGACGAGAATATGAAGGGAACGCTGACCGCGCTCTTCCCCGACGTCTTCGCGGCTCAGCTCGGCCAGAGCGAAGCGACCGACGATGTCACGATCCGGGCCAGCCTCCCCTGGATCGTCCGAACGGGAATCAGCTATGCGTTCACCGACTACCTCGAGATGGAGTTCAACGTCGTCTATTCCGACTGGAGCGCCTTTGAGTCCTTCGACATCGACCTCGAGACGGGCAAGCTCCTCGGGGACAATCCCCTCGGCTACTTCGACGACCAGGCGATTCCCGTGAATGCCGGGCAGGCGTGGACCTTCGGCGCAGGCTTCGAGTACACCCGCGCCGCCTGGCAGTTGCGTGGAGGCTTCTACTACGACGAGAGCGCCATCCCCGATGAGACCTTCAATCCCTTTCTCTACGATGGGAACAAGACCGCGCTCACGCTGGGATTCTCGAGATCGTGGGGAGGCGTGAAGTTCGACTTCTCCTACGCCCATCTCTTCTACGAGGACCGGATCGTGGAAAACGGCGTCGTCAAGAAGCTCGGCAACGACTTCGACCCGGAAGTCTCCCCCTCGGTCAACAACGGGAAGTACACCTACGCGATGGACCTGATGAACGTCGGGTTTTCCTTCCAGTGGTAGCCGCTCTCCCCGCCCTGCGACAGGGCGTCTGGTCTTTTGAAGGAGTTTCGTCATGATGCGCAAAAGTCTCACTCTCCCCGCCGTGATCCTTCTCCTCCTGGCGTTCGGAGGATGCAGCGACGACAACCCTGGCTTCAACGAATGGATTGCGCAAGGGAAGCAGGATCTATCGCAGGACAACGGCGCGGCGGCCCGGGATGCCTTCGAGGCGGCCCGACAGATCCGTCCCGACGATCCAACTGCGATCTACGGGCAGCTCCTTGCCATGATCCAGGAGACGTTCAATCTCCTCACGGTCACACTCGATCTCACGGGAGAGACCTTTGCTTCCCCCACCGCCGAGGTGGCCGACCTCTCGACCTTCCCCGTGGAGGATTTCACCAGCGGCCTCCTTCAGTTCTTCGTCTTCGAGCGGGCGGGGGAGATGATCGATCTCGTCAACGAACTCAAGACGCTGGAGAATCCGGAGTTCGTGCTCGATGGGCAGGCCGATCCCCCGCAGCGGCTCGTCCTGTCGCTCCTGGACCATACGCTCCTGGAGATCAGCGGCCGTTTCGATCTCGGGGAGGCGCTCTTCATCGAGGGTTTCGCCCACATCGCCCGGGCGCTGGCGGACGTGAATCTTGCGCTCTTCCTCGACTTCAACCTCGGGTGTCTCGACCTCGAGTTTCCCGAGAATCCAACGCAGCTCGAGCTGATGACGTTCATTGCGTCCAATCTCGACGCGCTGCTGACCGATCCGGCCTGTCGCCCCCCGGCTTCCCGTTGCGAGCGGTATCCCGATGGAATCTGTCCCCTCTTCTTCACGATCGACGATTCCCTGCCGAATTCTGAAGGGATGACGGGAACCGATCTCGTCTTGCGCGCGAAGAGTTCCTTTGCGCGGGCCTACAACGCGCTCCTCTCTGCGCTCGAGTCGATCGAGGGGGAGACGCACAAGCAGACGGGGGAGGTCGTCGGCTACGTCGATGCGAACCAGGACGGCGTCTGGAACGTGGGGGAGAACTTCCAGGGGCCGAACACGGGGCGTTTCGATCTGACCGGCATCGAGGCGGGAACGACCGATGTGACGGGGGTGACGATCTACTGGGATGCGATGCGTTCCGTCTTCGAGAGCGATCTCCCCTTCGATCTGGCCGCCACGAACCGTCTGATCGCCGATCTGCTCCACCTCCCCTATGTCGTCGATATTCCGGCGGGCTGTGTCACCTTCGACATCGCCTCCTTCTTCACGAATCCCGACCCCAACTTCCCCCGGGAATCGCTCTTCCTCCTCTCCGACCTCCTGGGGAGCGCGATCGTCGCGACGCAGGAGAGCATCCAGCAGACGCGCCTCATCGTCGATTTCCTTCGGGCGAATCCCGCGGCGCAGGTCCTCTGGAAGAAGCAGGCCGAGGCGTTGCAGAACACGACGGCGGAGAATCTCGACGAGACGCTCACTTCCCTCTCCGGCGTGCTCGAGAAGATCATCCCCGTCTGCGATCAGATCTTCCCGGAGGAGACGTGCGCGCTCCTGGCCAACGTCGATGACCTCCTCAAGCAGCTCCAGAAGGATCACACCCAGGACCTCGTCGTGATCCTCAACAGCACCGGCACGATCCTCCTCGTGCAGCTCGAGATCTATCTGCGCCAGCCCCCTTCCCCGCAGGTGCCGACGATCGAGGAGGAGAACGCGATCAAGGCGGATCTCACCCCGATCCTCATCGATGCGGTCATCCCGATGGTTCCGGCGCTCATCAACATCGTGGCCGATTTTCCGGAGGAGATCGTTCAGATCCTCGCCGACAGCGGCCTCGTTCCCGACGAGTTGATGGAACCCCTCAGCTGCATCATCCGTGGGATCGATACCTCTCCTCGCTGATCCGGGATCTGGGGCGGCTCGCTCTCCCTTCCCCCCTCTCACCCTGGTCCCGCCACCTCCTTACCGGAGGAGTGCATGCATCTTCTCCCCCCTGTCGTGGCTTTCGAGATCGTCTGATCCCACCGTCTCCGCCCGCGGCGGGACTTCACCCATCCCCCCCGCTCGGGAATTCATCGGGTCTTGAGGAGTTTCGAGAAGAGCCTGCCGGTAAAGTCGTTCTTCTGGAAGAAGGCGAGCTTCACGTTCTGCCGGGCTGCCTGCACCGTAATCTGGACGACGTCGTCGATATCGACCCCATCGTTGACCGCGCGAACCTTCCGTTTCTCGTGATCTCGCGCATCGATCCGCACGATGGTCTGGAGGGGGAAGACCATCGGGGTGAGACGGGGGGAATGGGGACAGATCGGCGTGATGTTGAGCACGGGGAGGGTCGGGTGGCAGATCGCCCCCCCCGCCGAGAAGTTGTAGGAGGTGGAGCCAAGGGCTGTGGCGAGGATGAGACCGTCGCAGACGATGCAATCGACGACCGTGAGCCCATCGATCGCGAGTTCGAGGTGGGCGCTCTGTCCCGTCATCCGCTCGAGATAGATGTCGTTCATCGCATCGGCTTCGTGGACCCGCCCCTCCCGATCGACCGCTTCGAGATGGATTCGCGGCACCTCCAGGACGTGGTACTTCCGCTCCGTGATGATCGGAATGAGCGCCTCGACCTGGGGGGGAATCTCGTTGAGCATGAAGCCGAGATTGCCGCAATTGAGGCCGAGAAAGACCGGGTTTTCCGCCTGGAGGCGGCGCACGACGTGGAGCATGAACCCGTCCCCCCCCAGCACGAGGACGAGATCGGGCTCCACCCGCTCGGGGTCGAGGTGCGCCTGCAGGAAGGCGTTGAGCATGAAAGCCTTCGGATTCTTCGGATTGAACTCGATACGCATGGTGCCGTCTCCCCTCAAGCCGAACGCCGGCCCATTGTAACACAGAAAGCGCACTTGACAAGGCACGCAGGGATGCTTATCTTTCTGCCCAGAAGGGGAAGCCCGGAAACGATCGGAATTTCTCGAACGCCCCGAAGGGGAATTCAGCGAGGCATTCACACTCCCGTTTGTCAAAATCAGACATATAGTTTCTACGAAGGAGTATCAGGAGATGGGCAAGAGCAAGAAGATCATCGGCATCGACCTCGGAACGACGAACTCGGTCGTGGCCGTCATGGAGGGGCAGGAGGCGAAGGTGATCCCGAACGAAGAGGGGGGACGAACGACCCCATCGGTCGTCGCCTTCACGCAGGATGGGGAGCGCCTCGTCGGCACGATCGCGAAACGACAGGCCGTCACGAATCCGGAGAATACGATTTTTTCGGTCAAGCGGTTCATGGGCCGCCGCTTCCATGAGGTCGAGGGAGAGATCAAACAGGTTCCCTACAAGGTGGTCGCGGGGAAGAACGGCGATGCCAGGATCGTGGTCCAGAACAAGGAGTACTCCCCCCCCGAGATCTCCGCGATGATCTTGCAGAAGCTCAAGAAGGCCGCCGAGGACTATCTCGGCGAGGAGGTCACCGAAGCGGTGATCACGGTCCCCGCCTACTTCAACGACGACCAGCGCAAGGCCACCCAGGACGCGGGTAAGATCGCGGGGCTCAACGTCCGACGGATCATCAACGAGCCCACGGCCGCGGCGCTCGCCTATGGACTCGACAAGAAGAAGGAAGAGAAGATCGTCGTCTACGATTTCGGGGGAGGAACCTTCGACGTCTCGATCCTCGAGGTCGGGGACAACGTGGTCGAGGTGAAGGCCACCAACGGCGACACCCATCTTGGCGGCGACGACTTCGATCAGCGGATCATCGACTGGCTGATCGCGGAGTTCAAGCGGGAGCAGGGGATCGACCTCTCCAACGACCGGATGGCGCTCCAGCGCCTCAAGGAGGCTGCCGAGAAGGCCAAGATCGAACTCTCCACCGTCAAGGAGACCGAGATCAACCTCCCCTTCCTCACGGCGGATGCATCGGGCCCGAAGCATCTTCACGTGAAACTGGCCCGCTCCAAGTTCGAGCAGCTCGTCGAGGATCTGATCGAGAAGACGGTCGAACCGTGCAAGCAAGCGCTGGCCGATGCGAAGCTCACGCCCGACGACATCGATGAGGTCGTGCTCGTCGGCGGCTCCACGCGGGTGCCCAAGGTCCAGGAACTCGTGCGCCAGCTCTTCAAGAAGGAACCGCACAAGGGGGTGAATCCCGACGAGGTCGTGGCGGTCGGTGCGGCGATCCAGGGGGGCGTGCTCGCCGGTGAGGTCAAGGACGTGCTCCTCCTCGATGTCACTCCCCTCTCGCTCGGGATCGAGACGCTCGGCGGCGTCATGACGAAGCTGATCGAACGCAACACCACGATCCCGACGCACAAGAGCCAGATCTTCTCGACCGCGGCGGACAACCAGCCCTCGGTCGAGATCCGCGTCCTCCAGGGGGAGCGGGAGATGGCCAACGACAACCGGACGCTCGGTCGCTTCATCCTCGATGGCATCCCCCCCGCTCCGCGCGGTGTCCCTCAGATCGAGGTGAGCTTCGACATCGATGCCAACGGCGTCGTCCATGTCTCCGCCAAGGACCTCGGCACCGGAAAGGAACAGAAGATCCGCATCGAAGCCTCGAGTGGGCTCACCGACGAGGAGATCGAAAAGATGGTCAAGGATGCGGAGCGCCATGCCGAGGAGGATCGCAAGAAGCGTGAGGAGATCGACCTCAAGAACCGTGCCGACACCGAGATCTACCAGGTGGAGAAGATCCTCAACGAAAACCGCGACAAGTTGCCGGAGGACGAACGCCGCGGCGTCGAGGACGCGATCGCCAACGCGAAGAAGGCCCTCGAGTCGGGCAATATCTCCGAGATCAAACAGACCCTCGAGTTCGTGGAGAAAGCCTCCCACCGGATGGCCGAGGTCCTCTACAAGAACACCGGTGCCGCCCCCGGAGGTGGCCCCGGCGCGGGAGCAGGCGCCACCGGAAGCACAGGTCCGAACGCCGGCGGCCCGAAGCCGGGCTCCGACGATGACGTGATCGACGCGGAGTTCACCGAGGAGAAGTAACCATCCACGATCGAGACGATCCTTCGCGCCGAGGGAGGGGATCCTTCCGAATGGATCCCCTCTCCTCCGGATGAGGAAAGACGACGCATGGCCGAAATCGAACAGGAAGAGAAGCATCCACCCCTTCTCGAAAAACGCCCGTCGGCCGAGAAGCAAACGGCCGGTCGGGAAACCGCTCCCTCCGGGCCAGGCCTCGACCCACCGGAGGAAGGACCGAGAACGCCCTCGCAGGGGGAAGAACGATCCGACACGAACCTCCTCGACGACCGCGCCCAGATCCAGGAGCGGATCGCACAACTCGAAAAGACGATCGAGGAGAAGGAGAAGATCGAACAGGACTACGTCAACCACCTCCAACGGCTCAGCGCGGAATTCGAGAACTACAAGCGCCGTTCCGCCCGGGAGTCCGCCTACGCGGTGGACAAGGGGAAGGAACTGATGATCCTCGAGTTCCTCAAGGTGCTCGACAACTTCGAGAACGCGCTCAAGTCCCTCGAGGATGCGGAGCACCAGCGGATCGAATCGATCCGCAACGGCTTGCTCCTCATCGAGAAGCAGTTCAAGGATCTCCTCGAAAACCATGGGGTTCGGCGGATCGAAAGCGTGGGGGCCGAGTTCGACCCCCGGCTCCACGAAGCCCTCTTCTCGGAGAAGGTCGAAGGTGTCCCCCCCAACCGGATCGTGGAGGAATACCAGGCCGGTTACCTCTTCAACGACAAGCTCCTGCGGCCCGCCAAGGTCAAGGTCTCCAAGTAAGGGGGGAACCCCGCATGGTTGCTCTCCGAGCCGGGAGGAAGGCATCGGCGGGCAGAAGGGGAGATGGGAACCCACGAGGCATGGGAGAGGAAAGATGAACGAAGAGGAGAAGGAGAGCGGGTTCAAGATCCAGGACCGACGACGCTTCAATCCAGACGGCACCCCGAGAGGAGAGAGCACCCCCGATGCCCCCTCCGAGGGGCAAGGAACGGCGCAGGAAGAGACGATGCGCAAGGCGCCCCCTCAAACACCTCGATCGCCGGAAGGAAGGGGCGAGGAAAGCACCGCTACCGGTGGAGGCGCCCGACAGGAACCACAGGAAGGAGAAACGCCCGGGCGCAAGAGCTGGAAGGAACGCCTCTTCGGTGGCCGTAAGAAGGAGGGGGAGGAAGGGGCGCAACGCCCCCCTCAGGAGGAAGGCCCCCTCCCCGAAATCGATTTTCCCACCTTCCTCCTTTCCCTTCAGAGCGCGGCCCTCTTCCACCTCGGCATTCTCCCCGATCCCCAGAGTGGGAAACGGGAGGTCAACCTCCCGCAGGCCAAGCAGACGATCGACATCCTGGGGATCCTCGAGGAGAAGACGAAGGGCAACCTCTCGAAGGAAGAGGAGGAGATCCTCACCCGCATCCTCACCGATCTTCGCCTGACCTACGTCAAGGTGCAGGGCTGAATCGGACGCTCATCTCCTGGCGGAGCCGATAGAGAGTAAGGTTATTTGCCCGTGACGACAAGGGTGACGGCATGCGGGAGGTTCATGTCGGTACCATCCGGGCTCGCAGGACGGATACCCAGAGGGAACGCGCATCGACGTCCCCCGACCCTTGCCGAAAAGCAGGCGGCGCGCCACGTGAAGGAGATGAGCGTATGATCAAGCGGATCTACGTGGACAACTACAAGTGCCTGGTCAACTTCGACCTGCAACTCGACGAGTTGTCGTTGCTCCTGGGTTCCAACGGGGTCGGAAAGTCTTCGGTGTTGGAGGTCATCTACGCAGTGCGGCAGCTTCTCGGCGGTGTGGCGAAGGTCACGGATCGGGATGTGTTTCCCCCCTCGTCGCTGACACGCTGGCAGTCCAGGGAAGTACAGGTCATCGAGTTGGTTGTCGCCGTCGAGGATGATGAGCTGACCTATCGCCTGGAGATCGAACACGATGGAAAAAACCGGCGCGCTCGGGTCACCAGGGAAGAACTCCAGAGCCAAGACGGTCCCCTCTTCTCCTTCCAGAAAGGCACCGTTCAGCTCTATCGGGACGATCACTCCAAAGGTCCCCGCTACGCTGCGGACTGGTCCGAGTCGGCCTTGGCCCGCGTCCCCGCCTACGGCGACACCAACCACCGCCTGATCAGGTTTGTCGAGCACGTCCGCAGGATCATCATCTGTAGTCTCTATCCGGCCGGGATCGCGGCCGAGTCATCGAGCCGTGACCCGATCCTGCTGCGAGACGCCGGCAACTTCGTGTCGTGGTACCACCACATGGTGTTGGCGCGGCAAGACCTGCTCACCGACTTCAATCGACGTCTCCAGGAGGTGATCCACGGGTTCAGGGCCATCAATCTGCCCCCTGTCGGCCAGGAAACCGTGGCCATGAAGGTTCTCTTCGATGACGGCAAGCACCGCTACGATCTGGGAATCGACGAGGTATCGGACGGCCAGCGTGCGCTGATCGCGCTCTATGCGTTGGTGAACCTCACGGCTGGCCAGGGCTACTCCCTGTTCCTCGATGAGCCCGACAACTACGTCGCCATATGCGAACTCCAACCATGGCTCTTCAGCCTGGAGGACGCCTGCGGAGAAGACCTCCCGCAAGCAGTCCTCTGCTCTCACCATCCGGAACTCATCGACTACCTCGGTCCCGATGCGGGGGTGCTACTCCAACGGGAAGCGTCCGGGGCCATCAAGCCGACTCGAGTCCGGAACCTGGATATGCATCGGGGGCTGAGGCTCTCTGAACTCGTGGCCCGGGGGTGGGAGCAATGAGTCACCACGTCGATGTGATCCTGCTGTGCGAGGACAGGCAGCATGCGGCCTTTGCTCGCCGCTTCCTGGAGAAGAGGGGATGGAATCGCAAGTGGATGCGGGTGATCATCAGCCCGGGCGGCAGCGGATCGGGAGAGCAGTTTGCGCGGGAGAACTTCCCTCGCGAGATCCAACAACTTCGCAGGCGATCTGCCTCGGGCATGCTGGTGGTCATGATCGACGGTGATACGTCCGGACCGGCTGCGCGCAAGAGAGCCCTCGACGAGGCTTGTCGGAAACAAGGCGTCGAGCCCCGCAGAGCCGACGAAGCGGTGGCCGTGTTCGTGCCGACCTGGCGCATCGAGACCTGGTTTGCCTACCTCGACGGAAACAACGTGAACGAGGAGGACAGGTATCCGAAGAAGCTTCCGAGGCAAAGGGCGTGCAGGTCCCACGTCGCCAAGTTGGTGAAGATGTGCGAGGAGCAAAGACTTCGCGAGCCCGCGCCGCCTTCTCTCCAAGATGCGTGCGAGGAGTTCAACACGCGGCTGCTACAGCGGGCAAAGACATGAATTCCGAACTCAAGGTCCTCCACGCCCTGCTGGCCTCCTTGAAGAAGGCGGCAACGTACGACCAGAACATCCAGAGCGTGGAGCGGCGTGGCAGGCAGACAAGGCGGACGTCGTGCGATCGACATCCTGGGGATCCTCGAGGAGAAGACGAAGGGCAACCTCTCGAAGGAAGAGGAGGAGATCCTCACCCGCATCCTCACCGATCTTCGCCTGACCTACGTCAAGGTGCAGGGCTGATCAGAACCTCCCCAACGCCCCCTCTGCCATCCTCCTGCGCGAAAGCTACCGCACCCGCGATGACTTAGGTACGTGGCTTCGAGGGAAGTTCCGGCGATTCGAACGCTCGGGGCCTAGCGAAGCCGATAGACGAAGATTGCGCTTTTTCCCCCTGGTTTGACGAAGGTGAAGACGACTTTTGCCTGAGGATTGAGCCGCTCGAACGCCGTTGGAGAAAATTTTCCCGTTACTTCGACGAAATAGGCGGCCACGATCCGGTCGAAGTCGATCCATTCCCGCGGCTGGGGACGGTGGGGGGTTCGCGGGACGGCGACCCGAACCCCTGGGACGGGTGGGAGGAGGGGCTGCTTTCGGTACCAAGGTGCCAGATGAACCCGGATCCGTGGGTCCCGATCGAAGCGGCTGGCCACGGGATCGTGCATGATCCCGAGGATCGGCGTCGTAAAGAGGTCGAAGTCTCTCTTCTCCCCCTCTTGGTCGAGGAAGGCGAGCGTCTCCCGCACCCCGTATCCGGAAGGCCACCCCTCGATGTAGTGGAGACGCATCTGCGCTGGCATGGGCGCCGCCTCGAATCGGAAGAGGAGAAGCGCATCCTCCCCCAGGGGCAAGAGGAGGAGAAGGAGGAGGAGCCCCCGCAGTAATCTCGATTCGCTCCACCACCGCCACAAGGCTTCGAGACCGATCGTGGCGGCGATCACCACGAAGGGAACCGTCACGAAGAGATAACGCGGCATTACGCTCAGCCCCAGAAGAATCGAAAGGAGCGTGGGACCCGCGACGAAGAGGAGAAGCACCCCACCCCGTGCCCGTCCCCGAAGGGTGGCCACGAGGTATGCCGCAAAGAGCAAGAGGGTCGAGGGGGTGAAGAGAACACGCCAGATCTCTGCAACATCCCGGAGGTTTCCGAGGAGGGGAGAAAGATCGAAGAGCCGCTGCCGGTAATATCCCCCGCCGAGCGCCCCGGTGAAGGAACCCGTCTGCAACCCCATCGGCACGAGGTACCCTCCGACGAGGAAGAGGGCCGCAATCGCATAGCAGAGGCACAATCCCCGCAGATGATAGCGGAAACCGGGCACAACCCCACCCCACCCTCCATGGCAGAGGATCAGGGCGGGGGGGAGGAGGAGGAAGAAGAAGGCGTAGCTCTTCGTCAGGAGGGAAAGACCCAGGAGCGCCCCGAATCCCACGATCTTCCCCACGGAACCTCTTGCTCCCGTGAAACACGCTCCTCCCAGGAAGAGGAGCCAGACGCCGAAGGCGGCAACCAGGCTTTCATAGAGCCCGAGGCGGTTGTAGAAGAGCGCATAGGGCAGGATGAGGTAGAGCCCCGCCGCGATCCACGGCCCTTGCCGGCTCGCCAGATACCTGCGTGCCGCAAAAAAAATCCCGATGAGCGTGATCCCCCCGGCAAGTGCGGAGAAGGCACGAAGGAGAAGGAGATGGTCCTCGAACCAGGGGGTTGCCAACGCACAGATCCAGAAGAGGAGGGGTTTGTCCTTCGGATCGGCGGGATAGGTGACGAAGAGATCCCCCTGGGCCGTCCGTTCGGTGAAGCGCACGAAGATCGCTTCGTCGTTGTAGACGGGCAGGCGCCCAAGATCGTATCCTCGCGAGCCGGCATAGCAGAGGAGGAGGAGTGTCCAGCCGACGAAGGCCCGCTTCACATCACCCCTCGTGGAGGTAGCGCTGCCGCAGCACCCGGCGCATCACCTTGTTCGAGGCGGTTCGAGGGAGCGCATCGACGACGACGACCTCGTGGATCTTGAAGAGGGGGTTGAGGTGGGTGTGGATCGCCCGTTGCATCACCCCCCGCAAGGTCTCGGGGGAGGTCTCGGCGGCGGCCACGGCGTAGACGACGAGGCGGGAGGGGCCTCCACCCGGCGGAGGGACGGCGATCGCAGCGGTTTCGTGGACTTCGGGGAGGACGTTCAGAACCGCTTCGATCTCTGCGGAACTGACCTTGATCCCCCCGAGGTTCATCGTGTCATCGACCCGTCCATGGATGCGGAAGAAACCACCGGGGAGGCGTTCGATCAGGTCTCCATGCCGGCGCAGGGGAAGGGAGACCGCAGGATCGGGGTGTCGCGGGGTATCCGCATAGTACACCTCGTGGTGGTCGCGGTTGAGGAGTTCCGTGGAGAGTCCGATCGAGGGGGGGAGGAGGAAGACCTCTCCAAAATCGGCCTCTTTCCCCGATTCGTCGAGGATGACGAAGTCGATCCCCAGCGCGGGGGTGGTACACATTCCAGGGGCCGCGGGCTGGAGGAGCGTCCCGGTGATGTACCCGCCCCCGATCTCGGTTCCGCCGCAATACTCGAGGATCGGTCGGTACCCGGCCAGGGACATGAGGTAGAGCATCTCCTCGGGATTGGAACACTCCCCCGTGGAGCTGAACGCCTTGATCCTGCCCCAGTCGAGCCCGGCCATGCAGCCACTTTCCCGCCACTGGCGCACGAGGCTCGGCACGAGTCCCAGCATCGTCACCCCCGCGTCCTGCACGAAGGTGCCGAAGGGGCGTCCGGTGGGGGCGCCGTCGAAGAGCGCGATCGTGGCACGGTTGATGAGGCTCGCATAGATCAGCCACGGTCCCATCATCCAGCCGAGATTCGTGGGCCAGGCCACCACGTCACCCGGTTGGATGTCGTGGTGGAAGAAACCGTCGGCCGCTGCCTTGATCGGGGTCGTCTGCGTCCAGGGGATCGCCTTCGGTTCCCCGGTCGTCCCCGAGGAGAAGAGGATGTTCGTGTGATCGTGGGGATTGCGGGGGATCGGTCGTTCGAGTCCCTCGTCCGGAAGGAACGCCTCCCAGGTGAGATCCCCCTCCCGCAGCGTGCAGGTGGGCTTCCCGCCTTCCGAGGCCAGGACGATCGCGCGGGGCGCCTGTGCCTGGACCACGCGCTCGAAGAGGGGGATCGTCCTGCCCCCCCGCCGGATCACGTCCTGCGTAAAAATTCCAGCCGCCTTCGAGATCCGCAGCCGCACGGCGATCTCCTCCGGCGCGAAACTGTCCGCGATCGAGACGACGATGCAGCCGGCGGCCACGATGCCGAGATAGATGGCCACGGACGCGGCATTCATCGGCATGTCGATCGCGATCGCATCGCCGGGCTGGAAGCCGAGGTCGAGCACGCCGCGGGCCACCCTTCGCGTGAGCGCCTCGAGTTGCCGATACGATTCGCGGTGAATCTCCCCTCCCTCCCGCTGATGCACGATCGCCACCCCTTCGGGGTCGGCCTGAAAGCAGGAAGCCACGATGTTGTAGCGGGCGTTGCAGAGCCACTCTGGGTACTCCGCACCGTGGGAGAGATCGAGCACCCGATCGAAGGGGGTCTCGAAGCGGATGCCCAGACGCTCGATCGTTCGCTTCCAGAACTCGGCGCGGTTTGCCGTGCTCCAGCGGTGGAACTCAGGGTAGTCCTCCATGCCGAGTTCCTGCATGAAGCGCCATAAGTTCGTCTCTTCCGGATGTTCCGGGAACCAGGCCGGTGCCGGCCCTGCCTCGGGTGGATGCTTTGCGAAGGCCCGCTCGTGAAGGCGTCGATGGAGAGGGAAGGGATGCGCTGGCGAGAGGACTTCCCGCGTCATCCGCATCCACCGTTCTCCTTCGTCGGCAACGTTCATGATCTCCACGATCCGGGGGTGGAGCCGTTGGGCTTCCTCGGCCCCGATCCCCGTCTCTTGCAATTCTTCGATCGTCACCTGCATGATGTCTCCCCTTTCGATGGGCACGGAACGGAGAAGGGGATCGACCCCGATCGGAGGCCGATCCGGGGGACGGGATCAGCGGCAGAGGAGATCGGCGCTCTTGGCCACGAACTCGTCGGGCCAGGGGGTGTGGTCGTGTTGCGCCCGGTCCTTCATCCAGACGATGTTGTCATGTCCCCGCCGGTAGCAACTCCCGATCCCGGCACGTGTCTCCTTCTCCACGAGGAAGAGGGCATAGCTGTCCCAGGTGTCGTGGGTCGCCACGAGAGAGACCGCGTCGAAATGGAAGGAGAGATCGGAGAACTCGATCAGCTCGGGGAGGAGGATCCGTCCGTCGAAGCGGAGTTTGCAATCCGCGGTCTGACCGGCCACGAGATCGTGGAACTGGCTCCACCCGCTCCCGGAGATCGCCCCCGAGAAGGCGATGACGCCGCTGCCCTGATATCCGCCGAAGGTGTCGTCGATATCCGGCTCGCAGAAGAGATCGAGGGGCATGGCATGCCACTCCGATTCGGGATGCTGTTCGAAGGTGGGCAGATAGACGACATCGTCGTGCCCCCGCCGGTAGGTCGCCCCGATCCCGGCGCGCACCCCCTTCTCGACGTCGATGTAGGCGAAGGCTTCCCATCCGTTGTGGTACGCCGAGAGGTTCTGGAAGTCGAAGCGGACGTCCCCCTCGTCGTACTCGATGTAGCTCGGGATGGCGACCCGCTGATCGAAACGGATCTTGCAGGCCCGTCCTTCATAGAGGGCTCTGTTGCGGAAGTCTTCCCAGGAGCCCTCGAGGACCTCCCCATTGGCATCGATGGAGAGGACCTTGTCGTAGGCCTCGGTGCAGAAGAGATCGACCCCCATGGCGTGCCATTCCGCCTCGGGGTGCTGATCGCGGTCCTTCATCCAGACGACGTCGTCATGCCCCCGCCGGTAGGAGGCGCCGATCCCGGCCCGGACGTTCTTCCGGACGTTGATGTACGCATAGGCATCCCAGGTGTTGTGGATGGCAGCCAGGGAGACGAAGTCGAAGTAGAGGTTCTCCGTATCGTATTCGAGGTGAAGGGCCGGGGAGAGGCGATTGTCGTAACGGAGCTTGCAGGAGGCGGCACCGTTGACGGCGAGATCGCGGGCGGCATCGAAACTCCCCATCGTGGCGGTTCCGTCTGCGGCAAAGCTGGCGACCTTGCGGTAGGGGTTCTCTCTCTTGCAGAAGACCTCGACATCGAAGGGATGCCATTCCGCCTCGGGGTGCTGGTCCCGATCCTTCATCCAGACGACGTCGTCGTGCCCTCGCCGGTAAGCGGCGCCGATCCCGGCGCGCACGCCTTTCTGAAGGTCGATGTAGGCGTACGAATCCCACCCATTGTGGTAGGCATGGAGGGGCGCGAAATCGAAGGTGACGGAGGAGGAGGTATATTCGATATGAATCGGCGCGATCACGCGGCCGTCGAAACGGACCTTGCAATCGTTGCCCTCGTTGACGACCTGGTTGTAGAAGTCGTCCCAGTTTCCCTCGGTGACGGTGCCATTGCTCGCCAGCGTGAGGACCTTCTCATACCCGCTCTCCTGGAGGACCTCGACGGTGAAGGTGACCTCGGTGGTACTGTCGGCGACCCCCTCGAAGTTGCCATCCCCGTCACCGTCGAATCCTATCCAGAAGGTGTGCTCTCCGGCGGCGAAATTGCAGGCCTTGAATTCGATCAGTCCGGCCCCTGCCTGGAAGTTGGAGATGCTGATGATGCGACTTCCGGTATCGACCTCGCCATTCCCCTCCACCAGGGCGTCATCGATCTTGAGCACGACATCGTTCGGATCGACCGAGACCTGTGCGGAGAAGTCGATGTTGCAGCCGAGGTAGGGTTCGGTGGTCTGTGGGGATTGGATCCGGAGCGAGACCCCGCTACACCCCGGTCCCATCGAGAAGAAGAGTACCGCGGTGCAGGCCACGGTTCCGGCCAACAGCATTGTGATCTTTGATCTCATGACCCTCTCCTTGATCCTTGGGACGCCTGCGTCTGCATGCGCCGTCATGGAAGAGCGCCCGCGTCTGCGTGCGCCAGGAAACTTCTCCATTCTATCGTGCCGCGCCGCCGTTGGCAATCCCGAGGAGCATCCGATGGGTATGGCGTAGGGTAAGGATCAAAGCATCTTGCGCTCCCGGTAGAAGGCCACGGCGCGGCGGCACATCTCCTCGAAGGAACGGGTCTCGTAGCCGAGTTCCCGTTTCGCCCGTTCACTCGAATAGTAGAGGGGCATCGTGCTGGTCTTCAGGATGAGGGCGGGGATGGGGGGGCGTTTGCCGAGACGTTCGGCCATGTCGATGAGGTGTTGGAAGACGCGGACCACGGGGGTGGGGACTTCACGGCTGGGGGGATCGACCCCGACGGCCTCGGCGGCGATCCGGGCGACCTCCCGGTAGGGGAGGTTCGGTCCGGCCAGGATGTAGCGCCGCCCCGAGACCCCCTTCTCGAAGGCGAGCAGATGACCCCTGGCCACGTCATCGACGTCGCAGACCGAGAAGCCCCCTCGATTCGGGATCGCGCGGAGCCGACCCCGGGCGAGCGCCTTGAAGAGCACGCCCCCGTTCCAGTGGATGTCCCCGGGGCCGTAGATCACGCCGGGATTCACGCAGACGACGTGGAAGTCGGGGGTTGCGAGCGCAAAGGCGGCCTCCTCGCCGAGTTTCTTGCTCCAGGGGTAGTGGAAGTCTCGGGACCAGTTGAAGGGGGTCTCCTCGTCGGCGGGTACCCCGTCACGGCGGAAACCGATCGCGGAGACGGAGGAGGTCTGGACCACCTTCGGCACCCCGGCATCCCGCGCAGCGCTGACGATCGAACGTGCCCCCTCCACGTTCGTGCGGTAGAGTTCCTCCCGGTCCTTGCGGTAGAAGGAGACCTTCCCCGCCACGTGGAAAAGGCCATCGTGTCCGGAAAGTGCCCGCGTCAGCCCCGCGGTGTCGTGCAGATCGATCGTGACGAAGCGAAGATCGAGCCCATCGAGATGCTCGGTGGGGCTCTTCTCCCGGCGAAGGGCCGTCACCTCATGCCCCGCTTCGAGGAGGAGGCGACAGAGGCGGCTTCCGAGAAAACCGGTGGCTCCCGTGACGAAGAACTTCATCCTTCCCCCTTCCCAATCGCGGCATCCGTCGTGATGCCGACGTTGATGTAGTTGACGAGATCGGTGTCGAGCACACCGGCCAGGAGCGCGGTCATGGAGAAGTAGTGCGCCAGGCTCATCTCGTGTCCCACCTTCGTTTCGTCGAGGATGTGGGTGTCGAGGATCTCGTGGTCCTCGGCACGAAGTTTCACGAAGAGTGTGCCGTCGCTCACGTAGTCGATCCCCTTGCCGTGATCCACGCGAAGCAGGAACTCCCGTCCGTCGAAGCGGGCCCACATCTGGTCGATCGGGCCGCGGGGGCGCTCCTCGCGTGCGATGAAGAAACCGTCGTGGTCCCGGAAGCGTTCCCAGGCGGCCAGGGACCCGAAGAAGCGGGGTTTGACGATGTAGGGACCTCCATCCTCGGGGCAGAAGACGTCGCAGTTGCCGCACTCGTTGCAGAAGTCGGCGAAGTTGGCGAGTTGGTGCTGTTTCTTGATCTCGAACTCTCCCGCCGGCAGGCGTTCCACCCCTGTGGGGGTGACCCGCAGGCGTACCACGGGGCGGACCGCGGCTTCGACCTCATAGACGAAGTTCGCGTCGTTGGGGCAGACCGGCACGCACTTGTCGCAGTTGATGCAGTCGTAGAGGAGGAGTTTCGAGCCGATCTTCTTTGGCATCCTTCGGTTCGCCGCGGCCGCATAGCGGGGATTTCGGGTCGTTTCCGCCACGATTTCGGGTGTGTTGAGGAGGGCCGCCTCGGTCACGATCCGGTCGTAGAAGTTTTCGATCCGGGTGCGCAAGGGGGAGGGAACCTCCGGCGGCAAGGCCGCGGCAGCCCTTCGGGCGGCCTCCTCGATGCGCGCCCGGAGTTCCCCTGGGAATCTGCGCATCGCCTCGAGGGTCTCTGCGGCCAGTCCCTTGAGGGGGGGGAGGAGGGTCTCTCGATTTTCGGGAAACGCCGCAACGATGGCACGCATCTCCCGTTTCATGGCCTCCTCCCCTTTCTTGCGGGCCAGGAGGACGAAGTCCCCGATCGAGCGGACGCCGAGGGTATTCATCCGTTCATGGAGGCGGTAGAGGTATTTCGGGAGGCGGGCGTAGCCTCCCGGCCGCAGGAGGTCGGTGCAGGTCGTGATCGGCGTGAATCCCATTGCCACGCAATCGGGAAAGTTCTTCTGATCCACGCCCGCGGAGAAGGAGATCGGCAACGAACCCCCTTCTGCCTTGCGGAAGCGATCGACGAGGTTGAGCGTGATGACGTGGAGGGGGGGGCCCGACATGTACATCACGTCCTCGGAGAAGTAGGTGTCGTGGTTCTTGACGACGAGGGTGTTGGAGAACTTGACGCCGAGCCGGACCCCGAGGGCTTTGGCTCGTTTGGCCAACCGTTTCGTGATCACGAGTGCCTCGTCGAACTGGAGGTCGTGCTCGAAGGCCGAAGGATCGAGTTCGATCTCGGTATATCCGAGCGTCTCGTGCAAGAGCCGCTCGACCCCCTCGTAGCCGAGCAGGGTGGGGTTCATCTTGATGACGACGTCGAGGTGGAAGGTCGTCATGAGAAAATCGACGATCTGTTCGATCTCTCCGGCGGGGCAGCCGTGGAAGGTGGAGAGGGTGGCGCTCCCGATGACGTGGGGGTCGTAGTCGATATCCCGGAAGCGGCCGTAGGCATCGGGGATCTGGGCGCGCAGTTCCTCGATGATCGTCGTGGCGTCCTGCAACTGCCGGATGAAGCCCGATACTCGGGGGTGTTGGATTCCTTCGAGGTCGTATCCGACGCTCAGGTCGAAGATCGTCTCTCCGCCATGCTCCTCCCGATCGAGGATCCCGGCTTCCCGGATCATTCGGATGAGCATCCAGGCTGCGACGTACTCCCGCAGGGAGTCCTCGAGGCGAAGTTCCTGGGACCACTCCACGTTGAAGCCGATCGTGCGGACATCGATACAGGGACGAGGGATTTCGAGGCGGTCGTTGATCTGGATCGTCTTGAGTTCGATGATCCGCGCCCCCGCCAGCCAGGCGAGCACGATGTTCTGGGCGAGCTGCGACTGGGGTCCTGCCGCGGGTCCCACCGGCGTGGCGGCCCGGCGCCCGAGGAAGGAGACGTCGGTGGAGAGATTCGGATCGGCGCGGTAGAAGCTGCGCCGCGGGAGATCGAAGATCTTCCCCTCACCGGAAAACTCGCGGAAGACGCGGTCGATCAGGTTCGCAAAGGGTGCGGGGTAGAGTTCGGCCATCTCAATCCCTTCCCAGGAGTTGGGTCGCCTTGGAGAGCGCCTGTATCGAGGCGCCGACTTCGTTCATCTGCTCGTAGATCTTGGCCAGGAAGAGGTAGCGCTCCGGATTCTCGGGATCGTCGTGGATCACCCGTTTCATCTCGTTTGCGGCCTCGTCGTACATCCCCATCTCGAAGTAGGTTCGGGCCAGTTCTTCCCGGATGTCGGGGTCGTCCGGTTCGAGCGCCACGGCCTTTTCGAGATGCTGGAGCGCTTCGGGGAGGCGGTGGCGTTGCCCGCGGATCGCCAGGGCAAGGTTGTAGTGGGCCGCGGCGAGATCGGGATTGAGATCGAGGGCCTTTGCGAGGTTGACCTGGGCATCTTCGATCTTTCCCATCCGCATGAAGACGACGCCAAGGAGCGTATAGGCTTCCGTCTGGAGGGGGTCGCGTGCCACGACGGCCTCGAAGGCGTTCCGAGCGCCATCGAGTTTCCCCTGAGCCAGGAGGGCCTTGCCGAGGAGAAGGAGGGCTCTGGCGTCGTCGGGATCGCGTTCGAGGGCCTCCCGGCTGACGCTCTCCGCTCCGTGGAGGGAGCCGGCCTCGAGCATCGCCGTGGCGGTCTTGTAGTAGAGTTCCCGCTTTTCCGGATATTGCTCGAGTGCTCTGCCGTAGACCATGGCGGCGGCCCCATAGTTTTCGAATCGTTCGTACAACCTTCCGAGGGCGTGGTAGGCTTCGAGATGGGTCGGGTCGAGTTCGAGTACCTTCTTGTACTGTGCCACGGCCTCTTCGGGGTTGCCGGAGAGTTCGTAGGCTTCTCCGAGGTGCAACCAGGCTTCGACGTTGCGTTCGTCCTTCTGGATCGCGCGCTGGTAGGCTTCGATTGCGCCTTCGTAGTTTCCCTGTTGCATCGCGCGCATTCCCCGGGCGAGATCCTCTTGCGGGGTCGTCGGCGGGTTCACCTCGCCGGGGAGCGGCGTCTCGGCCGGTTTGGGTGGGCCACCGCACCCCGAGAGGAGGAGATGAACGAGGAGTGCCAGGAGGGAAAGGGTCGGCTTCGGCTTCATCATTCCAGATCTCCAGCGGGAAACGGCTTCAACGCGGCGTATCGTCCCTTCCCCCGGCCGCGCCCCCCGTGGGGGGGAGCTTCAGGCCCCGCAGGCGTTCGAAGGAGAGCGTATCGAGGACGAGCGTGGCGGCTCCGTAAGGATCGATCTCTTTTCGGGTGATCCGATCGACGATCCGTTCCAGCCGCTCCTCCTCCGCCAGGGCATCGAGAAGGTGATCCATCATTTCGTCCCGCAGGAGACGCAGGAAGCGCTCCCTGGCTTTCCGGCGCTTCCGCTCTTCGAAGTCGGGGCGTGTCGTGAGATCGGCGTAATGTTTGGCGATCTCGGCGGCGAGTTCTGGAATCCCGCGCCCCTCGGTCGCGGTGGTGAGCACGATCGGCGGCTGCCATTGGTTCCCGGTGAATTCGCGGAGTTCGAGCATCTGGCGAATGTCGCGCACCGTTCGTTCCGCGCCCTCCCGGTCCGCCTTGTTGACGACGAAGATGTCTCCGATCTCCATGATGCCCGCCTTGATCGCCTGGATCTCGTCTCCCAGGCCAGGAACGGTGACCACGAGGGAGGTATCGGCCATCCGTGTGATATCGACCTCGTCCTGCCCTACGCCCACCGTTTCGATCAGGATGACATCCATCCCGAAGGCGTCGAGGACGGTCACGATATCGGCGGTGGAGCGGGAGAGGCCGCCCATGGCGCCCCGTGTGGCGAGGCTGCGGATGAAGACCCCGGGATCGAGGCTGTGTTGTTGCATCCGGATTCGATCCCCCAGGATCGCGCCTCCGGAAAAGGGGCTCGTGGGATCGATCGCGATCACCCCGACGCGTTTGTCGGATTTGCGGTAATGTTCGATGAGCCGATCGACGAGGGTGCTCTTCCCGCATCCGGGGGAGCCGGTGATCCCGATGATCTGTGCGTGACCCGTATGCGGATAGAGGCGCTGCAATTCCCGCACCGCTTCCGGATTCCGGTCGTCGAGGTTTCGCATCAACCGTGCGGCTGCTCGCACATCCCCCTGCAACACGCGTTCTGCCAACATCCCCTGCTCTTTCCTTTTCACGCCATTGCGATATGCCCCACCCCTCGGGGGGAGGGAGGCATCATATCCCGAAATCGGGGCAAGATCAAGAACGTTCGACAAGCTGGAAGCCTCTCCTCCGCCGCTCTTCTCCCTCTTCCCTCAAGGCGTCACGTCGTTGATCCTTCCCGGGGTTCCATGGTCTCCGGCGCCATAGACCACTTCCGATTCCCGCCACGAAGCGCCGAGATCGTTGTCGAGCGTGGGGGAGAGGAGTTCGATCGCAAAACCGGGGCGGGCCTGGGGCCAGGTGTCGTCGCTCAGGTAATGAACCTCATCGATCAGATCGTTGTTCGGATTCTTGAGGAAGATCTCGTCGGGTCCGTTGGCAAGGATGAAATTGTCGTACACGTAATCGACCTCCACCCCGCCGTTCAGGTTGACATCCCCGTTCCTCCCCAGCACGAGAAAGCCGAGGGGGGGGATGAGCACCGGCAGAGGATCGTCGATGACGTGAACATCGATACCATTGTCCGAAATTTCCCAACCGTTGAGATCGATGGCTCGTGTCGTGGGATTGAAGAGTTCGATATACTCCCCGGCCTCGTCGGCGACGGCGTCGGGGTTGTACATGATCTCATTGATGACGATCCTCGCCTGAAAGACCGTCACGACCAGATCGTAATCCTGCCTGTCGGAATCGAAGGGATTCTCCGCCTGGATCGAGACGGGAAACGTACCGGCTTGAACCGGCAGGAAGGTGACGAGACCGGTATTGGCATCGATCGTCATCCCTTCCGGACCGTCGAGGAGCGTCCAGACGATCGGATCCGCACCGGTAGCCTCGGCCTGATAGGTGTATTCCTCCCCCACGAACGCTTCGGTGGGGGGGGTACTCGTGATCACCGGACCCGGTTGGGTGACGAGGAGGGTCCAGGTCTGAGTGTCGGCGCCGAAGTCGTTGCGCGCCTCGATCGT
>CAZTSL010000006.1:0-68530 GCA_964616915.1 uncultured bacterium
GGGGGGGAGTGCACTGACGGGGATCGTCCAGGGGGCGTTCGGATCGAGGGGGACGGGCGCCATCCGTCCGGGGAACGAAGCGGGGAAGTAAGTCGGATGCCGCACACGGGACGTCCGCTCTCCTGGATTCCGATCGAGCGGGATGGCGCCTCCTTGCGACTCATCGACGAGGAAACGCCCGGGGAAGGAACCGTAATCCTCCACATGCGATGGGAGATCCTGCTCGGCGGCAAGATCCGTGGGGGGGGGCTCCTCCTGCGTCCGGGTGACCCAGAAGACGAGGAAGAGGGTGGCCACCAGGGGAAGTGCCGCAAAGGCGGGCGCCAGGTGGTTCCGCTCCCAGATGCGTACCAGGTCGCTCCAGAAGCGGCCGAAAAATCCCGGTTGACGCGCTTCGATCTTTCGCCAGAGCATACGCTCGAAATCGGGCGGCGCCTCGAAGCGTTTCTCCGAGGAGATGAGTGCCCGCAGGGTGAGGAGCACCTCGTACTCCGCCTTGCAGGAGGCACACTGCCGGAGATGTTCGGTCATCCTCGGCATCTCCTCCAGCGTCAACTCCCGGTCGATGTAGGGGGAGAGCAGCTTCTCCACACGATCACACTTCATGCTTCCTCCATCCACAGCCGCCCGATTCCGGCATGCGTGGTCAGATGCTTCTTCAACGCATGTCGGGCCCGGTTGATTCGGGATTTGACCGTTCCTTCGGGAATATCGAGGATTTCGGCGATCTCTTCGTACCGATATCCCTCGATCTCCTTGAGAACCAGAGGGATCTTGTAGACCGGCGAGATCTGATCGAGGGCGTGATGGACGAGGCGCTGGACTTCCTTGAGTTCGTAACACGCATCGGGCGTGGGGCCTTCATCGGGGAAGTCCCATCGCACTTCCCCCTCCTCGCCTCCCCCGGGTTCATCGAGGGAATGGGTGGGGTGACGCTTCCGGCGCCGCGTCTCGTTGATCGCCAGATTCGTGGCGATGCGGTAGAGCCAGGTCGAGAACTGGACCATCCCCCGGAAGGTGTGGGCCTTGTAGAAAACCCGGATGAAGGTCTCCTGTGCGACATCGACCGCGGCCTCCCGATCCCGGACGATCGAATAGACGTAGTTCGTGATCCGGTTCTTGTAGCGTCCCACGAGTTCGTCGAAGGCCTCCCGGTCCCCCTCGGCAACGTAGGAGATCAACTCGTTATCCGACTGCGCCGTGTAGGGGACTCGGGAGGCATGGCGCGCTTCCTTCACGTCGTTCCTCCTCGCTTCCCGGAGGGGGGCTCGGGTTGCCCCTCCCGGCTCTCTTACTCATACACCGGAAGGGGCGGAAATGTTTCGCGAAGATGGAGATCGATTCGAGCGAAGAGGGGGGCATCCAGAAGGGACGACTGCGGGCGGCCGATGACGCAAGGGCGGGGAATCGCCACCGAATCATGGAGAGCCTGGGGGGCGCTCAGCTCCGCTCCGGGTGGTCGGAGGGGATTGCGCCGGGAGAGATGCCCACCTCGGCCAACCGCGCCTCGAGTTCCGCGATCTGGGCGATCACCTTCTCCCGTTCGGCGTTGAGACGGGCGATCTTCTCTCCGATCTCACGGCGTTTGAAGAGGTAGACCGCTGCGCCGTGGGCGATCGAGATCGCACAGAGGAGAAAGAAGCCGAGGGTGACCCACGATATCGAGGGGAGGGGACCATACCAGAGGGTCACGACGAAGAGGATCCCCGATCCGAAGATGAAAATCGCAACGACGAGGAGGGTTCGGATCATGAAGCCGGGAACGACGAAGCGGGTGGCGACCCGCTCGATCGCTCGCTTGCGCCGTTGGGCCCGCTGCCATGCCGACAGCATCTCCTCGAGTTCTTCCCTTGTCCGTGGCGTGGCGTTCATCCCGATCTCGCTTCCCTGCCGGCGCCCCCTTCGAGGCCCCTCCCGTGGAGGGGTGAGAACGCGCCTAGAGAAGTTCCCATTGCAGGCGGTAGAGGGTGAGGGGCTCCTTCTTCCCCTTCACGTGGGCGGGGGGAAGTTTCTCGAACGGATAGCTCTCCTCGAGGCAGGAGTACGTGCGCTCGGAGAGCACGATTTCTCCGGCCTGGGCCACGTTGCAGATCCGGGCGGCCACGTTCGTGGCATCGCCGATCGTGGCGTACTGGATGTACTTCTCGGAACCGATGTTGCCTGCCGCAACCTTCCCCGTGTTGAGGCCGATATGGATCGCGATCTGCGGGAAGCGCCCCTTCCAGGCCTCGTTGAGGGAACGCATCGCCTGCTGCATCTCGATGGCGGCACGCACCGCATGATCGACGTCGTCCTCATGGCGGAAGGGCGCACCCCAGACCGCCATGAGCGCATCCCCGATATACTTCTCCAGCGTGCCCCCATGCTTGAAGACGATCTCCGACATGACGGGGAAGTACTCGTTGAGCATGTCCACGACTTCCCGCGGTTCCATCAGAGAGGACATCTCGGTGAAACTGCTGATGTCGGAGAAGAGGGCCGTGACCTCCGTCTCGATCGCCCCCAGATCGATCTTCTGCGACTGTTCGATCCGCTTGATCGTGGCCGGGGGAAAGAAACGAAGAAAGTTGTTGCGCATGATCGCCGCTTCCTCGATCTTCTTGTAGAGCTTCGAGTTTTCGATCGCAATCGCGGCCTGGTTGGCAAAGGCGGAGAGGAACTCGAGATCCTCGTCCGCATAGCGGTCCGGAATGAAGAGATTATCGACATAGAGCACCCCGATCGTCCGGTCCCGGGGGCGAAGGGGCACGCACATCGAGGAGCGGATCGACTGGTAGATGATCGATTTCGCCTCGTCGAAGCGCGGATCGACCTTCGCATCCGCAGAGAGGACCGCCACGCCCTTCTCGATGACGTAGCGCACGATGTGGGCACTGTAGAACTTCTGCGTCTCCGGAATCCCCGCCGACGACTTGACGATCTTCGGCTCGATCTCTCCCGTCTCCTCATCGATCATCAGGATCGCGGCCCGATCGACATCCATGATCTTGAAGAGCAGCTCGACGATCTTCTCGAGCAGCGTGTCGATATGCTCGGGAGAGGAGAGGATCTCGCTCACTTTGAGCAGGATGTGGAGCTTGTCCTGCGTGCGCTGCCGGGCATCCTGATGCTTGACACGAAGCGCCGAAATCAGGGTGTTCTCCTGCCCGACCTCGATGTCGAGGAGATCCTGGATCGAAAGATGCGTAAACTCGGTGGTCAGCTCCTTGACGATCTTCGGCTCGGCTTCGGGGGGATCTTCCCCGCTCCCCTCTCCTTCCTCGTCGATCAGGGTGAAGAGCACATCCCCACATTTGATCAGATCGCCATGTTTGAGATCACACTGCAATACCCGCACGTTGTTGACGAAGGTGCCGTTCTTGCTGTTCAGATCGGTCAATATGATTTTCTCGGGAAGAACCTCCAGCTTGGCATGCCTTCGGGAGAGACTCTTGTTCATGAGGACGATGTCGTTGTTCTCGGCACGGCCGATCGTGTTCTCCCCCTCCTTGAGCGGAAAGATCTCTTCCTCTGCAAGACCAGCCTTGAGCACGAGCTGCGGCATCTGAACGCTCCCGACCTAATGCCGAACGATTCTGACGAAAGACGTAACCCAACTATACCGAAGAACTTTTCGGGAAGTCAAGCCTTCGAGGTCACTCGCGTCTCCGAGTGGGCCTCCCTTCTCCGCCTTCCTCCTCGCCGAGCCCTTCTCCCGAAAACACGAAATATCCGATCTTTCAGGACTAAGGAGGAGAGCATAAAAAAATGCTTGACAAAAATCAAAAAAGTTTCTATATTCATTTCAGAGTTTGTTCCTAGATGGAATTTCGTTCTCATTTATTGGAATCCCCACGGCCCGCTCCCATGACGCGACTCGAAAGACGAATCCAGAAGTTGCGAGAGAACCGGTTGAGGTTGACTCCGCAGCGTCTATCGATCCTCAAGATTCTCGAAGGGGATACCTCCCATCCGACGTCCGAGGACATCTACCGGCGGGCGAAGAAGATCCATCCCTCGATCTCCCGTTCGACGGTGTACCGGACGTTGGAGACGCTCGTTCGCGCGGGGGAGATCACGGAGATCCGGAATCGTCGGACATCGGCTCGCTTCGAGACGAACGACAGGCCTCACCAGCACATCGTTTGCGAGGGGTGTGGCCGGATGGAGGATATCGAGCTTTCCCCTTCGTGGATCGAAGCGTGTGTGCCGGCGGAGGTCCGGCAGCGCTACGAGATCTCTCCGACCGGACTCGTGGTGTATGGATTCTGTGGAGCGTGTCGCGGAGAGACGGGTGAAAGGGATGGCAGCGTCCGGAGCGAGGATGTCGCTTCCGGTCGTTCGCGTCGTGGATCGGCGTGGGAAAGGGTTTCCCTCGCCGGCAAGGAACCACAGGAGGAACCCGGATCTGATGACCGGGTTCGTTTCGGAGGTGCAAATGGATCTGAAATCGTCGAAGACACATGAGAACCTGATCGAAGCCTTCAAGGGTGAGTCGATGGCCAACCGCCGCTACCTCTACTTCGCGCGCCGGGCCGACATCGAGGGGTACCCCGACATCGGTGGGCTCTTCCGCGACACGGCGGAGGCGGAGACGGGTCACGCCTTCGGGCACCTCGACTTCCTCAAGGAGGTGGGGGATCCCGCAACGGGGGAGCCGATCGGGGACACCGCGGCGAACCTCAAGAGCGCGGTCGCCGGTGAGACCTACGAGTTCACGGAGATGTACCCCGGTTTTGCGAAGGTGGCCCGCGAAGAGGGCTTCGAGGAGATCGCCGAGTGGTTCGAGACGCTGGCCAAGGCGGAGAAGTCGCACGCCGGCCGCTTCCAGAAGGGGCTCGACACCCTGCCGAAGCTCTGAGGCCGCCGCAGCCGGATCTCCGACAGCCGGGGGCTGCCTCTCCCTCCCGCCGCCGGTAGGGGAGGGGGAGGCAAGGGAGGAGGGGACGAACCCCTTCTTCTGCGCCCCCTCCTGTCGGAGGAGAGGAACCGTCGTGACCCGCACATCGCCTCCCCCGTTGCGGGGGAGGGGGGAGCCGCAGCGTCGGCCGGAAGGGGACACGCAACGAAGAGCTGCCGATACCGATGACGCCGGCGAGGACCAAAGCGCGCGAGGAGGGAACCGTGACCTACGATCTACGGAAAGCGGAATACTGGGACGTGGAGGATCTCCGCAAGGAGATGGAACGGGTCTTCGACATCTGCCATGGGTGCCGTCGCTGTTACAACCTCTGCCCCTCCTTCAACGTCTTGCTCGACACGCTCGACGAGCAGGAGGTGGAGGTCGAGGAACTCGCCCCCTCCGTCTACGACGAGGTCGTCGATCTCTGCTACCAGTGCAAGCTCTGTGACCCCCATTGTCCCTATACGCCTCCGCACCGCTGGCAGATCGATTTTCCACGGCTGATGTTGCGGGCCCGGGCGGTTCGGGCCCGGCGGGAGGGGGTCTCCTTCCCGGACAAGGTCCTGGGGAAGACCGATCTCATCGGGAAGGTGGGGACGCGCCTGTCGGCGCTCATGAACTGGGCGAATCGCAATCGCCTGAGCCGTTTCGTGATGGAGCGGATCACCGGCATCCACCGGGGGCGCAACCTCCCCCCCTACGCCGCGCAGTCGTTTGCCCGATGGTTTGCCGCCAGGAAACCGGAACCCCCGAAATCTCCGGTGGCCCGGGTCGCTCTCTTCGAGACCTGTTCGGTCAACTACAACTACACGGAGGTGGGGAAGGCCGCGGTGGCGGTCCTGGCGCACAACGAGGTCGAGGTCGTCCGTCCGAGCCAGGTCTGCTGCGGCATGCCCGCCCTCGACGGGGGGGATACCGATGAAGCCCTCCGGAAGATCCGGGCCAATATCGCCTCCCTCCTCCCATGGGTCGAAAAGGGTTACGACATCGTGGTCCCGGGCCCCACGTGCAGCTACATGCTCAAGAAGGAATACCCCGTCCTTCACCCCTCCCCCGAATCGGAGCGGATCGCGAGCCATACCTTCGATCTCTGCGAGTACCTCATGAAACTGCGGGAGGCGGGGAAACTCAAGACCGACTTCAAGCACGCGCCGGGGAAGATCACCTACCAGCTCCCCTGCCATCTGCGTGTCCAGAACATCGGCTTCAAGTCGCGCGATCTCCTCTCGACGATCCCTGGCGCCCAGGTCCGGATGATCGAACGTTGCTCCGCGGTCGATGGAACATGGGGGCTCAAGAAGGAATACTACGAAACCTCCCTCGAACTTGCGGGGAAACTCTTCCAGGAGGTCGAAGGAGAAGCGACGGAACTCGTCGTCTCCGATTGCTCCCTGGCCGGACTCCAGATCACCCAGGGAACGAAGCGAAAGGTCCTCCATCCGATCGAGGTCGTGGCCAAGGCCTACGGGCTGATCGAATGAGAGCGAGCGACATCCCCCCGCCACACGAACCCGATCACCGGGGGGAGAGGGGGAAGTGGAAAGGAGAGTACGTGGAGAAGATCACGATCGATGACATCAAGGATCTCACGACCTACGAGATCGAGCGCCCCGAGTTCCGAAAGGAGATCATCGCGCTCAAGAAGATACGCCGCGTCCCCCTCGGTGACCGGGTCTCCCTCGTCTTCGAGAACCGGAAAACGGTCCTCTTCCAGATTCAGGAGATGCTCCGCGCCGAACGGATCGTCCTCCCCGAAAAGGTCCAGGAAGAGATCGACGTGTACAACGAACTGATCCCTCCCCCAAACCACTTGAGCGCCACCCTCTTCATCGAGATCCGGGAACAGGCCAGGATCAAGGAGTACCTCGACGCCTTCCTCGGCCTCGATCAGGGGGAACGGATCTACTTCGAAATCGATGGGGCGACGCGCAGTGCCGCTCGCTTCGAGGCGGGGCGCAGCAAGGAGGACCGCATCAGCGCCGTCCACTACCTCCAGTTCCCCTTCGAAGGCGTGGTCCGGGAGAAATTCCTCGACCCCTCCCTCCCTGCCCACCTCGTCCTCGATCACCCGAACTACCAGGCGCGCACCGGGATCTCCCCCGCGCTGCGCCGGAGCCTGATCGAGGACCTCACCCTCTGATTCGCGCTGCGGAATCCTCCGGGGGAGGGGGACGTTCCGGACTCCCGCGCTGCACGACACCCCTGCCTCGGCGATCGCACCGGCTCAGAAGATGTCGTAGGAAATACGTAGCAGGAGGTTCTGCTCCACGGAGAGGGGATCCTCCGGGGAGTTGATCTCCGGATCCCGGATGAAACGGGTGATATAGTTGAGGGCGGCATAACGCCCGAGCCGCAGGCCGATCGAGTTCTGCCAGGTGTACCGCGGGGAGGAGAGTTCGTCGAAGGGGACGAGGATGTCGAAGTCGGTGGAAGCCAACACCCAGCGGGAGAAGCGAAGCGTCCCCACCACCGCCCCCTCGATCCCTTCGATGAGGTTGTCCCCGCTCGGCCGGATCTCGACGATGTCACGCTCCTGCCCCGTCTTCGGATCCTGCACCGTCGTCTCGTTGAAGGTGAAGAAGTCGTAGGTGAGCAACTGCCGGGAGCCGACCCCGAAACGGGTGTTCAAGTCCGCATACGTCTTCTTGAGGAGCGTGAGATTGATCCCAGCCCCCTCCTTCAACGCCAGGAGGGAGAAGGCATTGGCCAGTTGCACCTCCTGGCCGGGGGGGAGGATCTCATCGACGACGAAGGTGCCGGGCGCCGTTTCGCTCTCGACGAGGATGTGCGCCTCCTTCTCGAAGGTCCGCGTCGTGGGGAGGAGATTCGTGTCGATCCCGAAGCGGACGTAGGGGCCGAAGGCCGGAACGTACCGGTAGATGTAGATCGAATCGAGGTCGAGGCTGTCGAAGTCCTTCGAGAAGCGGTCATCGCTCTGGCTGCGGGTCTGCCCCTCCTCGATCTCCATCCGGGTATAGAAGTAGTGCTCGTCGCGGGTGTAGGTCGTGATCGTGTCGAGGAAGAGGGAGAAGGAGATCTCCGTGCCCGATTGCCGGGCCGTGGTCGTGCCTGCGACGTTGTCGAGACTCTCGAGGGAGAGGTCCCCCCCCAACGTCATGCTGATCTTCCAGTTCCCGAGGCGGGACATGTCGATGTCGGGCTCGAAGACACCGGCACCGAGGAAGTTCTCCGTCTCGGGGTCGAGGACGAGGACGAAGTTCGTCAGGACCCCCGCCTTGAGTTCGACGGTGGCGAAGTTCTTCCGGGCCCGGTAGTTCTCCCCGACCCGGATCAACTTGTAGAGGCCCGGTTTGAGGATCCATGTCTGGAGCTGTTCCCCGGTCTCCTCATCGACGCCGAAGCCGACGCCGACGACCTCCCGGGTCGGCATGTAGATCAGCTCATAACTGCCCCGGAAGGCGACGTTCTGCTCATCGACGACGCGCACGACGAGCCCTGCCCAGACCGGCTTCACGATCGAGGTCTCCCCCTCGCGGACCTCGACGTTCTCTCGGATCCGAACGGTGTCGATCCCGGAGCCGAAACGAATCTCGTACTTCCCGGGATCGAGGATGACCCGGGTGCCGGTCTGGGTCGATATCTTCTCTCCCTTCTCGGGGAGGATCTCCACGAGGGGTTCGCGCAACGGTTCGGTCATCGCGGGGATGAAGATCGCACCCTTGCCGGTGGGGATCTGCTTCGTATCGAGGGCGAGTTGTTCGTCGATCGGAGGAGAGAGCCAGCTCGACTCGAAGGTCTCCCCCCTTTCGTGCTCCGCTTCCACCGTCTCGATGATCGATGCGATCTGGTCCTCCACCTTCGGTGGAACCGGAAGCTGGTCCGCCGTAGGCTCCACCCCCGCCTCTTCCGAGAGGTGTTCGTCGAAGACGACGATCATCCGGGTGATCTCCTCGAAGAGGATCTCGCTCAACTTCTGTACGATCACCGACGGGGACTGTACCTTGACCGGTTCCTTCCGGTCGAAGGTGTAGGAGGCCACGACCGCGCCGTCCCGCTCCCGGATCAGGGAGAAGTTCATCGCCAGATGCGCGTACCACAGATCGATGCTGTCGAGTTCCTCGATGCTCACGAGTTCACTCGTGATCGTGTAGTCGGGAAGCTGCTCCTCCACCGTCGCGGAGACCCGCGCAAAGAGCCCCGTCTTACGCAGATGCTGAACGAGGAGGTCGGCGATCATCCGCTGCGGCTTCACCGCCCAGAGATGATAGTTGTAGTACTGGAGCTTGTGGAGCGAGAAGCGGTACACGATCGGGAGCCGGTCGTACGTCTGGCTGATGCGGGGCTCCTTGACCCGAAGGAAGATCGGAAACTTGGGGACCTGCGTCTCCAGCGGGGGAAGGGGGTACTGAAGCAGGTAGTAATTCTTCCCCCGCGGAGCGGAACAGGCAGAAAGAAGCAACATCCCAAGCAAAAGGAAAACGAGCGATCGGTGGTTCATCCATCCTCTCGATGCGGTGCTCATTGAAATTCCCGTTCCTCCTGCTCGATGTTGCGGAAGAGCGCGGAGGGGTTCTCGAGGAGAAATCGACTGAAATCACGAAGATTCTCCGTCGTCTGGTTGAGTTGAAGGAGCGTGGCGTCGAGGTTCTCCTGGCCCCGGGCCACGGTGAGGTTCAAACGGTGAAGGAGCCGGGCCGTATCCTCGATCGCCCCTTTGAGCCGTTCGTTCCCGAGGAGTTCGCGGGCCGCTCCCATCGTCTCCGTGGCGTTCTCGAGGAGTTCGGTGAGCGCGGCCTGCTGTTTCGGAAGATCGGCGGTCACCCGATCGATGCCGGCGACGATCTTGTGAAGCGCCGCCCGGTTCTCCTCGACGAGTCGCTCCACCGACCGGAGGGTCGCCTCCGCGGCCTGGGACGTGTCGGCCAGCCCCCTTGCCACCTCCGTGACCACAGGACGGGTCTCAACGACGAGCGTTTCGATCTCCCCCATGATCCGATCGATGCGGGTGATGATCTCCTCGATCCGTTTCCCCTGGCTTCCGCCCGTGAGGTTGACGAGGTTTTCGAGGAGGTTTTCCGTCTTGAGCGCGATCGCGGTGGCACGGCCGCTCAGATCGGTCATGAGGGAGGGTTCCTCCGCGATCTCGCCGCCGGGGGGGAGGGGAGGGGCATCCTGGGAACTCTTCACGAGATCGATATATTTGAGCCCCGTGATCCCCAGCGTCTCGACGACCGCCTTCGTGTCCGTCTTGATCGGGGTGCCCCGTTCCACACTGATATCGACGATCACGCGCCCCACGTTCTCGGGATCGACGCGGATCCGCTCCACGCGGCCGACCTGGACGCCGCGATACTTCACGGCGGAGCCGGGTTCGAGGCCCGTGACGGAAGCGGTGAGCGCGATCCAATAGTGATCCCGCTTCTCCACGAGCCGGCTGCCGCCGAGGATCGCCACGGCGACGAGAAAGATCGCGGCAGCGGTGCTCACGAAGATGCCCAGACGAACCTTCTGCGTTCGGGTCAACGCCATCGGTCTCCTTTCCTCCTTCTCTCCCTCATTGCGGGCAGCGTCCTTCACAGGACCCACGAGCGCAGGCGATGGGGAAGAAATGTGGGTGTTGAGTGACGTGACAGGAGAAAACGTTGCGGTTTTCGAGGGGAGGGTTCACCCCTTCTCGCAGGAGATGCGTATGACGCTCCCTTCCGGCGAACGTCGATGAGTGGGGAATCGGCGGAGCGGGTCATCCGTTTCCGGCGTCACGCTTCCTGATAGACCGTGAAGCCTGTGCGGACCCGTTCCCTTCCCCCCCCCTTCCAGACGAAGATCGCTACGGCGTCGTAGGGGGAGAGGGTGGGATCGACCACGATCGCGGAGCGGAAGGCCTGGGAGAAGAAGTGGGTATCGATGAAACGATCGTGGCTGGAGAGGAAGAGGCCGTAACCGGGGTGCGTATGCATCCATCCAAGGATCAACCGGTCGGGATATTCCGTTTCGATCGTTCGATGGATCGCCTCCCATGCCTCATGGGTGAAGGTGAGCGCCGCGCGATCGGAGATGGCCCGCGTGGCCGGGATGAAGCCGTCCATCGCGACGAACTCTCCCCTCTTCCCCCTTCCGTAGGTACCGACGACGACCCCCCCCCGTTCGTGGGTGAGATCGCCGTAGGCGTAGGCCACCATTTCGCTGAGCGCATCGGTGTGGAGGAAGACGCGCAGATCGGGACGCGCATCGGTACCCCGTGGAATGACGATCCACTCCGGATGCTCGTCGGGAGCGGGAGTCTCCTTCGGTACGACAACTTTCGGGCGGACGACGACTTTCACGACGGCCTCGCTTCCTCCGCTCGGGGATCGCCGGCTCGAACCGACCCTGCCCCGACGTCTTCACATCACCTTGGGGGAGACGCGGATCGTGACAGAGGGCCCCCGCAGGGATCGTGGATCGAGGGGGAGCTTCTCCAGGTTGCGGCGGACCCAATCCGCGGCCACACGATCGAGCGGGGAGTTGACGTTGTGTTTCGCCAGCCGGATCATGTCCGCCAACTCCGCCACGAAATCGGCCAGCGACCAGCTCGCGGCCCAGTGGCTGCTGTGGCAGACCGCCTCCCCCCGGATGTTCGGGTGAAAGATCGGCGTCAGCCACGTCACGTCGGGGGGATGGGAGGGATAGTGCGCGCCGAGGAGCATCCGGCATTGGTGGAAGTCGGAGATCACGATCCGGTCCTCCACGCGCATCAATCCCCGGCATCGGAAGGTGAGGAGATAGCGGGTCGGCGGGGTTCCCTCCGTCACGAAATCGAACCAGTCGGCCCGTGCCCCAAGCCGGATCATCTCCTCGTAGTCGTTGTGGAGGCGGATATCCCTTCGCCGTTGCATCCCCTTTCCCTCCTACCCGACAGGGACGGCCGGACGATCGACGTCACCAAGGGGGGGAGCCTGCCCTGCCACGAAGGTCGAAGTGAGCAGGAAGACGTCTCCATTCTTGCAGTTCTGCTCCGCCAACGTCGCTTCTTCCGGGAGCGTGCGGCCCGTTCGTTTGTTCAGGAGTTCGTAGCTCACCCGGTCTCCGTCCGGTCCGACGAGGGGGAGCCCGAGCTGATTGACGATCTCGGGCAGGAGAATCGCGAGTTTCTCATCGTCGGGCAATTCCACGTCGAATTCCTGGTTCGTATCCGCCCGAATGATGGACACCTGTAGCTGAGCCATATTTGCGGAGGTCCTTTCTATCTCGAATCTGGCTGGAGGGACGTTCGATTCCCCTCGAGGTCGTAAATACGGTCGGTCATGGCCGTGCGATCCAGATCGGGCTGCTCCAGAGATCCTGGTTCTGGCCGTCGAGTTGACGGAGATGAACGAGGAAGTAGCCTCCCGACGCGGCCACCGGGGCCTCGAAGCGGTAGGTTCCCTCCCGCACCGGCTCGGGGAAGGGCGCGGGGGAGAGGGGACGCGCCCGCTCGCCCCCCTCCGCGTCGTCGTAGAAGACCTCGACACGATAGGCGCGTTCCGGTTCGGAACGGTCATGGAACGTGATCGTCAACACGATCCGCTCCCCGGGGAAGGGGATCTCCTCCCCCATGAAATGGCGCCCATCCCCCGTTGCGAAGAGGAATTCGATGTCCCGATCCTCGGTCGCATAGGTCCGCCGCTCGTAGAGCGCGCGCATCAACGCTTCCCGGCTCTTCTCCGTCACCACGGCGCCTACCCGGAACTCGTTGAGCGTCCCCCAGTTCTGTGCATGGTTGTCCTGCCCCGCCGAAGCTCCGATCCGGAACCCCTCGTTGAGGAGTTCGAGGTAGTAGGGAGCGCCGTACTCGTCGTCGAAGTCACCGTTGAGCACCTCGATCAGGCGGCTGTAGCGGTTGAGCGTGGAGACCCAGGCAGCCTTCGAGGGGAAGTCGTCCGTGCCGTACTGGAGGTCGGGGGGACTGCTCGGATGAGCGGGATGATTGAGCTGCACGAAGATCTTCTCCCCGTAGCCCGTCGTCGGGTGCCGCCCCTCGTAGGCGGGGAGCCACTGCTCGAAGAGGAGATCGTAGCGTCCCGAAGCCGTGGTCACGTGTTCCGTGATGTTGAAGACGTTGATGTGGTTGCCGCTGGAGATCGTCGACCACTCCTCGCCGAAGATCGGGAAGTAGTTCTCTCCTTCCGCCTCCCGGGCGCTCTCCACGAGGAATTCGAGTTCCCGGGGATCGGTGAGGTGGCTGTGGGGTGTGATCGCCATGAAATCGAGACCGCCGGCTTCCCGGCCGAAGCGGAAGGCTGCCGGCGCATCCCCCCCCGCATAGAGATCGGGGTGCTCCATCCGGTAGGTCCGCCACGAGACGCCATCGGGGTAGCTGCGTTCCACCCCTTCGGGCCATCCGCCGTCGTCCCCCCCCTCGACCTTGCCGTCGCGGCTTCTGGCGTAATGGTGGCTGTGGAGCGAGCCGAAGAGGTAGAGGAAGCCAGAAGGATCGAAGGGTGTTTCCGTGGCCGCCCCCTCCTGCGAGGCTCCTTCCCCTTCCGAGGCCGTCTCCTCCGCTGCCGTCCCCAGCGAGGCGACGCCTGCGATTCCATCGTCTTCCGGTTTCGACGAGGAAGAGGGCAGACAGGCCGCTATCGAGATCATGATCGGCAAGGCCGTCGTCCAGGATCGAGTGTGGCGTTTCATCCCTTTGCGCTCCGTCGCAATCGCTCATCCATCCCTTCGAGTTTACTGTCGCCTCTCTTCCTTGTCAACTCGATTTCCGTTCCCGGCCGGGGCAATCGCATCCAAAACCCCCATGATGCGCGGAATCCGCAGGGCATCGGCGAATCTGGAACACAACCTCCGGCAGCTGCTGGGCCGGATCACAGACAACGCAACCGGGACCATCGAACTCGCACAGTGCCGGGTCGCCGAGCCGGTCGGGATCGGGGAGGGGAGCGATCCCTCGGAGACCCCGGCCTCTTCGAGCCCTTCTCCTCCTCGCTCGTTGGGATCGGCAGCTTTCGGTCGGCCCGACGGAGAGGGTTCACTCCCGCGGCTCACCGACCCGCGGTGCAACGTCCTGGAAGCACGATCGTCGAGGGATCGCAGACGAGGGGCAAGGCTCTTTCGTCCTTCCCCCTCGCCCGGAAGGCGTCTACAAGGAATGGATGAAAATCTCAAGGCTGTCGGTCTTGGTTCTCCGGGAGCGGCGTGGTAGGATGGCATGGTGTCGCGTGTCATTCCAGAGAAGGGGAGCGGATGGAAAGAGCGCGGAAACGGATCGAGATCCTGCTCGGCAGAGCGGTGACGGGCTATGACGGACGGCGGGCGCATCTCTCCACGGGGGAGACGATCGAGACCGCGACGCTCGTGTGGACCGCAGGGATCCGGGCAAATCCCCTCCTCGAGCATCTTCCGGTGGAACGGGATTCCCTCGGCCGGATCCGGGTCACCCCCTTCCTCGAGGTTCCCGGCCATCCCGGCGTCTTTGCGTTGGGGGACAACGCGCATGTTCCCGGCGAAGGGGGGGACCCACTCCCCCCGGAAGCCCAGGTTGCGCTCCAGCAGGCGAAATATCTCGCCCGAAGCCTCGCCGCGCGCCTTGCGGGAAAGGGATGCAAGCCCTTTCGTTTCTTTCGGTACGGCCGTCTCGTCTCCCTTGGCTCCCGGTACGCCGTCGTCTCGATCCTGGGCTTCGATCTTTGGGGATTCTTCGCGTGGTGGATCTGGCGGACCGTCTATCTCGTCCGGTTGCACAGTCTGCGCGCCCGGCTGCGCGTCATGATCGACTGGACGCTCGACCTCTTCTACCCCCGCGAGACGGTCCGTTTCGAGATACCGGAGAAGCAAGGGAGCGAAACTGTGGTGGTGGAAGAGGAGTCGTGATGAGCGAGGTTTCGACGCTTCCGGCGGGAAATGGTCCCGATGTCGGTGAAGGGCGTGTTCCCCCCGCCAGGCGCGGGAGCGTGGCCGGACGCGTCGGGGGGGTGATCCTCCATTCCCTCCTCGCCTACGTCTTGTTGATGGGGATCAACGGGACCTGCGCCCTCCTCGTCGGGCTCCTTGGGTATGGTTCGTGGGACGCCCTCCGGATCGATGCACGTGTCACGAGTTTTTCCGCACCCGGGGTCGTAGCGGGACTCTGGGGGGCGTGTCTCGGCAATCTGTTCATCGTCGGGTGGCTCCTCCTTCGCAGTCGCCGGCGCAAAGAGCATCCCGCTCACCGGCTCGGGATCGGGCTGCCCCGTCGGCGGGCCTTCGTTGCGGCGCTCTTCCTCGTTCCGCTCGCCGGACATGGGGGGCAATGGCTGTTCCAGGTGCTCCTCCAGGCGCTGGGGTTTCATCCCCGTCCCCAGCTTCTGGCCAGACTCCTCGGTGAGGCGCCGATCGACGCGGCGTTCGCCCTGGCGGCCCTCTACATCTGCCTCCTGGGTCCGCTCCTCGAGGAGGTGATCTTCCGCGGTTTCCTCTATACGGGCCTGCGCCGCCGCTTCGGCGTCCTGCCGGCGCTGTTGGCCAGCAGTGTCGTCTTCGGGTATACCCATGTCCTCGACCCCGACGCGGTCGTGCCGATCATCCTGCTGGGGGGGGTGCTCGGCGTTCTCTACGAGCGATCGGCGAACCTCTGGGTTCCGGTGGCCGGACATGTCGCGAACAATACCCTCGCGCTCCTCTGGCTCCTCCGCTCCCGGGGGGCGTAGCCTTGGCCTTCAGGTCCTGCTGGCATCGCCCGGAAAGAGGACGCAGGCTCTTTTCCACGAC
This sequence comes from uncultured bacterium, assembly GCA_964616915.1. Lineage (GTDB taxonomy): Bacteria > Myxococcota_A > CAZTSL01 > CAZTSL01 > CAZTSL01 > CAZTSL01. The sequence continues at coordinate 15,554 of CAZTSL010000006.1, forward strand.
CGCATCGGTCCCGATCGCGGAGGGCGTCTCATCCACGATTTCGATCGAATGAACCGAGAGGAGTCGCGTCCGACCATGGCAGGAGACGAGTTGTTTTTCGAGGAATCGCAGCGGCATCGGGCATCGAGCATCGAGGAATTCGATGCCGAGATCAGAACCTTCGCCGGTTTCGGGAAGAAGACCCGCCTCCTGGAATTCACCGGCGGGGGGATCTCGATCCCGGTCTATGTCAACGAATTCTGGACCTCGAAACAGCGCGCGGCCCATTCGATCCATGAGATCTCCTATCGCGCGTGTTTCAAGCCACAGTTGCCCCGCTTCTTCATCCACCGGCTGACCCGGCCGGGAGATGTCGTGTACGATCCCTTTCTGGGGCGAGGCACGACCGTGATCGAGGCGGCCTTGGCGGGGCGCCGTCCTCTTGGCTGTGATGTGAACCCCCTCAGCCGAATCCTGGTTCTCCCTCGACTCGATCCTCCCGAGGCGACGGAGGTGGCGAATCGTCTCGCAGGCCTCGATCTCGAAAGACCCGTCGAGGTTTGGGAGGACCTGCTGGTGTTCTATCATCCCAAGACCCTTCGCCAGATCACCCATCTGCGTACGTATCTCCTTTCGCGGGAGGCGGAGGGGAGGCTCGATCGGGTGGATGCGTGGATTCGAATGGTTGCCACGAACCGACTCACGGGACACTCCCGGGGGTTTTTCTCCGTCTACACCCTTCCTCCGAATCAGGCGGTGTCCATCGAGGCGCAACGAAGGATCAACGAGAAGCGCAATCAGGTGCCCCCTGAGCGGGAGATCAAGCGGCTCATCCTGCGAAAGACACGATCTTTGCTCGCCCACCTCTCTGCCGCCGAGCGCAAGAGACTGCGGCGGATGGCCAGAGATGCTTCGATCGTGACCGGATCGGCCAACGATACGCCCGAAATCCCGAACGATTCCGTTCATCTTGCCGTCACCTCCCCCCCCTTCCTCGATACCGTGGACTATCGAACCGACAACTGGCTTCGATGCTGGTTCAATGGCATCGATGCCGAAGGCGTGCAGGTATGGCGGATCAAGGAGCCGGAAGCGTGGCAGGCCGCCATGGCCTCGACATTCCGGGAGCTTCGCCGTGTCCTCGTGGAGGGGGGAATCGTCGCCTTCGAGGTGGGAGAAGTGCGCAACGGAAAGATCCTGCTCGAGACCCTCGTGGTTCCAGCCGCCATCGATGCCGGTCTTCAGCCACGAATGGTGCTGGTCAACGATCAGATCTTCACCAAGACCTCCAACTGCTGGGGCGTCGAGAACCTCAGGAAGGGGACGAACACGAACCGGATCGTCGTCGTCCAGAAGCGATGAGAATCCCGGGGGCCTGAATCGGAGCGTCGGTGCAGGAGACCCCGCTCGACCATGTTCCAGCTTCGGGGGACCATGATGCCTCAGGACGATTCCGGGGGCGTTCCCGAGAAACAGGCGAGACAGAGGTTGTTTTCCTCGCGGCGCACCCTTTGAAGGAGCGTGGGCGAATCGAGGTAGCCGAGCGAATCGACGTCGAGGAGACGCTCGACCTCCCGGATGCTCCGGCCGGCGGCGAGGAGTTCCCGGCGATCGAGGATATCGACGCCGTAGTAGCAGGGGTAGCGGATCGGGGGGGAGGTGATGCGCAGGTGGATCTTCCGTGCCCCCCCCGCCCGCAGCATCGCCACGACCTGTCGGGCCGTGGTCCCCCGAACGATCGAGTCATCGACGAGCACGATCCGTTTCCCCGCCACGGCCTCCCCGATCACGTTGAGCTTCATCCGGACCCCGAGGGCCCGGCGCCGCTGGGAGGGTGCGATGAAGGTCCGACCGATGTAAGGGGTGCGCGCAAGCGCGAACTCGACCGGAAGCCCCGCAGCCTCGGCATATCCGAGTGCCGCAGGGATCGCGGTGTCGGGAACGGGGACGACGCAGTCCGCTTCCACCGGATGGAGTTCGGCCACGGCGGCTCCGAGCATCTTTCGGACCCGATAGACGTTCTCTCCGAAGACCGTGCCGTCGGGCCTGGCCAGATAGATCCATTCGAAGGCACAGGGGGTGGGGCGGGGCGAGGCATCGAGACGGAAGGTCTCGATGCCGCACCGATCGATCCGGACCCCCTCCCCTGGTTCGATCTCCCGTTCGCACCGTGCCCCGATCAGGTCGAAGGCACACGATTCCGAGGAGACGACGAAACTCGTCCCGAGGCGGCCGAGGAGGAGCGGCCGGAACCCACGAGGATCGCGAAGCGCCACGATCTCCCGGGGGGTGAGGAAGAGGAGGGAGTAGGCCCCCGCCAACACGGGGAGGGTGGCGAGAAGGTTCTCCACGAGCCGCGGCGCTCTGCTCCGGGCCAGGAGCAGGAGGATCAACTCCGTGTCCGTCGTCGTCTCGAAGCTCGCCCCCTCGGCCGCCAGGGTCTCCCGCAGGGAAGCATGGTTCAAGAGGTTGCCGTTGTGGGCCACGGCGACCTCCTCCCCCCACGGCATCCGACGCAAGAGGGGCTGGCAATTGCAAAGATCGCTCTCCCCGGTCGTCGAGTAGCGGACATGGCCGATGGCGGCATCCCCTCCGGGCCACTTCCCCGCGCATTCCCGGATGAGATCGGAGACGAGTCCCATCACGCCGGTGAAGTGGATTCGTTCCCCCTGCCGTACCGCGATCCCGGCGCTCTCCTGCCCTCGATGCTGAAGGGCGCAGAGCGCCAGCGCCGTGAGGCGCGCGGCGTCTTCGTGCCCGAAGATCCCGAAGATGCCACACGCTTCCCCGATCGTGCGCATCATCCTTCCCCTTGCGCCGGGGGGATGCCATCCGGCGTTCCTCGAACGGATCGGCATTTCCGGGGGATCATCTTCAGTCCTTCCTTTCCTGGAGGATGCGTTCCAGGGCGCCACGCCATACCCTTTCCACCCGATCGATCGGAAGATCGATCGCTCCCCCGATGGAGATGCGATCCCCTCCGACCCGTCCGATCGGATGACAAGGGATCCCTGCGCTCCGAAGCAGGGCGGCGACTTCATGATACGCCCCTTGCGTCGTCGTGGCAAGGAGGGTGGGGGGCCACTCCGAAAAGAGGAAGGTGGCGCGTTCGAGGCCGGGGGGAGGATCGACGCGGACCCCGATCGGCTCGGGCGCATCGAGCGCAGCGGCGACGATCGCCCGGGCGAGCCCGCCGGCGGTGACGAGCCGAAGACTTCGCAGGTGCCTGGAGAGGGAAAGGATCGCCGCAAGCCGGCGTCTCTCCTGCCCGAGATCGAGGGGCGGATCGGGCGAAGAAGGATGCTCCATCCCCCGGAATGTCTGGTAGGCCCAGCAGTATCCCGGTTGGGGTCTCCCGATCAGGAGGAGGATCTCCCCCGCCTCCCGGAATACGCAGTCGGGCGCTTCCCCCCGGACACCTCCGATCATTCCGACCACCGGGGTGGGGGGGATCGCAACCCCTCTGGTTTCGTTGTAGAAACTGACGTTGCCGCCGGTCACGGGGATTTCGAAGCGCTCGCACGCCTCGGCGATCCCCGAGACGACCTCCGCGAAGCGCCACATCACGTGGGGGTCTTCGGGGGACCCGAAGTTGAGGCCATCGGTGAGACCCAGCGGGCGTGCTCCCCGGCAGGCCAATCGGAGCGCAGCCCCGAGCACGGCCATCCGTCCGAGGGTTCGCGGCGAAATCGTGGGGAGGAGGGGAGGGACGTGAAGCACCACGGCGATCCGCTCCCCCGTCTCCGGAAGCCGCAGGAGGGGGGCCGGGCTCCCCCCCCCATCGATCGCCCGGAGCTGGACCCCATGGTCGAACTGCTCGTAGATCACGTTGCGGGCGGCAAGCTGCGGTGTCGCGAGGAAGGCCAGGAGGGTTCCCGCCGGATCATCGAGAGGAATCGCGGGGAGGGAGCGCCGCGAAGGGGGAGGCGCGGGGGGCGCCCTTCGGGGACGATCGAGCCGCGGCGCATCCTCCCCCACGAAGGAGGCGGGGAGTTCGAGGACCCGCGCGCCTCCGAAGCGGACGGCCACCGAGACGCCCGGGGTCACCTCCCCGATCGGGACGCAGCAGAGGTCCCAGCGCTGGAAGTGCTCCGCGATCCGCGGGACGGCGGCGGGATCTGCGGCGATCACCATCCGTTCCTGCGACTCGGAGAGGAGGATCTCCGTGGGGGAGAGGCCCCGTTGCCGGAGGGGAACACGCGCAAGATCGACCGTGATCCCGGTGCCGGAGCGGTTCGCCATCTCGAAGAGGGCCGAAGCGAGCCCTGCGGCGCCGAGATCCTGCATCCCAGCCACGAGACCCGCCTCGACGACCGCCAGTGTCGCCTCGATCAACCGTTTTCCGGCGAACGGGTCCCCCACCTGGACAGCGGGGCGCGCCCCCTCGGTCGCACCGGCGAATCCGCGGGAGGCCATCGTGGCGCCATGGAGACCGTCGCGGCCGGTGCGCGCGCCCACGTAGAGGATCACGTTGCCCACTCTTCCCGTGACGCCACGTACGATCCGATCGGCCGGCAGGAGCCCCACGCAAAGAACGTTGACGAGGATGTTGCGGGCATAGCGCGCATCGAAGCAGGTCTTGCCCCCCACGGTGGGGACGCCGATCGCGTTGCCGTAGCCTCCGATGCCGGCAACGACGCGCTCGATGAGGTAGGTGCTCCGCTCGTGGCCCGGGGGGGCGAAGAAGAGGGCATCGAGGAGTGCGATCGGCCGCGCGCCCATCGCGAGGATATCCCGCACGATCCCCCCGACGCCGGTCGCCGCGCCCTGGTAGGGTTCGATGAAGGAGGGGTGATTGTGGCTCTCGATCTTGAAGGCCAGCGCCCATCCCCCCCCGATGGCGACGATTCCGGCGTTCTCCCCGGGGCCTTCGAGGAGTGCTCCCCCCTTCCGGGGGAGTCGGGCGAGGATCGCTCGTGAACTCTTGTAGGCGCAGTGCTCGGAGAAGAGCGCCGAGAGGACCGTTGCTTCGACGGCATTGGGGTGCCGTCCGAGCCGCCGGACGACCGCGGCGTACTCCGTGGGGGACCATCCTGCCGGAATCCGAGGATCATGCATCGTGTCTTCTCAGGCCTTTTGCGTGGTTGTCGCCGGCTTTCTCGGGGGGATGGGGGAGCGGATCCGTTCGCGCTCCTTGGGGCACGGGATCTTCGGAGGGGAGGGAGCGACGGACACGGGCGAGGAAATCGCGGAAGAGGCGCGCACCGTCGAGGTTGCCGAGTTCCCGCTCCGCGCATCGCTCGGGATGCGGCATGATCCCGACGACGTTTCCTGCGGCGTTGCAGATGCCGGCGATCCCCTCGGCCGAGCCGTTCGGGTTCGCCCGCGGATCGGGTTCGCCCGTGCGGTTCACGTAGCGAAGGACGATGTGCCCCTGTGCGTGGAGCCGGGCGAGGATCGCGGGGGGGGCATGATAGTTGCCCCAGGCGTGGGCGATGGGGAGCCGAAGTCGCGTCCCCGCCGGCGCGGCATACCCGTCGAAGAGGGGACGCTCCACCCGCACGAAGACATCCTTGCAGAGGAAGCGCCCCGACCGGTTCGGCAGGAGCACGCCGGGCAGGAGGCCCGCCTCGAGGAGGATCTGGAAGCCGTTGCAGATCCCCCAGACGACGCCCCCCTTCCCGGCAAAACGGGCAACCGCCCCCATCACGGGTGCCCGCGCCGCGATCGCACCGGGGCGCAGATAGTCTCCATGCGCGAAACCGCCGGGGAGGATCACCCCGGAGATCCCGTCGAGTGAGGTCGCCCGGTCGTCGAGGAAGACGCTCTCCACGCCGAAGACACGATCGAGGACGTGCGCGCAGTCCCGATCGCAATTCACGCCAGGAAAGACGATGATCCCGATCCTCATCCCACGGCTTCGATCGAAAGGGTAAAGGTCTCCATGACGGGGTTGACGAGGAAGCTGCGACAGATCGCCTCGACACGCCGGCGCACTTGCGTGACCGATTCCCCCTGGAGGGTGAAGACGATCAGGCGTCCCACGGTGAGTTCCTCGACCGCTTCGAGGCCGGATTCGCGCAGAGCGCGACGTACCGTCTCCCCCTCGGGATGATGGAGGTCGGGGTGGGGGAGGATGCGCACTTCCACCCGCAGGGTCGGCTTTGCGGAAGGGGCGGGATCATTTTGGCTCGACGGCGATCTTTCCATCTGGCGTTCCCGGCGTTTCCTCGCGGGGCGTATCGGATTCCCCTTCCCCCAGGATCGAGAGGATCTCGTTCTGGAAGGCGTCGAGATGTTTCTGGGCCAGTTCCTGGCCGACGAGCGCACCCTTCTGCATCAGTTCCGGGAGTTGGTCGAGTGCCTTCTTTCCCGCGGGGGAGCGATAGAAACGAAGGATCTCCTGGAGTTCCGGTTCGGTGAACGCCTCCGTGTAGATCGAGATCATCCGTCCCTCGAGGTTCGGATCGTCCACGATCTTCTCTCCGAAGGCACGGGCCGCCCGTTTGATCTTCAGGACCTTCTCCGCGGGGATCTTCCCCGACATCTCCTCGAGGAAGGGGTCGAACATCGAGGCGAAGGCCGCAAGCATCGTATCGCGGGGTGCGAGCAGGTGATAGAGTTCCCCTGCGACCTTCCGATGCGAATCGGTCGCGGACGCCTTCCCCCCTTCGGGGGCAACGGCCTGGGTGTCGGCGGGGGCGCTGGGTGCCTGCTCTGGGGTATCGGCCCATCCGGTGCCGGCAAAGGTACAGGGGAACGCAAGCAACAAACCGAGGATCGTCTTCTTCATCAGTTTTTTCGCGCTTCCCCTCTCGAGGCCGGGGAGGAGAGCGCCGCCTCCTTTGGTTGGGGCTGTCGAGATCTCCAGGTCCGTCGTCCCACGCGAAGAGCGGGCAACGACGTGCATGGGGCCTTCCGCGACGCCGTGGGGTATCTGGATGTCGAAAGAGCGGTCCACGAAGTCTTGTTTCGAATCACCGTCGGACCTCTATGCGGGAGAGGAACCGGAGCGGTAGAAGCGGATCTCCACATTCTCGAGGGTGGCGAGTCCCTCCTCGATCGCCTCGTCGATCTGGGGGAGGAAGGCTTCGATCTTCTCTTCGGTATCCACGATCTCGATCACGATCGGCAGGTCGCTCGAGAGGCGGAGGACCTTGGCCGTGTGCAACCGGCTGTGGGCGCCGAATCCTTCGATCCCTCGGAGGACGGTGGCGCCGGCGAGTCCCTCTTCCCGCGCCCGCTGGACGATCCACTCGAAGAGGGGTTTCCCGCGGAACCTGTCGTTCTCTCCGATGAAGATTCGCAGCAACTTTCCCCGTTCCGGAAGGACCATGCGCTTCTCCCCGCTCGATGCGAACTCGTGAACCGGGACCATTGTTCCCCAACGAACGGAATGTGTCAAGACGGGATTTCTCCTTTGGCTCGTTTCACGAGTTCTTCGAGGATCCGGAAGGCTGATTCCCTCTTGATTCCTTGTCTGCCGAGGTGATAAGATAAAGTTGTTCGTTTCAAGCGTCGTCGCGACGAACCGGGCATCCGGAGTGCCCTGGATGCACGCTCCCGGCCATCCTCGACCATGAAGAAACCTGTTCTACACGCCAGGATCGACAAGGCTGAATTCTCGATATCCTCACTCGAGAGCGAGTCCGATGAAAAGTCCTATTGGCTTTCGAAAACGCCTCGAGAGCGCCTCGAAGCGATGGAACTGATGAGACAGATCAGTTATGGCTATGATCCAGCTCGTGCCCGACTTCAAAAATTTTTTGAAGTTGCTCCATTCCCACAGAGTTGAATATTTACTGATCGGTGGCTATGCAGTAGGTTACTACGGTTATCCACGATCAACGGGGGATATGGATATCTGGATATCCGTAAATCCAGAAAACGCAAAAAAAATGGTATCTGTTCTGGAACATTTTGGATTTTCGGTACCAAATCTATCGGCAGAATTGTTCCTCGAGGAAAATCGAGTGATCCGTATGGGAGTTCCACCGATAAGGATTGAAATCCTGACCACGATCTCAGGAGTCACATTTGAAGAATGTTATAGAGAACGAGTTTCAGGTGAGATCGACGGGATCGAAGTAAATCTGATCAGCCTCGAGCACTTGAAGATGAACAAGAAAGCGAGCGGTAGGCATAAAGACCTGGACGATTTGGAACATCTACCTTGAGGAGGGGGCCGATGGAGGCCGAGGGGGAAAAGGCGCACGCCCTACGGGGGAAGGCGGAGGCGCCTCTTCTCGCCGTGGGTTTCCACGGCCGCGTCGTTGTTCCTCACCGAACGGAATGGGTCAAGACGGTGCTTCTCCTTTGGCGCGTTTCACGAGTTCTTCGAGGATGCGGAAGGCTTCGAGGGGGGAGAGGGTTTCGAGGTTCACGTTGCGGAGGGTCTCGGCGATGGGATCGTTCGCCGGGGCGAAGAGAGGGATCTGGCGGGGATCGACGGGACGGGGACGGGGGATGCGGCGGCGCTGCTTCCTGTCGATCTCGCTCGGCGAGGTCTTTGCGATGTTGGCCTCGATCTTCTCGAGATTCGCGAGGATCTCTCGCGCACGTTCGATGACGATGTCGGGGAGTCCCGCCAGCCGGGCGACCTCGATCCCGTAGCTGTGGGAGGTGGCACCCGGTGCGATCTTGCGGAGGAAGACGATCCGGTCCCCCCACTCCTTGACCGTGACGTTGTAGTTGCGGATGCGCGGTTTGACCTCCTCGAGTTCGGCGAGTTCGTGGTAGTGGGTGGCAAAGAGGGTCTTTGCGCCGAGGGGGGCGTGGTCGTGGAGGTATTCCGCGACGGCCCAGGCGATCGAGACGCCGTCGAAGGTGCTCGTGCCGCGGCCGATCTCGTCGAGGAGGATGAGGCTTCTGCGGGTGGCGTTCTGGAGGATCCGGGCGGTCTCCTTCATCTCGACCATGAAGGTGCTCTCCCCCCGGGCGAGATGGTCGCCGGCGCCGATCCGGGTGAAGATCCGGTCGATGATGCCGATCCGGGCGCTGCGGGCGGGGACGAAGGCGCCGATCTGGGCCATGAGGACGATGAGGGCCACCTGGCGCATGTAGGTCGATTTTCCCGCCATGTTCGGACCGGTCAGGATGACGATCTGCTCGCGAAGATCGAGGTGCGTGTCGTTGGGCACGAAGCCCTCGCCAAGGTCGATCCGCTCCACCACGGGGTGGCGTCCCTCGGTGATGTCGAGCCGGTCGGAGGTGTCGATGCGGGGGCGGGTGTAGTCGTAGAGGCGGGCGATCGTGGCAAGGTTCGTCACGACGTCGAGGAGGGCGAGGGTATCGGCGGTCTGCTGGATCCGATCGATCGCCTCGCCGATCCTCTCCCGCACCTCGCAGAAGAGGGCGTACTCGAGTTCGTTGATCCGGTCCTCGGCGCCGAGCACCTTCTCCTCGTAGCTCTTGAGTTCGGGGGTGATGAAGCGCTCGCTGTTGGTGAGCGTCTGTTTGCGCTCGTAGCGTTCCGGCACGAGGTGGAGGTTGGGGCGGGTCACCTCGATGTAGTATCCGAAGACGCGATTGAAGCGGACCTTGAGGGAGGAGATCCCGGTCTTTTTTCGTTCCTCGAGTTCGAGGTTGGCGATCCACCCCTTCCCGTCGCGGCTGATCGAACGGAGTTCGTCGAGTTCGGCGTTGTATCCCTCGGCGATGATCCCCCCCTCCTTGAGGGTGGTGGGTGCCTCGGGCGCGATCGCCTCGCGGATCGTATCGACGAGATCCGAAAGGGGGTCGAGGGGCGCCTGGGCCAGGAGGGGGGGGAGGGGAGAGAGTTCGGCGAGGTATCCGATCAGGGTGGGGAGACGACCGGCCGAATCGGCCAGCGCAAGGAGATCACGGGGGGTGGCGTTGCCCAGCGCGATCCTGCCGGAGAGCCGTTCGAGGTCATGGACCCCTTTGAGCGCTTCGCGGACCTCCTCGCAGAGGAGATCGTTCTCCACGAAGGCGGCCACGGCGTCGAGGCGTTCCTCGATGCGCTCCGGATCGAGGAGGGGGTAGAGGAGCCACTGGCGCAGTTTCCTCCCCCCCATCGCGGTGACCGTCTCGTCGAGGACCCCGAGCAGCGACCCCTTGCGCTTGCGCTCCTCGCGGGTGCTGAAGATCTCGAGGTTACGCCGGGTCGATTCGTCGAGGTAGAGGTAGTCGTGGCTCTCGTAGGCGTGGGGGCGATGGAGGTGCGGGATGGCCCCCCGCTGATGTTCCCGCAGGTAGCCGAGGAGCCCCCCACAGGCCAGGAGGGCCGCCGGCTTGTCGGCAAGACCGGTCTCGTCGAGGGAGCGGAGGCGGAACTGCTCGATGAGGAGCGCTGCGCACGCATCGAGCGATGGTTCCGGGATCGTGGAGAAGCTGCACGGACCGATGAGTTCGACGATCCGCTCCTCGGAGAGGGGGGTGAAGCTGGCGGGACGCACGAGTTCCCGCGGCGCGATGCGCAACATCTCGCCGGCAAAGTGACTCACCCGGCCGGTCGTCGTCTTGAACTCCCCGGTGGAGAGATCGGCGAAGGCAATGCCGAACGTCTCCGGATCGTGGGGGTCGCTGACGGCGCAGGCGAGGAAGTTGTTCACGCGGGGGGAGAGTCCCTCCGTCTCGATGTAGGTCCCCGGTGTGACGACGCGGACCACCTCCCGCTCGAGGATCTTTCGTCCGCCACCTCCCGAATCGACCTGCTCGCAGATCGCGACCTTGTAGCCCGCCTCGATCAGGCGATGGATGTGAACCTGGGCGTTGTGGCAGGGAACGCCGCAGAAGGGGACATGCTCCTTCGATTTACGATTGCGCGTCGTCAGGGCGATGTCGAGGATGCGTGAGGCGATCTCGGCATCCTCGAAGAACATCTCGTAGAAGTCGCCCATCCGGAAGAAGAGGATCGCATCACGGTGTGCTTCCTTGATCGCGAGATATTGCCGCATGATTGGCGTGTCCATCGGAGATGCTCCCGAATGTCGTCGTCTCTACCCGGCAGGATCGGAGTTGTTCCCGGTACTCCGCCGATTTCCAGGGATCCCCCACTGCTTCGTACCCTTCGGCGAGATGTGTGAGGAGGATGCAACGGGGTACGCCCGGGGTATCGATCAGTTCGTGAAACGCCAGGATCGCTCGGGCCGTCTTCCCTTCGGCGAGCAGGATCTCGGCGAGATGGAAGCGCGCGAGGGGATGGAGCCGGGTAAGGGTCGGAGGGATCGCCTCGAGCAGGGCGCGCGCCCGGTCGAACTCGCCGATTCGGGCACGGGAGAGGGCTTCCCGGAAGTGGAAGTGGAAGCGATCCGGGGAAGGGCGCGCCATCCTGGCGCAGCGCGCGAAACACGCAGCCGCCTCCGCAAAGGCCCCGGAGAGGAAGGCGATCTCGCCCCTGGTGCAGTTCCGTTCCGCCGGGAGGGGGGACGCTTTGTACGCGACACGCTTGGCGCTGGAATCCCCCTTCGTCGCCATGGGTGCTCGAGGCTTCCCCCCCTCCCCCCGGAGCGGGACCGGTACCCCGAGGACGAGGAGGGCAAGGAGGAGGATCGAAGCAACGAAGCTACGAGGCCGGGGCATGCTGGGGCTCCCCCCCTCCTTCGTCGATCATCGGTGTCGGTTCGATGTCGCTCTCCTTGAGTTCCTGGAGTTCCTGTTCGAGCGCTTCGAGACGTTTCGCCTGCGCCTCGATCGTCTTGCGCTGTTTGCGCAGGTTGCGCCGGTATCCGAACCATCCGAAGAAGAGATCGAGAACGCCCCCGACGAGGACGCCGAGCGTGAAGGAGACGAGGATCAGGATTCCCGCCTCCATCGAGAAGTCGGGTTCCTCCTTCGGATGGATCGTCGCCCAGTATTCCTTTTCCCAGAACTTGTAGTCGATGTTGATGCGGGTGACGAGGCTCTCCTTGTTCTTCCAGAGGAACCCGAATACGCCGATCAGGACGAGGAGAACGAAGGTGTAGGAAATGATTTTCGGCATCGCTCTTTTCCATCCTCAAGGTGAAGGGGGAGGTTCAAACGTTTGCGTTTTCGGCGTCGATCTCGCGAAACAGCAGGTGGAGCTTCCGGTAGGTGTCCTGCAGATGTTCGGAGATGACCCTCGTCTCCGCCAGGACCGTCATGAAGTTCGTGTCCCCGTTCCATCGGGGAACGATGTGGATGTGCAGATGGGTTTCGAGGCCGGCGCCGGCCACGCGGCCGAGGTTGATCCCGATGTTGTAGCCTGCCGGGGAGAGGGCCTGGTCGATCACCCGCTTCGAGTGCCGCACGAGGTGGAAGAGTTCGAGCATCGTGGGATCGTCGAGGGCATCGAGATCACTCGTATGCCGCAGGGGGGCCACCATGAGGTGGCCGTTGGTGTAGGGATAGCGGTTCATCACGACGAAGGCGTGCCGGCCGCGGTGGAGGACGAGACGAGCTTCGTCCTCCCGCTCTTTCCCCTCGATGCAGAGGAAGCAACCCGTTTCTCCTTTCGTGGCGCCTGTGATGTACTCCATGCGCCAGGGTGCCCAGAGGTTGTTCATCCATCCTCTCCCCAAGAGAAGGTCGAAGATTCCCCTTCGGAGGATCTCAGGAGGCGTTACGGGGATAGTCCACGCGTTGGCGCAGTTCTTTTCCCGTCTTGAAGAAGGGGACGCGTTTGGCCGGGATCTCGACGCGTTCCCCCGATTTGGGGTTCCGGCCGATGCGTGGTTCTCGAGCGACCACCGAGAAGATTCCAAAGCCTCGGATTTCGATCCGTTCGCCCCGTTTGAGTGCTTCGGTCATGGTTTCGAAAATCGTGTTGACGATCAGGGTCGCATCTTTCTTCGTCAGTTGCGGCATCGCTTCCAGCAAATTCGCTACGAGATCGTTTTTCGTCATCGATTTTCCCCTGTTGGTTGCGGAGGTGATGCACGCCGACGCCGGGTCGTGTTCGGATTGCGCGGGGAGGGGTTCGGAGCCGTGAGGGCCTGACGGCGAGATTCCCGATCCCCTTTCCGCTGTCGCATCGTCGATCGTGTTCCCCCGGGTCGATCGCATCCCTCTGGAATGAAGGCCGGATCGTGGATGAAGGTATCGAGCGACCCCGGTCGTTCCTCCCCCCGTCCGAGCGGGAGGGTGCCCTGCTGGGATGCTGGGAGGGGGGAGGAAGAAGGGGAAGATGCGCATCGAGAAGTTACGGCGTCTCCGATGCCTCGGCCGGAGTGTCGGACGTGCCGCCGCTGGGCTCGGCATCCTGGGACGTTTCGCCGGACGCCTCTGCATCCTCGCGCTTTTCGGCCGGTTGTTCCGAGGATTTCGAGGCATCGCTTTCCGGAGTGGCCTTCTTTTCGGGGATCCGCTCCTGGGTGGGCGCATCGGAGTCGGATTCCTTCGGTTGCGGGGTGAGACGGATGCCGGAGCTTCGCAGCACCTCGCCGAGGGTCGAGCGGCCGTCTTCGAGGTATTCCTGCATCATCTCCGCTTCGCCGGAGCGTGCCTTCGTGACGCTGAGGCGGATCTTGCGGTCCCTGGCGTTGACATCGAGGACGGCGGCCTGGAGTTTGTCTCCGATCCTGGGCTGCTTGAAGTCGGGATCGTCGGTGGGGAGTTCCGAGATGTGGACGAGTCCTTCGAGTCCTTCCTCGATCTTGAGGAAGATTCCGAAGTCGGTCGTGTTGATGACGGTGCCCTCCACGATCGTGCCCGGTTTGTAACGTTCGGGGATCGTCTTCCAGGGATCGGGCTGGAGTTGCTTGATGCCGAGCGAGAAGCGTTCGTTCTCCTTATCGATGGCCAGGACCACCGCATCGACCTCATCGTTCTTCTTGAAGAGTTCTGAGGGGTTCTTGAAGCGGGGGTTCCAGGAGATGTCGGAGACGTGCACGAGGCCATCGATTCCCTCGTCGAGGCCGATGAAGATGCCGAAGTCGGTGATGTTTCGGATCTTTCCGCGGATCTTCGTCCCGACGGGGTATTTCTGCTCCACGGTATCCCAGGGGTTGGGCTCGGTCTGCTTCATGCCGAGCGAGATGCGCTTGGCCGCGGTGTCGAGGTTGAGGACCACGGCATCGACGGTGTCCCCTTCGGAGAGGATCTTGGAGGGGTGCTTGATCTTGCGGGTCCACGACATTTCGGAGACGTGGATCAAACCTTCGATGCCCGGTTCGATCTCGACGAAGGCGCCGTAGTCGGTCAGGGAGACGACTCTTCCGGTGATCCGGGTTCCCACGGGATATTTCTCCCCCGCCGTTTCCCACGGATCGGGCTGGAGTTGTTTCAATCCGAGGGAGACCCGCTCCGTCTGCTCGTCGAACTTGAGGACCTTGACGGTGACTTCCTGGCCGACCGAAAGGACATCGGTGGGGTGTTTCACGCGTCCCCAGGACATATCGGTGATGTGCAGGAGTCCGTCGATGCCCCCGAGGTCGATGAAGGCGCCGTAATCGGTGATGTTCTTCACCACGCCGGTGATTTCGATCCCCTCCTTGAGCTTGGCCAGCGTGCGTTTCTTCGCTTCCTCCCGTTCCTTCTCGAGGAGGACGCGGCGCGACAGGACGATGTTGCCCCGTTTCTTGTTGAACTTGAGGACCTTGAAGGAGAGTTTCTGGCCGATCAACTTGTCGAGGTTGCGGATCGGACGCAGATCGACCTGGGAGCCGGGAAGGAAGGCCCGCACGCCGATATCGACCTGAAGGCCGCCCTTGACGCGCTGAACGATCTGTCCCTCCACGATCTCGTCCTCTTCGCAGGCGCGGCTGATCTCGTCCCAGATCTTGAGCTTGTCGGCCTTCTCCTTGGAGAGGATCGGGCTTCCGCTCTCCGCTTCGCGTTGTTCCACGTAGACATCGACGGTATCGCCGACCTTGACATCGATTCGTCCTTCGGCATTCCGGAATTCATCGATCGGAATCTGGCCTTCCGACTTGTAGCCGATATCGACGGTGACGTAGTCCCCTTCGATCTGGATCACCTTTCCGGTGACGACTTCCCCCTCTTTGATCTCCTTGAAGGAGGCCTCGAGCATTTCGGCGAAGTTTTCTTCTTCTTCCTCCATGGCGGCTTCGGCCTCGGGTGCCGGGGGCATCTCCGTTGCGGAATCCGCATTGGTGGGATTGATCTCGGTTGACTCCATGAAAGATGGTACTCCCTTGTCTCACGTAACGATGGGTTGAAGGTTGTTGCCACGATCCTTGCAGGATCCTTCGTGTCGTTTTCTTTCGACGATCTCGATCATCTCCGCCACGAGTTCGGGGACGGAGCGGTTCGAGGTATCGATTTCGACGGCGTCTTTCGCTCTCTTCAAGGGGGCGTCGGGGCGGGTGCGGTCCTGAAGGTCCCGTTCTCTCATTTCCCGGGTCGTCTCTTCGAGGGTGACGTCGAGGCCCTTTGCCCGGAGTTCTTCGAATCTCCGTTCCCCCCGGATCTCCGGGGAGGCGGTGACGAAGAACTTCACATCCGCGTCTGGCGCGACGACGGTCGTCGTATCCCGTCCTTCCAGGACGACGTCTCCTTCCGCCAGGATGGTGCGTTCGATTTCGAGGACGGCTTTCCGGACGAAGGGGAGGGCGGCGACCTGGGAGGCGAGACGGCTCACTTGCGGCGTGCGGATCGCTTCGGAGACGTCCTCCCCATCGAGAAGGAGGCGGTTCCCCTCGGGTGTGGGGGTCATCCGGATCGTGGTCCGGGAAAGACGGTGGGCCAGCGCCTGGCGATCCGCTTCCCTGGAGGGGTCGAGTTCCCCTCGGGCGGCCAGGAGAGCTACGGCCCGGAAGAGTGCGCCGGTATCGAGGTAGAGGAATCCGAGCCGCCTGGCCAGGGCTTTCGCAAGCGTGCTCTTCCCGGCGCCAGAGGGTCCATCCATCGCCACGATCATCGCAATCCTCGTTCGATCCCGATTCTCCTTCTCGACATCGTTTCCCCCGTACCCCTCCAGAGATCAAAAACGCTCTGGACGTCCGGGCATCCAAAGCGCAGCACTTCCTCGAAAAACCGCGTCTTTTCCGAATGAGCCTGACAATGAGGAGAGCGTCCGCCGACAATGGCGACAATATAGAGGAATTTCCGCAAAAAAGCAAGGGAAAAGTCACGAAAAGTTACAGGGTTAGTGATGTCGAGGCCCCTTTCGTCGGATGGGAAAGCCGGCCTCCTCTCCCTCCGGAAGATGCCGTGGGATCGTCTCCGGTGCCTTTCGCATCCCTTGCGAGGGGAGGGAGTGGGGAGGCGTGCGGGGGTCTCATCCTCTTCCCAAGGTCTTGATCGCCTGGAGTGCGGCGAGTCGAACGGCTCCCGAGTCGTCCCCCAGGGCCTCTTGCAAGGGGGCGACCACGATCTCCCGGGGAAAGCGCGCAAGGGCTTGGGCTGCCTCGACACGGATCTCCTCGACCGGGTCCTTGAGCCCTCGAAAGAGAATCCGCGCGGTCTCCTCGTCGCGGGCGAGCGTGGCGATCATTCCGATCCCCGCCCTGCGCACCTCGAGGGCCGGGTCGTCGAGGAGGGCCTCGAAGTAGGGGACCACGCTGCGCCCGAGAAAGAGGGCGAGCGCCTGGGCCGTGCGCAGGCGCACCTCGGGCTCCGGATCGTTGAGGAGCGGGAGGAGGTACTTCGTCGTGTCCTTCCGTTGCAACCGGCAGAGGTTATCGATGGCGTGGAGGCGATCCTCGACGTCTTCGCTGGTGAGCTTGCGACGGCAGAGGTGGAAGAGTTCCTTACGGCGTTGCGGATCGAGCTTCGTGACATCGATCGCCGCGGTCGGACCTTCGCTCGGCGGCGGCGGCTTCACCGTGCCTCGTCTTCCCTGGGTCATCGTTTCCCCCCTTACGCTTTCGGCGTCACCTGCGGCCAAAGTCCGCCAGGTGTATGCCGTCGTCAGACGTTCCCTGCACGCTGCGGCCCATCCCTCCGATCGTCCTTCTCCGGCTCCAACACGGTCTGGGTGGACTTCTCCTGCTTGTCCGGCGGATCGCCGTGCTTGCGAATTTTCCGGCGGGGCTGGGTGCGCCGCCATCCCTTCGAAATCGGAAAGGAAGCCGCTATAATGCCCTCCCATCATACCACGCTTTCCCGCGATCGCAAAGGGAGAGGACGCATGAACCGGAAGCTGGAGAGCCTGGCGATCTTTCTCGCCACGCACCGTCGGATTTTCCTCCTGCTGGCCCTGCTGGCCTTCCTCTACTTCGGGAGATGGGCCAGCCGGCTTGGTGTCGATTCCGGCAACGAGGCGCTCTTTCTGCGGGACGACCCTGCGCGCGCCGCCCAGGCGCGCTTCGAGGAGCATTTCGGGGGGAACGATCCGATCGTGGTGGCGATCGAAGGGGAGATCTTCTCCGCGCGCGGGCTCGAGCGTCTCGATGCGCTCACCGAGGCACTCGCTGCGCGACCGGGGGTGACGCAGGTCCTTTCCCTCACGAACTTCGAGAACATCTACAAGGGTCCTCTCGAGATCTACACGTGGGCGCCCTACGAATCGGTCGTGGATGGGGACGAAACGATCGAAGCCTTCGCCGCGGAGGTCCTCTCGGAGCCGCTGTGTCGGGGGAACCTGATCTCTCCGGATGGGAGGACTGCGGCCGTGATCGTGACGATCTCCGGGGGAGGGGGGGCACGCGTACGGGAGTTGCTGCGCACCGCCAAATCGTTCGAGGGGGAGGGCTACCACGTCTACGTAGCGGGATTCCCGATCGAACGTTTCACGATGGCCGAGACGATCCGGCGGGATCGACGCCGCCTCGTCCCCCTCTCCGTGCTCGTGATCGCGCTGACGACGGCGTTCCTCTTCCGGCAGCTCTGGGGGGTTCTCCTCCCCCTGCTCACCGTGGGGCTCTCCGTGACGGTGACGCTGGGGATCGCGGCCCTTCTGGGCAAGACGCTCAACGCGATCACGAACCTCCTCACCCCGCTCGTGATGGTCCTCTCCGTGGCGGTGAGCGTCAACCTCTGCATTGCCTATACGCAGGAGCGCAGGACGCACGCGCCGGGGATCGCCGCGATCGGGGCGGCATTCCGCCGGGTGGGGGGGGCCTGTCTCTTCACGACGCTGACGACGATGATCGGTTTCGGAGCGCTTGCGATCTCGAAGGTGCCGGCGATTCGGGATTTCGGCCTCCTCTGTGCCGTGGGGGTGGGGGTCTCCTATCTGGCTGCGCTCCTCCTCCTTCCTCCCCTCTTCGCGCTGCCGTGGGGGTGGGGCCCCCGACGTCTGCACGCCCGTCCCGGCAAGGTCGAGGGGCTCCTCTCCGCCACGGCGCCGATGATCGGCCGGCACTACCGGGCCATTCTCGGACTCGCCTTCCTGGTCATCGTGGCGGCGTTCTTCGGGATCGGACGGATCGAAGTGGAGACCGACATCCTGGCCCAGCTCCCCCCCGACGCCGAGTTCGTCCGCGCAACGAAGGTGATCGATGACCGGCTCGGCGGCGTCAACACGATCGAATTCCTCTTCACCGGCGCCCCTGGTGCATTCGAAGACTTTGCCACGATGCGGGCCCTCCATGCCTTCCAGGAGGAAATCCGTGCATACCCCGAAATCCGCAAGACCCTTTCGATCCTCGACATCGTGGCGCGGATCGAGGAGGTACGGAGCGGCAGGCGGGGTTTCCCCCGGGACGCGGAGACCTTGCGCTACGAGCTTCGTCTCCTCGAGCATGCGCCGCCGGAATCTCCGGTTCACCTCCTCATCACACCCGACCGGCGTGTTGCGCGTCTCAGCGTGCGTCTCGGCGCGCTTCCCGCATCGAAGGTCTATGCGTTGATCGAACGGCTCGAGCGGCGGGCGGCACGACTCGTTCCACCTGCGATTCGGGTGGAACCGGCCGGGGAGTTCGTCCTCATCCAGAACATGACGCATGAGCTTCCCTATGCGCAGGTGCGTGGAATCGTGTTGGCCACGCTCCTCATCGTCTTCGTGATCTCCCTCCTCTTCCGTTCGTTGCGTGCCGGCCTTCTGTCGGCGCTCCCCGCCTCGATTCCGATCCTCTTCGTCTATGGGGTGATGGGGTGGTTCGGAATTGATCTTTCGACGACGACGAGCATGATCGCCTCGGTGGTGCTGGGACTCGCCGTCGATTCGACGATCCTCTTCCTCTCCCGTTTCCTGGCCGAGGTGCAAGGAGGGTGTTCCGTGTCTGCAGCCACGGAACGGATGCTCGAGACGGCGGGGCAATCGGTGAGTTACTCGAATCTCACGCTCGTCTTCGGCTTCGGGATCAGTGCGCTCTCGCACTTCCCGCCGGTCCGCAACTTCGGGATCCTCTGCGCGGGCACGATCGCGTGTAGCTTCCTCGGCGCGGTCTTCCTCCTCGGCGCACTCCTCCAGACCTCCCTCGCCGCCGGCGGTGGTGTAGGGGGGACACCGGACGCGAAGGAGCGGGAAGGGGATTGAGGCATCGGCCAGGATCGCTCACGGCGAACCGACCGGAACGTTGTTCTTTCAGGGAGGGATCGTGGAGAGCAACCGGAAGAAGGGATCACCATGCTCATCAATCCCCCGGCACTGGTTGTCGAGTAAGTGATTTGTTGGTATACTCCTCTTGGAGGTACCAGAGGATGAACGGAGAATCCACCATGAGTTGTGTGGCCTGCCACTCCCGTGAGGTTGTGAAGAATGGGGGCCGGTGAAGACCCGCGTGATGCGGGGGGGAGTTGCTTCTCTGCGGAACGCTTCGCCCGGGCCGCAGCCCGCGCCGACTACGCCCCGACCTCCGGATCGCGCTCGTAGGTGTCCGTCTCGTTCGCGAGGTGACGGAATGATCGAACGGATCCCGCTCGACATCGGAGAAGAACGAATCCGCCCCTTCCCGCCGGAGGCGGTCACCAGCCGGGAAGGCTCCGCCGAAGTCCCTGCCGAGGCCGGTGGGATGCGTCCCGAGGACGTGGAAGCGATCTGGAACGCGGTGCTCAGACTCTACCGCCACCGCCTCCATCCAGCGATCGCACTCTCGATCCGCAGGAGGGGAGCCGTGATCCTCGACCGTGCGATCGGGCACCTCAGCGGCAATACCCCCGGCGATCCCGAGGACACGCCACGGATTCCGGCCACGCCGAAGACGCTCTTCAATCTCTTCTCCGCCTCGAAGGCGGTGACCGCGATGGTCGTGCATCTCCTCAACGAACGGAACCGCGTCCATCTCGACGACCCTGTGGCGGAGTACGTGCCGGCCTTCGGGCAGAGAGGGAAAGGGTGGATCACGCTGCGCCATGTGCTCACACATCGGGCAGGGATCCCCAGCGTGCCCGATCAGGATCTCGATCTCGACATCCTCACCGACTTCGACGAGATTTTCGGCCGGATCTGCGCCCTTACCCCGCAGTGGAAGGCAGGGCGCAGACTCGCCTATCACGCCCTGACCGGCGGCTACGTCATCGACGCCGTGGTACGGGCCGTGACGGGACTCGACATCCGGACCTTCCTGCATCGTGAGATCCTCGATCCCCTCGGATTCCGGGATTTCAGCTACGGCGTGCCGGAAAACCGACTCGGGGAGGTGGCGCGCCACGCCTTTACCGGTTCCCCGGCGCGCCCCCCCTATTCGTGGCTGATGAAGCGGGTGCTTGGGGTTTCGATCCGGGAGGCGGTGGAGATCTCGAACGATCCTCGTTTCCTCACCGCGATCGTTCCTTCCGGCAACATCATCACGACCGCCAACGAGGCCAGCCGCTTCTTTCAACTGCTCCTCGACGGTGGTGAACTCGACGGCGTGCGGATCTTCGACCCACGGACGATCCGCAGGGCCGTGGCCGAGCAGAGCTACCTCGAGTTCGACCTTATGCTCTGCCTGCCGGTCCGTTACGGGATGGGCTTCATGCTCGGAGACCGGCGCTTCAGTATCTACGGTCCCGAAACGCCAAAAGCCTTCGGACACCTCGGTTTTACGAACGTCGTCGTCTATGCGGACCCGCAGCGGGCGATCAGCGTGGCGCTCATGACGAGCGGCAAACCGTTCATCACGCCCAGGGCCTTCTACTGGTACAACGTCATGCGCACGATCGCCCAACGCTGCCCCAGGATTCGATGAACTCCGACGATGGGGCCATTGGGATCGTTGGCTCATGGGGCTACTCTGCTGATGGACGGATTCGGTTGGGGTAGGGGCCGTCCCCTCCATCGCCATCATTCTCAACGATCCACGACAGGCCATGCCTTCCTCAGCAATTTCGCCTCATGAGCCCGTTCGCTCGTGACGTTTGACTTCCCGAAGGAATCGTGTACAATGCATCCTTCCCCTCTGAGAGGGACGTCGTAGAGAGCATCGCCGGGCAGGAGGGGAAGGTCCCGGCCGGGTAGGGATCTCTGGAGCAGCCATGAGCCTCATGAAGAAACGGAGCGATATCGTTGCGGAGTATCGGTCTGCGATCGAGCGGCACCTGCGTTATTCGCTCGGACGCAAACGGGAGGATGCGACACCGAGCGACATCCTCAACGCCGTCTCCCTTGCGGTGCGCGATCCGTTGATCGACGCCTGGATCGAGACGCAAGCGCGCTACGACCAGGCCGATGCCAAACGGCTCTACTATCTGTCGATGGAGTACCTGATCGGACGGTCGCTGGGGAACAACCTCTGCAACCTGGGGATCTTCGATCTCTGCGCCTCGGCGCTCCAGCAGATCGGCTACGATCTTTCCGACATCCTGGAGGTGGAGCCGGACGCGGCGCTGGGCAACGGCGGGCTGGGGCGGCTGGCCGCCTGTTTCCTCGACTCCCTGGCAACGCTCGGGATGCCGGGGTACGGCTATGGGATCAACTACGAATTCGGCCTCTTCAAGCAGGTGATCGAAAACGGCTATCAGAAGGAGTATCCCGACCATTGGCGGGCGCACGGTTCCCCCTGGACGATCGAGTATCCCCATGAGTTGTGCAAGGTCCCGGTCTATGGTTCCCTCGAGCGGGGGGTGGCCCCTTCCGGCCCCTTCGAGGCCCAGTGGGTGAAACCGCGGATTCTGATCGGCGTTCCGCACGACATGCCGATCGTGGGGTACGGCGGGAACACCGTCAATCACCTCCGCCTCTACACGGCGCAGGCTTCCCACGAGTTCGACATGGAGATCTTCAACCAGGGGGACTACATCAAGGCGGTGGAGCAGAAGATCCTCTCCGAGACGATCTCCAAGGTGCTCTATCCCTCCGACTCCGTCCTCTCCGGCAAGGAACTGCGCCTCTTGCAGGAGTACTTCCTCGTCTCCTGTGCCCTTCAGGACATCCTGCGCCGCTACCGGAAGCGGTACAGTTCGTTCGACCCCTTCCCGGAGAAAGTGGCGGTGCAGCTCAACGACACGCACCCTGCCCTGGCCGTGGCGGAGCTGATGCGACTCTTCGTGGACGAACATGCGCTCTCCTGGGAGACGGCGTGGGATCTCACCCGTCGGACCCTGGCCTTCACGAACCACACCCTCCTCCCCGAGGCGCTCGAGACGTGGTCACTCTCCCTCTTCGAGCGCGTCCTTCCCCACCACCTTCAGATCATCTACAAGATCAACGAACGCTTCCTCGGAGAGGTGGCCCATATCTGGCCAGACAAGCCGGAGGTGCTTCCCCGGATGTCGATCATCTCGGAGGAGAACGGCAACAAAGTCATCCGCATGGCCCATCTGGCGATCGTGGGGAGCCACTCCGTCAACGGCGTGGCCCGGCTCCACTCCGAACTCGTCAAGACGAAGCTCGTCCCCGAGTTCTACGCCCTCTGGCCCGAGAAGTTCAACAACAAGACCAACGGCGTCACGCAGCGCAGATGGCTCCTCAAGGCCAATCCGCGGCTGGCAGGCCTGATCTCGCGTACGATCGGCGATCGGTGGATCACCCAACTCGAGAAACTCCGGGAACTGGAGACCTATGCCACCGACCCGGAGATCCAGACCGAGTTCACCTCGATCAAGCGGATGAACAAGACGCGTCTTGCCCGTGTCGTTCAGGAGACCACCGGCGTCTCGATCGATCCTTCCTCCCTCTTCGACATCCAGGTGAAGCGGATCCATGAGTACAAACGCCAGCTGCTCAACGTCATGCAGATCATCCACCGTTACCTCTCGATCGTCGAGGATGGCCGCGAGCCCGACGTGTCGCGCACCTGCATCTTCGCGGGGAAGGCCGCGCCGGGCTACTGGGAGGCGAAACAGATCATCAAGCTGATCAACGCCGTGGCCGAAAGGATCAACAGCGACCCCAGGGCCAACGAATTCCTCCGCGTCGTCTTCATCCCCGACTACCGCGTCTCCCTGGCGGAAAAGATCATCCCCGCCGCCGACTTGAGCGAGCAGATCTCCACTGCAGGCAAGGAGGCCTCCGGAACGGGGAACATGAAGTTCGCGATGAACGGCGCGTTGACGATGGGGACGCTCGACGGGGCGAACATCGAGATCCGCGAGGAGGTCGGTCCCGAGAACATCTTCATCTTCGGTCTCACCGCCGACGAGATCGAACGGATGCGTGCGGAAAACGCCTACGACCCCCAGCGCTTCTACGAGGAGGACGAACGGATCCGTCGCGTGGTAGACACCTTCTCCAGTGACCTCTTCGCGCCCGACGAACCGGGCATCTTCACCTGGATCAAGGAGAAACTCCTGCAGGGGGGGGATCCCTACTTCCATCTCGCGGACCTCGGTGCCTACATCGAGATCCAGCAGGCTGCCGACGACCTCTACCTCGATCCGAAAACGTGGTACCGCAAGGCGATCCTCAACGTCGCCCGGATCGGAAAGTTTTCGAGCGACCGGACGATCCGGGAATATGCCCGTGACATCTGGGAGATCTCGCCGGTCTTGCCCGAGTGAGCGCAGAGACGAAGGAGAGGCTGCCAGCTGTCGAAGCGGAATCCGCTTGACACTCATCCCCCCTCCCGCTAGAATGTGCCGTTTTTCAGGGAGTTTTCACGATTCCGGGGAGGAGCTGGCGGATGTGCCGGCGGCCTTCCGATCGGAGCATCGAACGTTCGGATTTTCGAAGCGAGGTGGGTGTAGGAGATGGACGAGCTGGGAGCCATGCAGCCTGCAAGCGGCGGGAACGCCCGGAGGGAACCGATTCCGGTGAACATCGAGGACGAGATGAAGTCCTCCTACATGGATTACGCGATGAGCGTGATCATCGGACGGGCGCTCCCCGATGTGCGGGATGGGCTCAAACCGGTTCACCGGCGGGTCCTCTTCGCGATGAACGAGCTGGGCAATACGTGGAACCGGCCCTACAAGAAATCGGCTCGCATCGTGGGGGACGTGATCGGAAAATACCACCCGCATGGCGACCAGGCGGTCTACGATACGATCGTGCGGATGGCCCAGGACTTCTCGATGCGCTATCCCCTGATCGATGGGCAGGGGAACTTCGGTTCGATCGATGGGGATCCCCCGGCGGCGATGCGCTACACCGAGGTGCGCATGACACGCCTTGCCAGTGAGATGCTCGTCGATCTCGACAAGGAGACGGTCGAATTCGGACCGAACTACGACGAATCACTGACCGAGCCGCTTCTGTTGCCCTGCCGCTTCCCGAATCTGCTCGTCAACGGTTCCGCCGGGATCGCGGTCGGCATGGCCACGAACATCCCCCCTCACAACCTCAACGAGGTCGTCGATGGCCTGATCGCGCTCATCGACAACCCGGCGATCACGGTCAACGAGCTGATCGGCATCGTGCCCGGACCTGATTTCCCGACCGGTGGCTTCATCCATGGCAGGAGCGGTATCGAGCAGGCCTACCGCACCGGCCGGGGCTCGATCCAGATGCGGGCCCGCACCCATGTCGAGACGAACCGCAAGGGGGACCGCGCCTCGATCGTGGTCACCGAAATCCCCTATCAGGTGAACAAGAGTCGTCTCCTCGAGACGATCGCAGAACTCGCGCGCGAAAAGAAGATCGACGGGATCGCCGAGGTGCGGGACGAGTCGGACCGCGAGGGGATGCGGATCGTCATCGACCTCAAACGCGATTTCACCGACAAGCACGAGATCGTCCTCAATCAGCTCTTCAAGCACACGAAATTGCAAGATTCCTTCGGGATCATCATGCTCGGGATCCTCAACCACGAGCCGCGGGTCTTCAACCTCAAGGAACTCCTCGTGGCCTTTCTCTCCCACCGCAAGGAGGTCGTCACCCGCCGCTGCCGCTACGAACTGAAGGAGGCCAGAAAGCGCCTCCACATCCTCGAAGGCTTCCGGATCGCCTTCGATCACCTCGAGGCGGTCATCGATCGGATCAAGCGCGCCGGGAATCCAGCCGAGGCCAAGGGGGCACTCGTGGCGGACTACGGGATGAGCGAGATCCAGGCGCAGTCGATCCTCGACATGCGTCTGCATCGTCTCACCTCGCTGGAGCGGGAGAAGATCGTCCAGGAGCATGCCGACATCTCTGCTCAGATCGAAAAGCTCGAAACGGTCCTGCGTAGCGAGCGGCTCATCCTCGACATCATCCGGGAGGAACTGATCGAGGTCAAGGTCCGCTACGGCGATCCCCGCCGCACGGAGATCATCGATCAGGAGAGCGAGATCAACATCGAGGATATCATCGCCGACGAGGACATGGTCGTGACGATCTCCCATGGCGGCTACATCAAGCGCAGCCCGATGGACGTCTATCGTCACCAGAAGCGCGGGGGGAAGGGGAAGATCGGCATGACGACGAAGGAGGACGACTTCGTCGAACATCTCTTCATCGCCTCGATGCACTCCTACATCCTCTTCTTCACGACGCTCGGCAAGGTCTACTGGCTCAAGGTCTACAACATCCCGGAGCAGGCACGTTCCTCGCGAGGGAAAGCGATCGTCAACTTCTTCCGGCTCGAGCCCGGGGAGAAGATTTCCGCATTCCTGCCGGTCCGCGCCTTCGAGGAGCATCGCTACGTCGTCATGGCCACCCGCCACGGAAAGGTCAAGAAGACCGATCTGTTGCAGTTCAAGAACGTCCGAAAGGATGGCTCGGGCATCCGTGCACTCAGGCTCGAGGCGGGGGATGAACTCATCGGAGTGCGGATGACCGACGGGAACCAGGAGATCCTTCTCTCCACCAAGGGAGGAAAGGCGATCCGCTTCTCCGAGAGCGAGGTCCGCAACATGGGGCGCACCGCCGCCGGCGTCAAGGGCATCACTCTCGCCGATGGGGACGAAGTCGTCAGCCTCGAGGTCCTCACCCCCGGTGCCACGATCCTCTCCGTGTGCGCCAATGGCTACGGCAAGAGGACCCCGGTGGAGGAATACCGCCGACAGCAGCGGGGCGGACAGGGGATCATCACGATCAAGACGACCCGCCGAAACGGTCCCGTGGTGGGCATCCTTCAGGTCACGAAGGACGAAGACGTGATCCTCATGACCTCGAGCGGCAAGATCATCCGGATCCGGGCAACGGAGATCCGGGTGACGGGGCGAAACACGCAGGGCGTGCGTCTCGTCCGCACGAATCCCGGCGAAACGGTCGTCGCCGTGGTGCCCGTCGCGGAACGGGAAGTGAGCGAGGCGGGCAATGACCCCCTCCTGCCCGGTCTGTGAGCCGGGATCCTGGAAGGGCGCACCTCGAAACCGTGATGCCCGAACCATCGGGAATATCCTGCGGCTCTGAGGAGACGACAGGAGGCGGGGAGCCAGGCCGCGGCGTGCCCCGTTTTCCAAGCGCATTGCCAGCGATGCAATGTCCGGGGGGAGGATCTGGAACCCACCCCGGCGAGGATGACGTGTTTTCTTCCTGAAAGCTCTCCTTGACTTCGGGCAGAGAGGACTTATGCTGAAAGAGGGGAAGAACGATCGGGATCCTTCGGTCCCGACGAAGAGAGAGGAAATCCCCATTTCCTCCCTGATGCATACCGGACAGAGGCCTTTGGGGAAAACGACGGAAAGAGAGGAATGCCATGAAATGGAAACATCTCGCTTTCATCCTTCTGGTGCTGATGACCGCGGCGCCCTCGATCCCCTTCTGCGAGCAGTCACTCGAGATCGTCGAGCCGCAGGACGGTGCCGAACTCAACACGATCGAAGAGATCGTGATCACCTACTCGGAAGGGGTGGACGAATCGACGCTCAACGTCCTCGTCAACGGGGAGCCGATCACCCAGTTCTTCGACATCGGGCCCACCGAGGCACGTGTGGCGGGCGAGGAAGTCGTCAACATCCTTCGCCAGGGTCAAAACGTCCTCTCCGCGGTCGCCCAGACGGAAAACGGAACGGCGCCGCCCAGTGACACGGTGACCTTCTTCTTCGACTCCAAAGCCCCGAGGATCATGTTCGACGCGCTCACGACGAATGAACAGACCGGAGAGATCACGCTCTCCGGCACGATCACGGATACGACGGAGATCACGACCTTCACGATCAACGACGTAGCGCCGGAGCGTTCGGATTCGAGCTTCACCGTCACCCTTCCCGACACGAACCTCCTCCATGTGTTGGCCACGGATCGTCTCGGCAACACGTTGGACCGGATCTTCGCCCGTCCCGGCACCCGGTTCGAATCGGGGCTCCTGATGCGGGTGATGGAGGGGACGCTGGCTTTCTTCGTGCCGCAGCTCGAGAGCGATCTTGCCGCCGTTCCCCTCTTCGACCGGATGCCGGTGCCGGTGGCCCAGGGGCAGACCGACACGGGCACGCCGCCGCTGCCGACCGATTACACGGCCACGGTCACCTCGCTTGCGCACGATCCTGCGACCGTCGATTTCCTGGCCGACGATCAGCGTCCGGCCACCCTCGTGACGCGTGCGACCTACCCGAACATCACGATCGGGCTCACGGTCGAGATGACGCGGGATGGCCAGAACACGACGGCCAACGTCACGATGGCCATCCCCCAGGCGCTCATCGAGGACCGGATCACCGTGGGGACGGATGGCATCTACTTCGTGGGCCAGTCGCACAGCTACGCCGTCACGCTCGGGACGGTCACCCTTTCCGGTGATCCCCTGCCCCCCGAGATCGAGCCGTTGATCGAGAGCGCGGTCTCCGATGCGCTCTCCGCCGTCCTGGTCAGCGTTGCGGAGGACCTCTTCCCTCCCTTCGTCGATGCGACACTCGCTGCGATCTCCTACGACACCCAGGCGGAGATCACCCTCTCGGGGCAGTCCTTCACGATCCAGATGAATGCCACGGCGAACATGCTCATTACGGAGAACGAGGGCGCCACGTTCCATCTCGATTCGCTGAACCACACCGATTCCTTCTCCCCCGACGTTTCGTTCGTGCCCGGTTCCATCTTTACCCCGAGCGATCCGCCGGAACTCCCGGCGCTCACGCCGATCGACGGGCTCGTCTACGATTTCGCCGTCTCCCTCTCCGACGACTGGTTCAACCAGTACGTGTACCACATCTACGACAACGGCACCTTCGACTACGAGGAGAACACCACGGTATCCGCGTTGCTCGGGGATATCATTCCACAGGAGATCCTCGATCTGCTGCCCGGGGACGATCTGAGGATCCTCCTCTACATGGAGGATACCCCCTCTATCGGCTTCGATTTTCCCGGGGAGACCACGGTGATCTACATGCCGCGGATGCAGATGGATGCCTTCATCAAGGATGACGATACCGGGGAGTACATCCTCTTCTTCTCCGTCAATCTCGACGCGACCCTCCCGGCCACGGTGGAGATCCTCGATGGAGGGGCGAGCATCTTCTTCGTCTTCTCGGAGACGGGCATGATCTCCCTCAACACGATCCAGGTGGGACGGATCAATCTCCCCACCGCCCTGATCGAGGATATGGTCAACGCGATCCTGCCGGAGTTCCTGCCGCGGATCGGCGACTCGATCGGCGTCGTTCCGATCCCCACGATCGAAGGGGTCACGGTCCTCCTCGTCGAGCTTGCCCCCGACGGCCCCGATCTCGACTATCTCACGATCTTCTCGATCCTCCAGTAGCGTTCATTCTACCGGAGCGAGGGGGACCTTTCCCCCTCCGCTCCCCCCCCCGCCAGAGGCCTGGGGGCAGGGCAGGTCGGTTTGCGGCGTGGGATTTCCGGGGAAGAAACGCTCGAGGGCGAGGCGGGCGATCGAGCGGCCGATGGAGAGCGCCGCGGTCGCCGCGGGGGAGGGGGCATTGAGGACGTGGATCGAAGCGGGGGTGAAGCGGATCTGGAAGTCGTCGAGGAGACGGCCGCGGCGGTCCACGGCCTGGGCGCGAACACCCGTTCGGGCAAAGACGACGTCTCGTGGCCGGACCTCGGGAACGAGGCGCTGAAGCGCGCGCACGAAGGAACGCCGGGAGAGGGAGCGGAGGTATTCCGCCATCCCCGTGCGCCCGTATCGCCCGACCATCCGCCAGAATCCGGGATACCGGAGGATCTCGCAGGTGTCGCGGAAGGAGAAACTCGTCTTGCGGTACCCCTCCCGGTGAAGGGAAAGGAGGGCGTTGGGCCCCGCCTCCACCTCCCCTGTGACCGTGCGGGTGAAGTGGACCCCGAGGAAGGGGAAGGCCGGATCGGGCACTGGATAGACGAGGTTGCGCACGAGCCCGCGTCTTTCAGCGATGAGCGCGTAGAACTCGCCCCGGAACGGGATGATCCGGATCTCCGGCTCGATCCCGCACATCCGCGCGATCCGGTCGGCCTGGAGCCCTGCACATCCGATGAGGTGACGCGCCGTGATCGTCTCCTCGGGGGTGACGATGTGGAAACGGCCGGCATGGCGTTCGATCCCGACGACGCGCCGATGCGTGGCGATCGTCCCTCCCCCCGAGCGGACGTATCGGGCCATCACCTCGGTGACCCGCCCGAAGTCGGTGATCCCGGTCTGGGGCACGAAGAGGGCTGCGATCCCCCGTACATGGGGTTCGTATTCCTCGATCTCCTCCGGCGAGAGGCGGCGCAGCCCCTCGAGGCCATTGGCGCGCCCCCGCCGGAGAAGTTCCTCGAGGTAGGGGACCTCCTCCGGTCTCGTGGCCACGACGAGTTTGCCGCAACGCTCGTGGGGAATCCCGTTCTCCCGGCAGAAGTCGTAGAGACGCTTCCGCCCCTCGACGCAGTTGCGCGCCTTGAGGGAGCCGGGAGGGTAGTAGAGACCGGCGTGGATCACGCCGCTGTTCCGGCCGCTCTGGTGGGCCGCGAGACGCTCTTCCGCTTCGAGCACGATGCAGGAGCGGTGCCGGTAGAGATGGTAGGCGGTGGCGATCCCCACGATCCCCCCGCCGACGATCGCGATCTCGAACGCTTCCCCCATGACGACCGCGCTCCTTGCGGGATCATCGGGGGTGCGGCGACAGGAAGGCTCGCAACGCCGCTTCTCCCGGATCCTCGAGGCCCGGCGCCGAGGAGACGACGATCGCCCGGTCGGGACCGGTCACGAGCACAACCCGCTCCCCCAGGGAGAGCGCCTCCGCCAGGTCGGGACGCTCTTGCCGGAGGCGAAGATAGGTGGGCGAGTCGTAGGGGAGATGGAGCGTCGCCATCCCCGGTCGGAAGGTCCGATCGAGCCAGATGTCGTGATAACGCCGGAAGGCGCGATCCCCGACCTTCCGGATCCGTGCCTTCCTCCGTTGCACCGATCGGTCGCATCGCGCCAGAGCGGTCGTCTGCCCCGACATTCTCGACCGGCCAGGGGAACGGATGGAACGCCGCGCCGGCGCCGGCGCCGGGTGCGGAGAGAAGAAAGTCGGTGATTGCGAACCCGCCCTTCCCTCTTCGGTGAAGCGAGTACGAGGCCGCCGGGGGAAATCCCTTTCGCGGGTCGCCATCACGCGGGAAGCCGACGAACGGCTCTTCCAGAGGCGTTCGACGAAGGGGTTCTCCCGATCCTCCTTGGGAAATACGCCTTTCCAACGGTAGCGTTTCACCTTCCCCCCGAGATTCCCCGTGAGGGTGATGCGTGCCTTCCCCACACCGGTGTAACGGCCGAGCACGATCAAGGAACTCCCCGCCGAAAGGTCGGGGAGGGGAGCGGGGCGAACATCGAAGAGTTCGACCCCCCGCGCGCTCAAACGGAGATCGGTCAGGCAGGGCTGATGGATCCGGCGCATCAAACGGCGGATCACGAAGGAATGTTCGATCGAAGGATCGATGAAGTCCGCGGTGCCCCGATGCGCGCGGGCCAGCGCTTCGAGGAGGCCGCTGTTGACCGGTCCCCCGATCCCGATGGGGAAGATCCGGGTACCTGCGGCGTCATGCCGGGCCAGGAAGGGGAGGAGGCGTGCCGGGGTGCGCCAGCCGATCGTGGGAAAGCCATCGGAGAAGAGGAGGAGGATCCGCTCCCGCTCAGGATCGGACGGAACATCGAGTGCCGTGCGCAACGCTTCCTGAAGGGCGCTCCCTCCCCCAGCCCGAAGCTGCTCCACGAATGCCATCCCGCGCCGCACGTTCGCCTTGTTCACCGGCCAGAGTTCCCCGTCGAGCCGATCGACGCGGGTGGCGAAGGGGACGAGCATGAAACGGTCGCCGGGGGAGAGGAGGGAGAGCGCCTCGATGACCGCGGCCTTGGCCCACGCGAGCTTCTCACCCCGCATGCTTCCCGACGTGTCGAGGAGAAAGAGGAGATCCTTCGGTTTCTCTCTCCCGGCTCCCTCGGGGAAGGGGGGGCGCAGCGTCATGAGAAAGTAGCCCGCTTCCCCGGGACGCCGGAAGGTGCGCAGATCGAAGGCCTCCTCCTCCCCCCGCGCCATGGCGTAGAGAAGGAAATCCCGTTCGAGCGCTTCCCCCTTCCCCTGGAACGAGATCCGGGCGGAATGCGCGTCCTTGCGGTAGATCCCCACCTCGTGCGTCGGGGAATAGACGTTGCCCAGGGGGAAGGGCGCCCGAAGATCGACCGTCAGGGTGAAGGTGCTCCGCTCCGATACGGTTCCCCGGGTCACGGCCATCGGATATCGCAACTCCGCGATCCCCTGATCGTAGGGGATCACCTCTTCGTAGCGGATCTCGATCTCCACCCGTTCCCCCGGCGCGACCGGGTCGATCCGCGTCGAGAAGAAACGGTGGTCTCCATAGGCGAGGAAGGGGAAGGGAGTTCGCGCAGTTTCCCCTTCCCCCGCGAGGGTGAGGTCCCCTTTCCGGCGTTCTCCGTTCACGGAGAGGGCGACGCTGGCGACCACCGCATCCCGGGGGAGGGGGAAGAGGAAGATCGCGGCCGTCGTCCGGCCCGAAACATTCCGGAAGACCTCCCGGGCGCGCGTTTCCGCAAGCGTTTCCGCCACCGAGGCGGTCACCTCGTGCCGTTCGAGCAGGAAGGGGGAAATCTGTCGATCGATCGGCAACACCAACCCATGCGCGTCGCTGCGTCCGGGGATGGCGATCCCAAGGATCAGGGCAAACCCGAAAAAGAGTCGCCCCAACGGATCCCGTCTTTCCCTCATGGCTCCCTCCAGGTGAAACGTCACGTCGTCAGGGGCGGTTCTTGCCGTGTGGCTCCGGCGTAGCCCTCGCCTTCCCGGCGCAGGCCCCGCTCCGGGAGTCCGGCTCCGCCGAAGGGGGATCTCGACGCCGGCACTCACGAGATCTCCCTTATTCTACCAGAATCGCCGCCGATTGGAAAACGTTACGACATGACGACGATGCGCGAAGGCGCCTCACCTGCGTCTTGCGCTCCCTTCTTCGGACCGGCTACGGCGCAGGAGGAGGGGAAGGAGGAGCGTGGGGAGCAAGAGGAACGATCCGAAGGAGACGCCACCCGTCATCTGCGCTGCGCAGGGTGCGCAGAAATTGCTCTGGTTCGGATCCTCGGGTGCGCAGTCGCACACGTCGCCCGCTCCATCCTGATCGAGGTCGCTCTGATTCGTGTTTTCGTCGCTGGGACAGTTGTCACGTTCATCCACGATCCCGTCACCATCGCCGTCGGGGGCGGCCACGATCTTGACGGGTTCGCTCAGGCTTGGCAACTCGACGAGTTCGTCACTCCCCATGCCGACACGGGCGGCCCACTTCGTGATGCCGGAGAAGGGGCGGGATACGTCGATCCAAAAGGAGAACTCTGTATCCTCGAGTCCCCCGATGGCGCCACCATCGGTGCAGCAGGTCGCCCATCCCCAGACCCCCTTCGCACTCGGGGCGGAGACCGTGAATTCCCCGGGATCGTCACTCACGGCGAGCGTTGCGGTATCGGGAAGGCCCGTCTCTTCCTCCGTCTTGGGCCCGATCGTGAAGGTGACGGCGCCGCCATTCGGATCGGAGGGTTTGTCGTGGATGATCACGAGGCCAAGGCTTCCGTCGTCCGTGTCACGATAGAGGAAGAATTGGCTCAACTCCGCAACTTCCAGACCGGTATCCGAACTGGCATAGACCGCGTTGTCGTAATCGTAGAACTCGGAAAGGCTCTTCGTCCCTTCCAGAACGGGCAGATCGACGGAGAAGGCGGGAAGACCCTCCGAGGTCTCTCCCTGTTCCGCATAGTAACCGATCTGGGCCAAGAGGGTTGTGGAAAATGCAAAGGTTCCCAGCACGATCGAAAGAACGAGTAACTTTTTCATCGGCATCCTCCGAAGTCGAGACACGATATTCCTCCCGAAGGGACTCCTTCCATGAGACCCGATTTCGTGTCTCCTGTCAAGGAACCCGCAGGAGGGGCGCACGTCACCAGGGGAAGGCTGCGGGAGGTGGATCGTGGCACTGCATGAGGGCACCTCTTCCGAGGAACTGGGGAAGAATCCCACGATTCCGAGACGACCTCGTACCGGAGATTGCGGCCAGTGGGGGGAAGGTGGTATAGTCGGAAGGGAGATCATCCAGCCTGTGGCACCGCCAAGGTGTGCGCCACAGGCCGAAGGGGTGGACACGCGACGGATCGTCTCCGGAGCCTCGAGGATCGGTTCCGGAGGGAGAGAGAGGAGCGGAAGATGGCACGCGTGCTCGTAACGGGCGCCACTGGATTCATCGGAAGACATCTCGTGCGGCGGTTACGGGAAGAGGGTCATGCGGTCACGGCGCTATGCCGACGGGAGGATCCCGCCCTCCGGGCGGAAGGGGTCACCATCGAGATCGGGGATATTCTGGTGCCAGAGAGCGTCGAAGGGGCGGCCCGCGGCCGTGAGGTCCTCTTCCACCTGGCCGGCCGGGTGAGCCGGGACCCCCACGACGCCGAGGCGATGATGCGCCTCCACGTGGAAGGGACGGAGCAGACCCTTCGAGCCGCCCACGCCGCCGGGGTGCGCCGGGTCGTCCATATGAGCACGAGCGGCACGGTGGCGGTGAGCGAGGATCCCAACAAGATCGCAACCGAGGAGGATCCCCCTCCCATCGGGATCATCGGCCGATGGCCCTACTACCGGAGCAAGCTCTTCGCGGAAGAACGGGCCTGCGAGCTTGGGACGACCTTGCCCGGTCTCGAAGTC
The DNA here is from genome assembly GCA_964616915.1 of uncultured bacterium. Lineage (GTDB taxonomy): Bacteria > Myxococcota_A > CAZTSL01 > CAZTSL01 > CAZTSL01 > CAZTSL01. The sequence continues at coordinate 49,610 of CAZTSL010000006.1, forward strand.
GTGGTGCTCAATCCGACGCTCGTGCTCGGCCCGGGGGACGAGAGGGGATCGAGCACGGGGGATGTGCGACGTTTCCTTGCGGGCCGGGTGCCGGCAGTACCGCGGGGAGGGCTGAGCTTCGTCGATGTCCGGGATGTGGCCGAAGCCGCGCTCCTGGCGATGGAGAAGGGGGTGGGGGGGCGGCGTTACCTCCTGGGCGCGTGCAACCTCACGCTCCAGGAGTTCTTCGCCCGGCTGGCCCGCATCGCGGGACTCACCCCCCCGATCGAGCTGCCCCGTCCCGCGGCGCTGACCGACCTTTCGATCGCCCTCCTCGATCGGGCCTCCCGTCTCGTGGAGGGGGAAGAGGCCCCCGAACGCGCGAGCATCGAGATGGCCCACTACTACTGGTACCTCGATCCTTCCCGGGCGAAAAGGGAACTCGGATGGGTACCGCGGGATCCGCTCGATACCCTCTCCGACACGGTGCACGATCTCTACGAGCGGGGCGCCGTGGAGCGACGTTTGCCCGGCCTTGCCGCCCGGTTGGAGGAGACCGGCCGCACTGTCCTCTCCCGTTTCTTCGACCGGATCCGGACCCCCTGAGCTGACCGGGGCGTCGCGGCGGTGCAAGTGGCCTTCCCGGACGAATGGGGAGGCACCGTTTCGGCAGATGGAGAAGCCGATGATACGAACGAAACGCGTTTCCCTCTGGATTCCGCTCCTCGTCGGATCTCTCGGATACCTCCTCGGGTTCGTCGGCTGCTCGGGAGGGGGAAGCGGGGAGGAGGCTTCGGGGGCCGAAAGCTTCGGGGGCGCGGAGAGCGCTGTGCCCCAGTCCGCGGAAGGGGGAAGTGATACGACAGAAAGTTCCGGAGAAAGCGGGGAGACCTCGTCCCCTCCCGATACCGACGGCGATGGCCTCCTCGATCCGGAGGACAACTGTCCCGAGGTCGCCAACCCCGGCCAGGAGAACCACGATTTCGACGCCCACGGCGATGCCTGCGACAACTGCCCGGAGGAGAACAACGAGAACCAGCTCGACACCGATCTCGACGGGGTGGGGGATCTTTGCGACAACTGTCCGGCCCAGGTCAACCCCGGCCAGGAAGACGAGGATCACGACCGGATCGGCGATCCGTGCGACCCGGTCGACGACTGTCCCGACGACGTCCTCCCTTCCCGCGATCTCTCCGGCACCTACCGTTACCGGGCGGAGATGGTCTTCGAGGAGCTTCCCTACGATCCGGAACAGATCATCGCGCTCCTCGAACGGATCATCCGGCTCTCCGATCTGACCGACGAACAGAAGGAGGCCCTTCTCGAGGCGCTCGCCGAACTCGAAGCGATCCTCTCCGATCCCTCCTTCTCCGGTTCGCAACGCTATACGCAGGAAGGGCCCGATCTCCTCTCCTGGTGGGAGGTCGATCACTTCAGCACGCAGCCGTTGAGCGAGAGTTTCCTCCTCTTGCAGGAGGCACCCGGCTGCTTCCAGACGCCCGAAGGGTTCCGGTTGATGCCCACACCGCTGGAGATCGACATGACGGCCCTCATCATCGATGCAACGCTCACCTTCATGACGACGGTCGTGGAGAGCGTCGTGGAGGATCCCGATCAGCAGGCGGCGATCCTTGCCGCGATGACGTTGATCCTGACCGATCCGGCGGTCCAGGAATCGATCGCCAGGGTTTTTGGGGACATCGATGTCGATACGATGACGATCGGCGGCCCGGTGAACCTCACCCCTGATCCGGCCACGATCGCCGGTACGCTCACGCTCCACGTCGAGCCGGGGGAGGGGAGTGACACCGAGCCCTCCGACATCCCCCTGGAGTATTCGGCCACCCACCAGGAGGAATCGCTTCAGAAGCGATTCATGAAGGATGCTCCATAGGCGTCCGCTTTCGTCCTACGATTCTTTCCGGTAATCGTAGACCCCACGTCCCGTCTTCCGGCCTAGACGCCCGGCACGAACATACTGCTCGATGAGAGGACAGGGGCGGTATTTCTCCCCCAGCGTTGCGTGGAGATGCTCGAGCACCGCAAGGCGGGTATCGAGGCCGACGAGATCGACGAGTTCGAAGGGGCCCATCGGGTGGTTGAGTCCGAGTTTGAGTGCCTTATCGATGTCACGGGCCGTTGCGACGCCCGCTTCGAGCATGTAGAAGGCTTCGTTGCCGATCAGTGCGTTGATGCGGCTCGTGACGAAGCCGGGGGATTCCCGTACCTCGACGCTCTCCTTCCCCATCCGGGCCGCGACCTCTGCGATCGAGGCGATCGTTTCGGCGGTGGTTTCGAGCCCCTTGACGATCTCCACGAGTTTCATCTTGTGGACCGGATTGAAGAAGTGCATGCCGATCACCCGGCCGGGGCGCTCCGTGGCCGCGGCCATCTCGGTGATGCTCAGCCCCGAGGTGTTCGATGCAAGGATCGCCTCTGGCCGGCAGAGACGGTCGAGACGGGTGAAGAGATCGAGCTTGAGTTCGATCCGTTCGGGGACGGCCTCGATGACGAGATCGGCGTGCGGTGCGATGGAATCGAGATCGGTTTCGAGGGAGAGTCTGGCGAGCGCCTCCGCTTTGGCCTGGGGGGTGACCTTCCCCCGCTCGATCCCCCGGTCGAGATCGGCTTCGATGCGCGTGCGAGCGTCTTCGAGGATCTCCGAGGAGAGGTCGTTCAGGAAGGTTTCGAAACCGCCGAGGGCAGCGACATGGGCGATACCGCGTCCCATGATGCCGGCCCCCACGACGACGATTCGTTCGATCCGCATCGTTACCTCCAGTGCGTCCCCCTCCGACCGGGGGTCATGGTTTGAGGATCACCTTGCCGAAGACCTTCCGCGTTTCGACATGGGCGTGGGCGGCTCGGGCTTCCTCGAGGGGGAAGACCCGATCGACGACAGGGCGGAGTCTGCCATCCTCGAAGAGGGGCATCATGGCCAGGAGGGAGCCTTTGGAACCCATCGTGGAGCCGAGGAAGCTCAATTGCCGGAAGAAGAGGTGGCGAAGATCGATGCGTACGTCGAAGCCGGTGGTGGCGCCACAGGTGACGAGTCGGCCGTGGTGGGCAAGGACGCGGCAACTCGTTTCCCAGGTGGCCGCGCCGGGGTGCTCGAAGACGATCTCCACCCCCTTTTTTGCGGTGAGCCGCTTGACCTCGGCAACGACATCGATCTTCGTGTGATCGAGCACGACGTCGGCGCCGAGGGCCTTGGCCTTCGGGATCTTCTCCTCGCGTCCGACGGTGGCGATCACCCGGGCACCGAAGAGGCGGGCGATCTGGACGCCCGCGCTCCCCACGCCGCTTCCTGCGCCGAGGATGAGCACATCCTCGCCGGGACGCACCTTTGCCCGTTCGACGAGCATGTTCCAGGCGGTGAGGAAGACGAGGGGGATCGCCGCCCCCTCCTCGAAGGAGAGATGCTTCGGTTTCGGGATCAGATTCTCCACGGGGACCACGACCCGCTGTGCGTGGGTGCCGTTACGGTTCTCCCCGAGGATGTGATACTCGGGGCAGTAATGATCGTTGCCGGAGAGGCAGGCTGCACAGCGGCCGCAACTCCACCCGGGAGAGATGAGGACTTCCGCTTCGAGGTGTTCGGAGGAAACCCCTGGTCCGACCGCAACGACCCGCCCCGCCCCGTCTGCGCCGGGAATGAGGGGAAAAGAGATCCCCGGCAATCCTCCCCGCAGCCAGATGTCGAGGTGGTTGAGGGAAGCGGCCACGACCTCGACGAGCACCTGGCCGGGTCCGGCGATGGGATCGGGAACGGACTCGTAGGAGAGGCGGCTTGCATCCCCCGGTTCGTGAATCCGAATCGCTTTCATGCCGATTTCCTCCAGGATGGCGTTACGGCAGGAAGAGCGCCCGTAAAGTTCCCGCCGGCCTGCGAACCGGCACGAGAGCCGCCCGAGACGATCATCCGGAAGAGGGCCGCGCGGCGGTCTCCGGATGGGGATCGGCGGGGGGGGGAAGGGACACGACGGGCGACTTACGACTCCTTGGGATCGGAGGAGGCCGTATCCGTATCCGTATCCGTATCCGTACTCTCGGGCTGGGTCACAGGCTCCGCCGGGGACGCTGGAGCCGACGAAGCGGTGGCCTCCGTGGCATCCACCGGTGGGTGGGACTCGGTGGCTGTCGGGGCCGGTTCGGCGGTGCCCTCCCCTTCCGCTCCTTTGGCCTCGACGTCGGATTTCGCTCCTACCGGCGGTGTTTCGCGGTGTTTCTCGGCCCTTCTCGGTTTTTTCGATTTTTTCGACTTCTTCGGGGGCTCTTCGTCTTCTCCCAGGAGGGCGACGATGCTCATCTGGGCGCCATCTCCTTTGCGCCAGCGTGTCTTGACGACGCGGGTATATCCGCCGTTTCGGTTTTCATAGCGGGGGCCGAGTTCGGAGAAGAGTTTCGCGACGACCGATTTCTTCCGGATGACGGCGAGGGCCTGCCTGCGTGCGTGGAGGGAACCGTCCTTGGCGAGAGTGATCATCTTGTCGGCCCATCTCCGGAGTTCTTTGGCTTTGGCGTCGGTCGTTTCGATCGTTTCGTGTTCCAAGAGGGAAGTGACCATGTTTCGAAACATCGCGATCCGATGGCTCGAGGTCCGCCCCAGTTTGACTCCTGCTTTTCTATGGCGCATGGCGATTCTTCCTTATGCCCCCGATTCCGCCGGGCGTCGTATTCGCCCCTCTCTGGCAGGGAGAGGGGCGGGATTCCGTGGTCTCACTCTGCTTCCAAGGCTTCGACTTCCGCTTTTTCCGCGGCCTTCTCGGTCTGTTTTGCGAGGTACATCTGTCGGGCCTTGGCCGGATCGAAGTTTGGCAGTTTCATTCCGAAGGAGAGATTCATCTCCTTGAGGATCTCCTTGATCTCGTTGAGCGATTTGCGGCCGAAATTCTTCGTTTTGAGCATTTCGGACTCGGTCTTCGTGACGAGTTCTCCGATGAGGGTGATGTTGGCATTCTTGAGGCAGTTGGCGGCACGGACGGAGAGTTCCAGTTCATCGACGCTGCGGTAGAGATTCTCGTCGATCTCTTCCTTCTTCGGTTCTTCGGCGGTGACTTCCACCTCCTCCTCTTCGGTCTCTTCGAATTCGATGAGGAAGGAGACCTGATCCTTGAGGATTTTGGCGGCAAAGGAGACGGCCTCGACGGGCGTGATGCTGCCGTCGGTCCAGATCTCCATGATGAGTTTGTCGTAGTCGGTGACGTGGCCGACCCGCGCGTTCGTGACGTTGTAGTTGACCCTGCGGATCGGGGAGAAGATCGAATCGATGGGGATCGTGCCGATCGGTTGTGTTTCGCTCTTGTTGCGTTCCGCCGGGACGTAGCCTCTGCCGCGGCCCACGGTCATCTCCATTTGCAGGTGTGCGCCCTCGGAGAGGGTGGCGATGTGGTGTTCCGGGTTGAGGAGGGTGATGGCGGGGTCGTGTTGGAAGTCTTCGACCTTGACTTCTCCGGGCCCCTTCTTGTCGACGTAGAGCTTTCCGATGCTCGACCCGGTATATTTGATGACGACTTCCTTGAGGTTGAGGATGATATCGGTCACATCCTCCCGGACGCCTGGAATGGTCGAGAACTCGTGGAGGACGCCTTCGATCTTGACCGAGGTGATCGCCGCGCCCTGGAGCGCGGAGAGGATGATCCGCCGCAGGGCATTCCCGAGGGTGATGCCGAAACCTCGTTCGAGGGGTTCGGCGACGAACTTCCCATAGGTCTCGCTCAAGGTTTCGAGGTCGTACTCCACCTTTTTGGGTTTGATCAGGCTCTTCCAGTTCATCTGCATGGGATGTCACCTTTTGGAAGAAAGGTTTTCGTTCGAGGGCGCGATGCTGGGAAACCGGCGACGCGGCACCCTTCCCCTCCGCCGTCGTGGTTTGCCGATCTCGCTCCGACGGTACTCAGGGTTGTGCGTGAAGATCCGGATTGCCCAGGAAAGGTGAAACGCGACGGATGGAGGGAAGCCTATCTCGAGTAGAGTTCCACGATCAACTGTTCGTTGATATCGCGGTTCAGCTGGTCCCGGCTCGGCAATTCGGCGACCTTTCCCGTCATCTCCTCGTGGTTGAGGTGGAGCCATTCGGGAATCCCTTGCTGGAGAGCGAACTCGAGAGATTCCTGGATGGCACGAATCTTCCTGCTCTTTTCCCGAAGGGTGATCACATCCTCCACTTTGACGAGATAGGAGGGGATGTTCACCTTCTTGCCATTTACGAGGAAGTGGTTGTGGCGCACGAGTTGCCGGGCATGGCTCCGGGAAGCGGCGAAACCGAGACGGTAGACGACGTTGTCGAGGCGCCGTTCGAGGAGGAGGAGGAGATTCTCCCCGGTGACCCCCTTCATTCGTTCCGCCTTTTCGAAGTAGTTGCGGAACTGGCGCTCGAGGAGGCCGTACATCTGACGGACCTTCTGTTTTTCCCGAAGCTGGATACCGTAGTCGGTCGGTTTGATGCGCCGGTGGCCGTGCTGTCCAGGGGGATGTTTCCGTTTCCCCTCGATGGGGCACTTGGAGGACAAACAGCGTTGGCCCTTCAGGAAGAGCTTGGCTCCAGCTCTCCGACACAGTCTGCACCTGGCTTCCGTATATCTTGCCACGTTACACTCTCCGCCGTTTTGGGGGACGACACCCGTTGTGGGGGATGGGGGTGACGTCCTTGATGAGGTTCACCTTGAGACCGGCTGCCTGGATCGAACGGAGGGCGGCTTCCCGGCCCGCGCCCGGTCCCTTCACGTAGACCCCCACGGTCTGCATGCCATGTTCCTGGGCCTTGCGAGCGGCGTTCTCCGCCGCGACCTGGGCGGCGAAGGGGGTGCTCTTGCGGGAGCCCTTGAATCCCTGGCTCCCTGCACTCGACCAGGCGATGACGTTTCCGCTCATGTCCGTGATCGTGATGATCGTATTGTTGAAGGTCGCCTGGATATGGGCAATCCCTGCGGCGATATTCTTTTTGACCTTCTTTTTCCTCGATCCCTTACGGTCCGATTTTGCCGCCATACGCTACTTCTCCATCAGCCTTCGTTATGAAGTGTCGTTTCGTGGGTTGAGACGCGCCCTTTCACTTCCCCTTGCGGCCGCCGATCGCCCGGCGGGGACCCTTGCGGGTTCTGGCGTTCGTGTGGGTACGCTGTCCCCGCACGGGGAGTCCCCGGCGATGACGCAGTCCCCGATAACACTGAAGATCGATGAGGCGCTTGATGTTCATGGCGACCTCCCGTCGGAGATCCCCCTCGACCTTGTAGTCGTTCTCGATGATCTTGCGGATCCGGGCGACTTCCTCTTCGGTGAGGTTACCGGCTTTCTTGGCGGGATCGACGCCCGAGGCTTCGATGATCTTCTGCGCGGTGGGGCGTCCGATGCCATAGATATAGGTCAAGGCGATATCGATCCGTTTCTCGTTGGGTAGCGCGATTCCTGCGATGCGGGCCATCTCTCCTCCTTGGCTTACCCTTGGCGCTGTTTGTGTTTCGGATTCTGGCAGATCACGCGAATGATCCCCTTCCTGCGGATGATCTTACATTTGTCGCAGATCTTTTTCACCGATGCCTTTACTTTCATCCGAAGCGCTCCTTCGCTGTCGACGCCGTTCATCCTCCCGGGGGGGTTCCGATCTGCGAGCGGGGAGATCCGTGGGCCGCGGGAGGAGGAACGTCGGTGGCGTCGGGGTCATTCATCCCTTTACGCGGTAGGTGATCCGTCCCCGCGTCAGATCGTAGGGGGAGAGTTCGACCTTGACCTTGTCTCCGGGCAGGATCCGGATGAAGTGCATCCGCATCTTGCCTGCGATATGGGCGAGGACTTTGTGCCCATTTTCGAGTTCCACGCGAAACATCGCGTTGGGGAGGGGTTCGAGAACGGTCCCCTCGACTTCGATTGCTTCTTCTTTCGCCATTTCTGGTCCTCAACGATGAAACCGCTGGATTTTGCCGGGGTATCGCCTGCACCTCCGGCCTCTGCGGGGGAAGCGTCCGGATACTCGCCGATCACGAGAAAGATCCGCCTCCCCCGATCGGAACCGAGGGGAGAGGATAGATCAAAGATGTAGTTTTGTCAACGAGGTCCCTGCAAAAAAGCGTCCAGGATCTCTGTCACGCGTTGCGTGAGCGATTCGAGAGGGGCTTCGGCGGAAAGGGAAACGAGGAGTCCCTTCTTCCGGTAGTATTCGATGAGGGGCCTGGTTGCTGCTTCATAGATCTCGAAGCGTTTCCGTACGGTCTCTTCCCGATCGTCGGGACGTTGGATGAGCGTTCCTTTTCCTCCGCAGCGATCACAATCGCTGTTCCTTGCCGGGGGGTGATCGACGAGATGATAGATCGCTCCGCAGTTGCGGCAGATCCTCCGGCCGCAGAGGCGTCGTATCACGACGGGGAGGGAGACCTCGAAGGAGAAGACGTGGGAGAGGGACCTTTCGAGTCCCTCCATCTTCCGGTCGAGGGCTTCGGCCTGGGGGCACGTCCTCGGAAAACCGTCGAGGATGAAGCCGTGCTGGCAACGTTCCTCTTCGAGCGCGGAGGCGACGATGTCGATCACGAGAGCGTCGGGGACGAGTTTGCCCTCGTTCATGAACGTGGCCGCGCGTTTTCCCAGTGGCGTTCCTTCGGAGACCGCGCCCCGCAGGATATCCCCGGTGGAGAGGTGGGGGATCCCGTAGCGGGATGCGATCCGTTTCGCCTGCGTTCCCTTTCCTGCCCCCGGTGGCCCGAGGAGGACGAGATTGAGTTCCATATCCGCCTCCCAGTGGAGACAACGATGCTCACCGGCGTCGTCCTCGTCCCTTGAAGCGCATCCCCTTCCCCAGGAAACCGTCGTAGTGCCGCGTCAGGAGGTGGGCCTCCACCTGCTGGACCGTGTCGAGCGCCACGCCCACGACGATCAGGAGTGCGGTTCCACCGAAGTAGAAGGGAACCTTCATCTCCGCGATCAGGATCGTCGGCAGCACGCAGACCGCCGCCACATAGATCGCCCCGCCGAAGGTGATGCGGGTGAGCACGCGATCGATGTAGGCCGCCGTCTTCTTTCCGGGGCGGATCCCTGGAATGTAGCCCCCCTGCTTCTTGAGGTTGTCCGCCACATCGATCGGGTTGAAGGTGACGGCGGTGTAGAAGTAGCAGAAGAAGATGATCAGGATGATGTAGACGAAGCTATAGACGAGATGCCCCGGTGACATCCAACGCACGAAGGTGTTCATCCAGGGGACGTTCATGAAACCGGCCAGCGTCGAGGGGAACATCAGGATCGAGGAGGCGAAGATCGGCGGGATCACCCCGGCGGTATTGATCTTGAGGGGCAGATGCGTGCTCGCGCCTCCGTAGATCTTGCGTCCCACGATCCGTTTGGCGTGCTGCACCGGGATCCTGCGCTGTGCCCGCTCGATCCAGATGATGACCCCGACCACGACGACCATCACGGCCAGGAGGATCAGCATCGAGAAGGGCTTCATCTCTCCGGTCTTCATCAACTGGACGGTCCGGAAGATCGCGGAGGGGAGGCGGGCCACGATCCCGGCGAAGATGATGAGGGAGATTCCGTTGCCGATCCCATGCTCCGTGATCTGCTCGCCAAGCCACATGATGAAGGCCGTGCCCGCCGTAAGCGTGATCACCGTCATCAACCGGAATTTGAGGCCCGGTTCGAGCACGATCCCGGAGCCCGCCATTCCGTTCTCCAGGCCGTAGGCGATCATGAAACCCTGGAAGATGCTGAGGAGCACCGTTCCGTAGCGGGTGTACTGCGTGATCTTCTTGCGGCCGTCCGGCTCTTTGGAGAGTTTCTCGAGGTAGGGCCAGACCACGGTGAGGAGCTGCAGGATGATCGAGGCGCTGATGTAGGGCATGATCCCAAGCGCAAAGATCGACAGCTTCTTCAGTGCGCCTCCCGAGAACATGTCGAGCATCCCGAAGATCGAGCCGCGCGACTGCTGGAAGAAGTTCGCCAGCGCCTGGGTGTCGATCCCCGGCGTGGGCACCGCGACCCCGACCCGGTAGAGCGCGAGGATCCCGAGGGTGAAGAAGACCTTCTTTTTGAGTTCCGGGATCTTGAGGAGATTTTGAACGGCGGACAACATCTATGGGACCTTTCCGCTTGGCGTGTTCAGGTACGGCTCGGCTCGTCCGGAATCATCTCGACCTTCCCTCCGGCCGCTTCGATCTTCTCACGGGCGGCACGGGAGATCTTGTGGACCCGGACCGTCAGGGGGCGGGTGATTTCGCCGTTGGCGAGGATCTTGACGCCGTCGCCGACCCTTCGGATGACCCGGGCTTCCTGGAGGCGGGGGGGATCGACGAGGGACTCCGGCTCGAAGCGGTTGAGCTGCTCGAGGGAGACGATCGCGTATTCCTTGCGGAAGACGTTGCGGAATCCCCGTTTGGGAAGCCGGCGCTGGAGGGGCATCTGTCCCCCCTCGAAGCCGACCATCTGTTTCTTCCCGCTGCGGGCGCCGGCGCCCTTTTGTCCCCGTCCTGCGGTCTTGCCCAACTGGGAGCCGGGACCTCTGCCGGCGCGCTTCTGCTTCTTTCTCGAGCCCTTGGGTGGGCGCAGTGAATCGAGCTTCATTCTCCCTGCTCCTCGAAAGGGGTTAGGGTGTTTCCGTGAATTCCTCATCGATCTGGACGAGGTGGATCACCTTGCGGATCATCCCTCGGATCGCGGGGGTGTTCTCCCGGATCACGGTCTTGTTGAGGCGGGTGAGGCCGAGCCCTTTGAGGGTGGCCCGCTGCTTGGCGGGGCGACCGATCGGACTCCGCTTGAGGGTGATTTTGATTCTGTTGGCCATCGCTGCCTCCACGCGGTTACGCTTCGTCGGGGGTGGGGAGGGCTTTGCCCCGCCGGCGCAGGTTCTCTTCTGGACTGACGAGTCGTCTGAGTCCATCGACCGTGGCACGTACCACATTGTGGGGGTTGTGGCTTCCGAGGCATTTGGAGAGGATGTTCCGGACCCCGGCGGCTTCCAGGATCGCGCGCACCGCGCCGCCGGCGATCACCCCCGTTCCCGGACGGGCGGGCTTCATGAGGACGCTTCCTGCGCCGAAGGTGCCGAGTACCTCGTGGGGGATCGTTCCCGTTTCGGGATCGAGGGGGATCTCGAAGAGATTCTTCTTCGCCTGTTCCACGGCCTTACGGATCGCTTCGGGCACTTCACCCGCCTTTCCGCTCCCCGTGCCGACCATTCCCTTTTCGTCGCCGACGACGACGATCGCGCTGAAGCTGAAGCGCCGTCCCCCTTTGACGACCTTGGCCACCCGGTTGATGTGGATGACCTTGTCGACGAACTTCGTCTCTTCCGCTGCTCTCTGGTTGCGGTTGTAGTGCTGCACGGTCTTTCCTCACTAGAATTTCAGGCCTTTTTCCCGGGCGGCCTCGGCCAGGGCTCGGACTTTTCCGTGATAGATGTAGCCGTTTCTGTCGAAGACGACCTGTTCGATATCCTTGGCGAGCGCCCGTTGGGCGATCGCTTCTCCCACCCGTCTGGCGGCTTCCTTGTTGGCCGTCCTGGCGAGTCCCTCCCGGACTTCCTTGTTCAGGGTGGAGGCTGCGGCCAGGGTCCGGCCCGATTCGTCCTCGATGATCTGCGCATAGATATGCCTGCCGCTGCAATAGACGTTGAGGCGGGGGCGTGCGGGAGTGCCCCGCACCTTGCGCCGGATCCTGGCTTGACGTTTCTTCCGTCCGATTCTTCGAAGGTTTCTCGCGATCATGGTCCTATCCTTCTCACCCGCTTGAAGTCGTTCCTTCGGGCGGGATCAGCTTCCGGTCTTTCCAGGTTTGAGGCGGACATCTTCGTTGGAGAAGCGGATCCCTTTCCCCTTGTAGGGATCGGGGGGGCGGATCTTTCGGATTTCCGCCGCCACTTCGCCCACGAGCCCCCGGTCGCAACTTTCGAGGACGATCTTCGTCTGTTCCACCTTCGCCTTGATCCCTTTCGGGAGACGGAAGCGGACGGGGGAGGCATATCCCACGGAGAGGAAGAGATCTTCCCCTTTGAGTTCCGCCTTGTAACCGACGCCGATGAGATCGAGGCTCTTGACGAATCCCTCGGTCACGCCGGTGACCATGTTTGCGATGAGCGAGCGATAGAGGCCGTGGAGCGACCGGGCCTCCCGGCTCTGGTCCACCGCCCGCAACACGATCTGGTTCCCCTCGATGGAGACCTCGACCTTGGGCCGGATGGCGAGCTGAAGCGCTCCCTTCGGTCCCTGGACGTGGATCGTGGAGGCCGCTTCATCCCAGCGCACCTCTACGCCCGCTGGAATGGGCACGGGAAGTTTTCCAATCCGAGACATGCTACCTCCTTGACGAAGACTTCTCAGGCGTCTGGGATCCCACGCGCCTTGCGTGAGGCTACCAGACCTTGCAGAGGAGTTCTCCCCCGACGTTCATCGACCGGGCCTGGGCGTCGGTGAGGATCCCCTTCGAGGTGCTGAGGATCGCCACCCCCATGCCGTTGAGCACGGAAGGAATCTCTTTCTTCTTGACGTAGATCCGTCGCCCCGGTTTGCTGACCCGCACGATCCCACGGATCGTTGGTTCCCTGCTCGATTCGTACTTCAGTTCGATCTTGATGATCCCCTGGGGAGGGGAGGGGATCATCTCGAAACGCCGGATATAACCCTCCTCCTGGAGGATCTCTGCGATCCGCCGCTTCATGTTCGAGGCGGGAATCTCGACGGCCTGGTGGCCGGCCTGAGCGGCATTCCGGATCCGCGTCAACATGTCGGCAACAGGATCAGTCATACACATGGAGTACTTCCTTCTCTTCGATCGTTACGCTTCCGATCCTCGTTTGGCAACTCACCAGCTCGATTTCGTCACGCCCGGGAGTTCTCCCTTGAGCGCGAGGGTGCGAAAACAGATCCGGCACATCTGGAAACGTCGCAGAAAGGCTCGCGGACGTCCGCACAGGGGGCAGCGGTTGTAGTGCCGGACCCGAAACTTGTTCTTCTTCTGGGCTTTCAGTTTGAGCGCAAGTCTAGCCACGCTGATCCTCCGGGTTAATTTCTGAAGGGCATGCCGAGGTGTTTGAGGAGTGCTTTCCCCTCTTCGTCGGTTTTTGCCGTCGTGACGATGACGATGTTCATCCCCTTGATCTTATCGATCTTGTCGTAATCGATTTCGGGAAAGATGATCTGCTCGCGGATCCCTAAGGCATAGTTGCCCCGTCCGTCGAAGGCCTTTCCTGATACGCCGCGGAAATCGCGCACCCGGGGCAGAGCGATATTCACCAGCCGGTCGAAGAACTCGTACATCCGCGACTTGCGCAGCGTCACCATGCAGCCGATCGGCATTCCCGCCCGAAGTTTGAAGGCCGCGATCGATTTGCGCGCCTTCGTCACCACCGGTTTCTGCCCCGTGATACGGGCCAGTTCGGCCTGTGCAGAGTCGAGCACCTTGATGTCGCTGACCGCTTCCCCGAGACCCATGTTGATCACGATCTTCGCCAGTTGGGGGACTTCCATCACATTCTCGTAGCCGAACGCCTCCATCAGCCTGGGAACGACTTCCTCTCTGTAGAACGTATAGATTCTTGCTGCCATCTTTCACACCCTTTTGGCGATCGTCGGTCAGATTTGATCGAGGATTTCGCCCGTCTTTACGGAATATCGGACTTTACGGCCATCTTCGAGGACTTTGTATCCGATACGCACGGGTCGATCGGCTTTGGGATCGTAGAGTTGTACGTTGGAGATCGAAATCGGGGCTTCCCGTTCGATGATTCCCCCTTGCTGGACCATCTGATTGGGTCGGGTATGCCGCTTGATCATGTTCAGGCCTTCGACGATCACCCGCCCTTTCTCGGGGAAGACTTTGAGGACCTTTCCCCGTTTTCCCTTCTCCTTGCCGGCGATCACGACGACGATATCGTTCTTCTTCACATGGCGCTTCATCACAACACCTCCGGTGCCAGAGAGATGATCTTCATGAACTTCCTGGCGCGCAATTCCCGTGCGACCGGTCCGAAGATCCGTGTTCCGATCGGTTCCTGCGCCTCGTTGATCAGGACCGCGGAGTTGTCGTCGAAGCGGATGAAGGAGCCGTCGGGTCGAGCGATCTGCTTGACCGTGCGCACGATGACGGCCTTTTTCACGTCCCCCTTCTTGACCTTGGCGTTGGGCATCGCTTCCTTGACCGAAACGACGACGATATCACCGACATGGGCATATTTGCGCTTGGAGCCTCCGAGGACCTTGATGCACATCAGTTTCTTGGCTCCGGAATTGTCCGCCACGTTGAGCATCGTCTGCATCTGGATCATCCGTCATCCCCTCCAGGATCTCCCGAGATTTCGGGTCATCCCAACTCTTCGCGTTTGAGAATCCGTTGAACGCGCCATCGTTTTTCCTTGCTCAAGGGGCGCGATTCGATGATCTGCACGGTATCGCCGATCCGGCATCTATTCTCTTCGTCGTGGGCTTTGAACTTCTTGTGCCGGTGGATATACTTCTTGTAGATCGGGTGTTTGACGAGCCGGTCGACGCGAACGACGACGGTTTTGTCCATCTTGTCGCTGACGACGACGCCTACGCGTGTCTTGCGAATGCCCCGTTCTTTTCCCATCTCGAGAATCCTCTGAATGTTTCGCTCGGTTCGGATCTCCGGCCCGAAAAGGGGTGATCCGCCGCCCTAGATGTTTCGCTCGGTTCGGATCGTCTTGATCCGGGCGATTTCCCGTCTCACTTCGGTGAGGCGGGAGGTCTTGTCGAGTTGGCCGGTGAAATGCTGGAACCGGAGATTGAACAACTCGTCCTTGAGATCCTGTTCCCGTTGGATCAACTCTTCGGGTGTCAATTCCCGCAACTGATCAGCCTTCATATCCACTCCCCCGTTTGACGAATCGTGTGCGGATCGGGAGTTTGTGGGCAGCCAGGCGGAAGGCCCGCTCGGCCACCTCGGGTGCGACGCCATCGAGTTCGTAGAGCATGCGTCCCGGCCGGATCACGGCAACCCACTCTTCCGGCGATCCCTTTCCCTTCCCCATCCGCGTTTCGGCGGGTTTCTTCGTCAGCGGTTTGTCGGGAAAGATCCGGATCCAGATCTTCCCTCCCCGCTTCACGGCTCTGGAGACCGCGATCCGTGCCGCCTCGATCTGCCGGGCGGTGATCCTCCCGCATTCGAGGGCCTGGAGGCCGAACTCGCCGAAATGGACGGTGTTGCCTCGCGTGGCCTTCCGTTTCATCCGGCCCTTCTGCTGTTTGCGATACTTTACCTTCTTGGGTGCAAGCATGACGGCCTCCGATCATCCATGTCGTGGGGGGGCGGGAAGCACCTCCCCCTTGAAGATCCAGACTTTGACGCCGATGACGCCATAGGTCGTCTTGGCCTGGGCGAAACCGTAGTCGATGTCGGCGCGAAGCGTATGGAGAGGGACCCGGCCTTCGAGATAGCGTTCCCGGCGTGCCATCTCTGCGCCCCCCAGCCTGCCGGCCACGGCGATCTTGATCCCCTTGACCCCGAACTTGAGCGCGGTCGATATGCTCTTTTTCATCGCCCGCCGGAAGGCGACGCGCCTTTCGAGTTGCAGGGCCACGTCTTCCGCGATGAGCTGCGCCTCCACCTCGGGACGGCGTACCTGTTGGATATTGATGAAGATCTCGTGTTGGGAGTAAGCGGAGAGATCCTCTTTGAGCTGTTTCGTTCCGGCTCGCCCCTTCCCGATGATCATCCCGGGACGGGCAGCCAGGATGTTGATCTTCACCTTGTCCGTGGAGCGTTCGATCTCTACGTCGAGGATCCCCGCCTGGTAGAGTTTCTTCTTGATCACCTTGCGAATTTTCAGGTCTTCGTGGAGCAAGCTGGCATACTTCTTTCCCGCGTACCACTTCGAAGACCATGTCTTGATGACGCCCAACCGGAATCCGGTGGGATGAACTTTCTGACCCACTTTTCACTCCCTACGCTTGCGGTGGAAACCCCTGAGTCGCGACTCGGGGCGAGGAGAGGGGAGCGCCAAGGAGAGGCGCTCGACATCGGTTTTCAGTTGTGGTCGAGACCCTCGATCGAAGAGGGAACGTCCCGCTTCAGGAGGAAGCGGCGAGCACCATCGTGATGTGACTCGTGCGCTTGAGGATCGGTGTCGCTCTCCCCATGGCCCGTGGCATGAAGCGATGAAGGGAGGGGCCGCCGTCCACCATCACGGTCTTGATGACGAGGCGATCGAGATCGAGGGATTGCTCCTGGGCGTTGGCGATCCCCGACTCCAGAAGCTTCTTGAACGTCCTTGCGCCTCGCTTTTTCGAATAGGTCAACGTGTGCAGCGCATCTTCCGCTCGTTTCCCCCGGATCAGGTCGGCGATGAGCCTGAGCTTTCTCGGAGACTGCCGAACGAACCGGGCGCGTGCCTTGACTTCGTTGACATGCTCGTTTTCCATGACGAAATCCCTTTCTCGATGTCATCCATTCCTGACGATGGCGCTACTTCTTCTTCTTGCGGTCCGCAGCGTGGGAGTAGAACGTCCGCGTCGGTGCGAACTCGCCGAGCTTGTGGCCCACCATGTTCTCCGTGATGAAGACGGGGATATGCTTGCGGCCGTTGTGCACGGCAAGGGTGAGTCCCACCATGTCCGGCGTGATCGTCGATCGGCGCGACCAGGTCTGGATGACCTTCCGGCTACCGGTCCGCTGCGCCTCGTGTACCTTCTTGAGGAGGTGCGCATCGACAAAAGGACCTTTCTTGACTGAGCGTGGCATGATCCCTTCCTTTACTTACGGCGCTTGATGATCAGGTGATCGGAACGCTTGTTCTTGCGGGTCTTGTGCCCCTTGGTCGGTTTCCCCCAGGGAGAGACGGGGTGCCTGCCACCGGAGGTTCTCCCCTCTCCCCCCCCGTGGGGGTGATCGATCGGGTTCATCGCAACACCGCGCACCTTGGGCCGCCTTCCAAGCCAACGGGTCCGTCCTGCTTTTCCGATCGAGATGTTTTCGTGATCGGGGTTGCCCAGTTGACCGATCGTGGCCATGCAGCCAAGAAGCACCATCCGGACCTCTCCCGAGGGGAGCTTGATGATCGCGTATTTCCCCTCCTTGGCCATCAGTTGGGCGTAGGTCCCGGCGCTGCGCACGAGTTGCCCCCCTTTGCCGAGCTTCATCTCGATATTGTGGATCAGCGTGCCGTCGGGGATGCAGCGCAGCGGCAGGGCATTTCCCGGCTTGATGTCGGCATTTTCGCTCGAGATCACCGTATCCCCCACGGAGAGCTTGAGGGGAGCGAGGATGTAACGCTTCTCGCCGTCCTGGTAGTGCAGGAGGGCGATCCTGCTCGAACGGTTCGGGTCGTACTCGATCGAGACGACCTTGGCCGGAATGTCGAACTTGTTGCGTTTGAAATCGATCACCCGATAGCGCCGCTTGTGGCCGCCCCCCCGATGCCGGCAGGTGATCCGCCCCTGCTGGTTGCGCCCCCCTCTCCGCTTCAAGGGGCGCAGGAGCGATTTTTCCGGCGTCGTTCGGGTGATCTCCTCGAAGGTGGAAACGGTCTGGGTCCTGCGTCCTGGAGAAGTCGGTTTGTATGCTTTGATTCCCATCTTTGGCTCCAAAGAAATCGGGTTCAGGTCCACCCACGATCGGTTCGCCGGATCGGAATTCTCGTCGTCTTCCCTACACGCCTTCGAAGAATTCGATCCGGTCGTCGGGCCGCAGGGTCACGATCGCCCGTTTCCAGGTCGGCTTGCGGCCGAAGTTCCGCCCGACCCGTTTGTTCTTCCCCCGAACCCGCATCGTGCGCACATCGAGTACCTTGACGTTCCACCGTTTCTCCACGGCATTGCGAATCTCGATCTTGTTCGCCTTCGGGTGGACCGCGAAGGTGTATTGATTCAAATTTTCCTGGAGTTGCGCCGTCTTCTCCGTGACGACCGGACGGATCAGAACGTGGTCTGAGGACTTCATCGTTTCAGCGCTCCTTCGATCTTGGCCACACACCCCTGGGTGAGGAGGAGGTGATCGTATTTCAAGAGATCGTAGACGTTGAGCCCCTCCACGCGCAAGACCTTCACATGAGGGATGTTGCGGGCGGATTTCTCGAGGACCTCATCCTTCTTCTCCGTGACGATCAGGGTCTTGCCCCCCTCGAAGCGTGCGAGGACCTCTGCGACCCGTTTCGTCTTGATCTCGGGGAGTTCGAAGGCATCCAGGATCTTCAACTGCTCGCTGCGCCGCTTGAGGGTGAGCGCGGAGCGGAGTGCGGCCTTGCGGACCTTCTTGGGAACGGAGAACGCATAGGAACGGGGTGTTGGGCCGAACACCACGCCGCCTCCCCGGTAATGGGGGCTACGGATCGAGCCCTGGCGTGCCCGTCCGGTCCCTTTCTGGCGGTAAGGTTTCTTCCCCCCTCCCCGGACGAGATGACGGTTCTTCACGCTGGCGGTCCCCCGCCGGCGTGCGGCCCGCTGCATCCGGACGACCTCGTGGATCAGATGGGGCTTCACCTCACAGTCGAAGATCCCCTCGTCGAGCTGAACCTCGCCGACCTTCTCGTTCTCGATATTGACGACATCGTAATTCACGCCCGATCCTCCTTAACCCTTGATCTCGACCTCGACGCCGGCCGAGAGGTCGAGTTGCATGAGTGCATCCACGGTCTGCGGCGTGGGATCGAGGATATCGACGAGCCGCTTGTGGGTTCGGATCTCGAACTGTTCCCGTGACTTCTTGTCGATGTGCGGAGAACGCAGCACGCAGAATTTCTCGATGCGGGTCGGCAGGGGAATCGGGCCGGAGACCCGCGCCCCCGTCCTTCTGGCCGTATCTGCGATCTCGTTGACGGACTGGTCGAGGATCTTGTGATCGTACGCCTTGACTTTGATCCGAATCTTCTGGGTCTGCATCGTAACAGAACCGTCCTTTCTGCTGTTTTCCGGCGTTCCCCTCCCGGGACGACACGCGGCTTTGGGAAGGGGAAGCGTGCTATTCGAGGATGCCGGTGACGACGCCGGCGCCCACGGTCCGTCCCCCCTCCCG
>CAZTSL010000007.1:0-8429 GCA_964616915.1 uncultured bacterium
GTAGGGGACCTCGGAGGGGGGGGCAGACGCTATCTCGCGATCTGTGGGGGGCTCTCCCTTCGGCTCTGCATTCCGGCTTTCGTCCGCGGCTTCTCCCCCATCGCTCAGGAAGGCGTCTTCGACCTCCGTCATCTCCCAGGAGACTCGGTCTTCCCGGTTCGCTGCGGTGTCGGCGATTTCCAGGGGAGGCCGTGGGAGGGGCATCCTTCCTTCCGGTCGCCCTCCACCCTGGACTGCGGCGACCGGGATGGCGGCGCTCTCCATCATCCCCGCCTCGGTCAGGGTCTGGAGGTAGTGTGCTCGTTTCTCGTCATCGATGAGGGTCTGATAGGCTTCGAGGGCCAGGGCGGCGATCCCGTCGATGATCTCGCGCACCTCGTCGAATCGGGGTTCCGCGAATCGGGAGGGGTGGAAGGTTTCGCTGTGCCTGCGATAGGCCTCTTTGATCGCTTCCCGGTCGGCATCTTTCGGGAGGTGAAGACGTTCGAAAAGGTCGGCGTTCTCCAGGCGGCGGAATTCTTCGGTCAGCTCCCTGCGGATGGCGGCGATCCGGTGGGCTTCTTCCCCCTGGAGTTCTTCGAGGTACTCCGAGATCCGTCGGGCAGGCTTCTTTTGCACCGTGGCCTTGAGCATCCGCAATTGGATCATCCCGACGAGGAGTTGCATCGTGGCCTTTTCGGGGAGGGGGGACCTGGCGATCACTTCCCCCACGGTGTTCGTTCCGTCGCAGAGATCGAGGGTGGCGATCTCTTCGCGGGTGAGGGAGAGATCGTTGAAGGCATAGAGGGGGTGACGGGCCGGGACGAGGATCTTGCTCTCTTTGCCCAGGGCTTTGCGGAGCCGTTCCGGGCTGAAGGTGCGTACGATTCCCTCCCGCAGGAGGGAGACGGGGGAATCCGTGATCGTGGCCGCCAGATGCTCCCCCTCGGGATCGTCGTTGGCGAAGAAGAAGAAGCCCTTCTCCCAGGCGGTGAGGGAGTGGATGATCTCCCGGATCGCCTGTTTCCGGAGGAGTTCCACCCGGCCGGGATCGAGATGCCCTGCGGCCACGATCGCCTGGACCGGAACCAGCTTGCTCCCCTGCGCCTCGAACCAGCGCTCCGCTTCCGGCGTCAGCAGCCCGGCGCGGCGCATCACCTCCCGGGGCTGATCCTCCGGCGCGTTCGAGGTCGCGGCGCACGGCCGTCCTCCCCGGAAGTAGACCGTCTTCTGCGCATCCCCATCTTCGAAGCGCACCGAAGCCGTCGCCGAAAAGAGCGCGCACGCGTTCATGATCCGGGCGAAGGAGGTCTCCGAGAGATCCCAGCGCATCGCCCGGCGTGTGATCGGGAGCCCCTGGACCGAGGCGCCGTGCGTATCCTGGATCACGCCGATCATCCGCTGGATCGTCATCGGGGCTTCGAGGTAACCGTCGGCCCCGCACTTCTCCCGGATCTGCTCCGGCGTCTTGCGGCTCTGCGAGATCGTGTTGAGGAGAATGATCGGCGTATCCTTCCCCATCGGCAGGAGCTTGAGCCGCTGGCAGACCTCGAAGCCACGAAGGGAGGGGAGGAGGATTTCGAGGAGCACCACGTCGGGGTGATAGAGCGTGAATGCTTTGATCGCATCGAAGCCATCCTTGACGAAGACGGTCTCGTACCCCCAGCGTCGCAATGCTGCCTCGAGCAGCGCGGCGATCTCCGTTTGATATTCGACGATGAGAACTCGTTTCGCCATCTGTCCGCCGTTTCGATCCGTTTCGCAAGTGCCACGGGGAGCATCGTCATTATAGTGTAGGCTTCGTGGTATTTCAAGTTCGTGGCGGAAAAACTCCTCTTCCGGCCTGCTGAGAGCGGCCCGCGATGATGCTGCATGAGGCGTATGGGTCTCCAAAGGGGAGCATTCTGCTGCCGGACACCTTTCCAGAGGGGGTTGAAATTTCTGGAAAGGGTGCTACGATACCTCACCCAATGGGCGAGGAGGAGGCTCGATGCCGCAGATCTACGACAACTTCGAAACGGACCTCGTGGAGGGGCTTCGCGCCGTCATGGTGGATGCGGAGGCCGCGTCTTTCTGCGTGGGGTACTTCCACCTGCAGGGCTGGGAGAGACTTGCGGATCTCATCGAACGTTTCGAGGGGGGCGACGAGCGTTCCTGCCGCCTTCTCGTGGGGATGCACCGCCCCCCCGAGGCGGAGATGCGCCGCTTGCAGGGGCTGCGCCCCCACGGCGATCCGATCGACGGCCCCACCCTGGCACGATACAAGCGCCGAATCACCGAGCATTTTCAGGAGCAGCTCGCCTTCGGTATCCCGTCGGAGCGGGCGCAAATCACCCTGAGACGCCTGGCCTCCCAGATTCGCGCGGGAAAGGTCCGCATCAAGGCATTTCTCCGCCATCCCCTCCATGCGAAGCTCTACCTCGTGCGCCGCAAGGATCCCGTGACCCCCCTCGTCGGTTTCGTGGGGAGCAGCAACCTCACGCTGTCGGGCCTCTCCCACCAGGGAGAACTCAACGTCGATGTCGTGGAGCAAGACGCGACGACGAAGCTCCAGGCATGGTTCGACGAGCGTTGGGACGACCCTCATGCCTTCGACCTCTCGGAAGAACTCGCCCGGCTCATCGAAGAGAGCTGGGCCGGCATCAGGGAGGTTCGTCCGTACCTCGTCTATCTCAAGATCGCCTATCACCTCGCCGAAGAGGCCCGTCGAGGGGAGCAGGGCCTCAAGCTTCCCCAGTCGTTGCGGGGGGTGCTCCTCGACCACCAGATCGGGGCGGTTTCACTCGCACTCCGCCATCTCCACCGCCGAGGGGGCGTGCTCCTGGGTGACGTCGTCGGACTCGGCAAAACCCTCATGGCCACCGCCGTGGCAAAGATCCTTCAGGAGGACGACGACAGCAACACCCTCGTGATCTGCCCGCCAAAGCTCCAGCCGATGTGGGAAGACCATATCGCCCGTTATCACTTGGCTGCAAAGGTCGTCTCCTTGGGCCAGGTCGTCACCCAACTCCCACACCTTCCCCGCTTCCGCCTCGTCATCATTGATGAGAGCCAGAACCTCCGCAACCGTGAGGGACGTCGCTATCGCGCCATCGCAGAATACATCGAACGCAACGATCCATGGGTCGTGCTCCTCTCCGCGACGCCCTACAACAAACACTACCGCGACCTGAGCAACCAGTTGCGCCTCTTCGTCGATGAAGCCGAGGACCTGCACGTGCGTCCCGAGCGTTTCTTCCAGGAGTGGCGGCGCCAGGGCAAAGGAGAAGCCGATTTCGTCGCCACCTTCCAGACCTCCCCTCATTCCTTGCGAGCATTCGAGCAGAGCGAGTATCCCGAGGACTGGCGTGACCTGATGCGACTCTTCCTCGTCCGGCGCACCCGACGCTTCATCATCGAGCACTATGCCACTTTCGATCCGGAACGGCGACGGCATTACGTCATGCTCGGTGGAGAGCGGGCCTATTTTCCGATCCGGCGTCCCCGCACCCTCAAGTTCCCCGTCGATCCGAACGATCCCGACGACCCCTACGCCCGCCTCTTCCGGGATGAAGTCGTCGAGATGATCGAACGACTCGCTCTTCCACGCTATGGGATGGCCAACTACCTCGTGCCGGGCGTGGAGAAGAACGCCGGGGCCGGCCAGCGAAAGATCCTCGACAATCTCAACCGGGCAGGATGGCGGCTCATCGGTTTCTGCCGGACGAACCTCTTCAAACGGCTCGAATCGAGCGGTCACAGTTTTCTCCTCTCCCTCGAACGGCACATCAAGCGCAACCTCGTCACGCTCCATGCGCTGAGCCGGGGCTTGCCCGTTCCGATCGGCACGCAGGACGTCGCGATGCTCGACACCTTCGTCACGGATGCCGACGAGGACTTTGCGGAGTCCGAGGATGGCCCGAGTGCTGAGAGCCAGGGGGAAGATCCGGCCGCCGGGACGCTCCCGATCGAGGAGACCGGTGACCTCGAAGCGCTGCGCCGGAGTGCCGCCGAAATCTACGAACGTTACCGGCGCTGCTTCGAGCATCGTTTCGACTGGCTTCCCGCCGCCTTCTTCCGCAATGATCTTCAGGAGCGTCTCCTTACGGACACCCACGTCCTCCTTGCGATCCGGCGTAGCGCCGGTTCCTGGCGACCCGCCGGAGATCGAAAGCTCGATGCGCTCCACGATCTCCTCACCCAGAAACACCGGGAGGACAAGGTGCTCGTCTTTACCCAGTTCGCCGACACCGCCGTTTATCTCGGAGAACAGCTCAAACGCCGAGGGATGGACGATCTCGCCGTCATCACGAATGACACCCCGGATCCGGTTTCCGTGGTGCGTCGCTTCAGCCCCGATACGAACGGGGGACTCCGTGCTGGCGAAGAGGAACTCCGGATCCTGGTGGCCACCGATGTCCTTGCCGAGGGTCAGAACCTCCAGGATGCGCACATCATCGTCAACTATGATCTCCCCTGGGCGATCATCCGCCTCATCCAGCGAGCGGGACGCGTCGATCGAATCGGCCAGAAGCACGACGAGATCTTCGTCTATTCCTTCCTCCCTGCCGATGGGATCGAGCGAATCATCCAGCTTCGCCGTCGTCTCTTACGACGGCTGGAGGAGAACTCGAAGGTGATCGGCACCGACGAATCGTTCTTTGGGGAGGCGGCTGCAGAGCGACTGCGTGATCTCTATACGGAGAAGGGGGGCGTCCTCGACGACGACGGGGACGACGAGGATATCGATCTGGCCAGCATGGCGCTTCAGGTCTGGAAGTCGGCTGCCGAGCGGGATCGCGAGGCGGCCAAGGGCCTCCCTCCGATCGTCGCCGCCACCGCTCCCCTCCGGCCGGGAGGAACGCCCCCCCATCCGCCCGCCGGGGTGATCACGTATCTCCGCTTCCCCGATGGCGCCGACACGCTCGTGCGGGTGGACGACCGGGGGGAACTCGTCTCTCAGTCGATCTCCGCGATCTTCCAGGATGCCGCCTGCGGGCCCGATACGCCTCCTCTTCGCCCCATGGCGAACCACCACGACCTCGTGCGGCGCACGGTCGAGATCGTCGTGACCCAGGAGGAGATGCTTGGCGGGGGGCTCGGCTCCCGACGGAGCATCCGCCGGAAGGTTTACGACCGTCTCGACCGCTACCGCCGGTCGCTTGCGCAGCAGCGATCTCTCATCCCGCCGTGGCAGATCACCGACCTCGAGGCCGCCATCGACATGCTCTACCGCTTTCCCCTCACGAAATCCACGCGGGATCGACTTGCTCGGCAACTCCGTGTCGGGATCACCGACGAGAGACTCGCAGCGTTGGTCGTCCGTCTCTCGGCGGAGGAAAAACTCTGCCGGATCGCTGCCGAGGCGGAAGTTGCGCCCCGTGAGCCCCAGGTCGTCTGCTCCCTGGGCCTGCGATCCTTGGAAGCGATGGAGGAGGAGGGGTGAATCGGCGTCTTCTCGAACGAATCGCCTGGCATCTCGACCAGCAGGATGTCGCGGCGCAGCTCATCCCCCTCTTTTGCGAAACGCTCCTTTGGGGGCGGGGCAAGGGGGCCCCATGGTCTCTTTCGGTTGGGGCGCCGGTCGGTGCATCGCTCACGGTAACCCCCGTGGCCCAGCTCGCCCATCTTCCCGTCCTCCGAATCGACTGGCCGGACCGGGAGCTTCCGGGAGTCACGGCCAGGCGTGCCGTCCAGCGTGCCCTCTCGAAACGGCATACCGAGCACCTCCTCTGCTATTGCACCGTCGAGCAGCGGCGGATCGCGTTCACCTGGGCCCGCCGGCGCAGGGATGGGAAGATCGAGTTGCGCACCCTCCCCTACGAGGTGGGCTCTCCGGCCCGCACCACGATCGAACGCTTGGAGAAGCTCGCCTTCTCCTTACAGGATCTCGAGGGCGGGGAACCCCCGGTGACCATGCTCATCGACCGCCTCGACGCCGCCTTCGACGTCGAGGCGGTCACGAAGGCGTTCTACCAGGAGATCGCCAACTGGTATTTCTGGGCTCAGGGACGTGACGACCTCCGGTTGCCCAAGGATGTCGTCACCGACGAAGACCGGGCACTCTTCTTCATTCGCCTCCTCACTCGTCTGATCTTCTGCTGGTTCCTCCGCAAGAAGCGGGATCCTCGGACGGGCAAGGGGTTGCTTCCCGACGAACTCTTCGAGCCTTCGGCGATTCCCGGGCTCCTCGTGGATTCTTCACCGGACGCTTGCACCTACTATCCCGCGATCCTTCAGAACCTCTTCTTTGCGACGTTGAACACGGAGCCAGACCGGCCGGGGGAGGCGCCCCGGCGTCGTTTCCTCGACCCGGGGGCAGGGGGGCGCAGTGAGGATCACATGGTCCATGCCTTCTGGCGCAATGCCCGTCTCCTGCGCGACCCGGAAGCCTTCGCCCGCTTGTTGCGGCCCGTTCCGTTCCTCAACGGCGGCCTCTTCGAGTGCCTGGACGACCGGCGGCCGCGGGGAAACTCCTCCTTCACCGAGGAGGTGCGCATCGATGGCTTCTCCGAGGATCCGCGAAAGCAGCCCAAGCTCCCCAACGATCTCTTCTTCGGGGCGGAGCGGGTCGTCGATCTCTCCGGCGCCTATGGGGACAAGAAGCGGCGGCGTGAGCGTGTCCGTCCCCTCTTGGAGATCCTGCGGCGCTACAACTTCACGCTCATGGAGAACACGCCCCTTACCCAGGAGGTCGCCCTCGATCCCGAACTCCTCGGCCATGTCTTCGAGAACCTTCTGGCAGCCTTCAATCCTGAGACCGGTAGCGTGGCGCGAAAGGCGACCGGTTCCTTCTACACGCCGCGGGTCGTCGTGGACTGGATGGTCGATCAGGTCCTCCTGCGCCACTTCAACCGGGTTCTTGCTCGTCTTCGGGGGATCGATCCTCTGGAGCCTCCCGATCGCCGACTCGGCCGGCTCCTCGCCTGGGAGGAGGAGGTCCCTTGCTTTACCCCCTCCGAGACCGAAGCCCTCATCGATGCGATCGATCACCTCAAGGTCCTCGACCCAGCCTGCGGCTCCGGCGCCTTCCCGATCGGGATGCTTCAGAAGCTCGTCTCCCTCCTGCGAAAGCTCGATCCTGACAACGCCGGATGGCGCCGCCGGCAGGAAGCGGCCCTCGATCGCATCGAGAGTCCTCCCGCGCGTGAGGCGGCCCGGCGCGCGATCGAACGTGCCTTCGCCCGCGACAACGACGACTACGGCCGAAAGCTCTACCTCATCGAGAACTGCCTCTACGGCGTCGATATCCAGCCCATCGCCGTACAGATCGCCCGGCTGCGCTGCTTCATCGCCCTCATCGTGGACCAGGCCATCGACCCCGATGCACCGAATCGTGGCATCCTCCCCCTGCCAAACCTCGAAACGAAGCTCGTCGCGGCCAACGCCCTCCTGGGGCTCAAGGGCGGACAACTTCGCCTCGGAAACGAACGGGTGCGCCGCCTCGAAGCAGCCTTGATGGCAGTGCGCCACGACTACTTCACTGCCCGTCGCTACCGGGAGAAGAAAGCCCTGCGCATCCGTGACCAGCAACTCCGCAACGAACTGGCCCAGGCTCTCGAATCGACTGGCGCCTTCACCCCTTACGACACCGAGCGGATCGTCGAATGGAACCCTTACCAGGCGCAACGGGCCGCCTCTTTCTTCGACCCCGCCTGGATGTTCGGACTCCTGAGTCCCGGAAACGACGGTGTCTTCGACATCGTCATCGGCAACCCCCCCTATGTGCGCCAGGAACAGTTGAAGCATCTCACCGTGACCGACAGCCGGGGCGAGACTCGACCGCTCAAGCAGGTCCTCCGGGAACTCTACGCCTGCTATACCGGAACCGCCGACCTCTACGTCTATTTCTTCGAGCGGGCGATCCGGCTCCTGCGCACTGGGGGAACCCTGGCCTTCATCACGAGCAACAAGTACATGCGTGCCGCCTATGGAGCAAAGCTGCGCGCCTATCTCGCCTACACGACCGCTTTACGGATCATTCTCGACTTCGGCGATGCCGACGTCTTCACCTCGATCGCCTACCCTGCGATCGTGGTGGCGGAGAAGACCCGTCACGTCGAGAGGGTCCAGTTCCCCAGCGCTTCCACCCTCGAACGCCACCTCGGATCCGCCCCGAACGTCCTGCGCATCCTGGCGTGGAACCCGGCGGCCGGAGTCACCGATTTTCCTGCCATCTTCGAGACGCAGGCCCACGAACTCCCCCAACGCGATCTCCGCACGGACGGCTGGCGGCTCGAACGCCCCGCCGTCCTGCGCCTCCTCGAACGCCTCCGCCGAACCGGCACCCCCCTCGGAGAATACGTCGGGGGACGCTTCTATTACGGGATCAAAACCGGCTTCAACCAGGCCTTCATCGTGGACCGCCCCACCCGGGACCGCTTGATCGCCGAAGACCCCGCCTCCGCCGAACTCCTCAAGCCCTTCCTCCGCGGCCGCGACGTGAAACGCTGGCGCTACACCTTCGCGGA
>CAZTSL010000007.1:8529-23029 GCA_964616915.1 uncultured bacterium
CCTCGACGAGATGAAGGGGGGTTTCGAGAGGTGGCTCAACGGACTGGTCTATGAACTCTTCCTCCCCGAAGCGCTGCACGCGCGCAAGCTGCGGTTCTTCGAGGAGACGGCAGGGTTGGCGCCCCCCGACCCGGCCGTGCTCCCCGAAGGGGAGCGCCTCCCACGGCTGCGGGCCTGCTTCGAGGCAGCCCTCGGGCAGAAAGGAAGAATCGCTGCCATGCTCGCCGATCTCCGGACCCTCGAAGCCGTGCGGATCATCGAGGAGGAAAGATGACGCGAGGGGTGGAGAACACGCTGTCCCCGACGACGAAGAGATGCCGCTCTGTCTTCTGCGCCTCCGGTGCGGGCGGGATCCGCATGGAGCTGCTTCGGCACGCTCCGTGGGGTCGCAGTTGGCCCGCGAAGGGGAGCGCGCGGCCTCTTCTCAGCGCAGGCTCGGAGCCGTGGGATCGTGGCGCCGGAAGTTGGCGATCGCCCGCGCCTGCGAGGTGACCACGTAGCAGTAGGCACAGCCGGCCACACAGGTATTGTCCATCCCGATGTCGTGGACCCGCACGCACCGGCAGCCGCTGCGGGAAGGGGCGGCCGGAAGACCCTGGACCTCGCGGGCCACGGCCGCCCCGTAAGGCGCGAAGATCTCCGCGCCGCAACATCGGGCGGGAGGGAAGGCGGCATATTCCGGATTGCTGCAAACCCGGAGCACCATGTCGTGGTCCCGGGCGATCGCGGCCAGGGTGCCCAGGAGCGCTACCGCCGCTCCCCCTACCTGCGCGACGGGTGGGTCACGGCGGGAAACCGTCCTGTGCCGCTGCGGATCGATCCGCCGGAACCGGACCGCCTCCCCCGAGAGGCGGCGGACCGTCTTGAGATAGGGCTCCACGATCGAGGTGTTGACCACCCGCGTCGCCCCCCGCAGCCCCTCCGCGATCCCCCCGAAGTTCTCCACGTGCCAGGCCGGAGGAAACCGCTCCGAGAGGAGGATCGGATCGTAACGCCACTCGATCGCGCTTGGATCGGGAAGCTCCCGGCTCGTTCGCCGGAAATCGTCGATCGCCCGCTCCCGGGACACGACGTGGGGCTCGATCGGCGGGCCGTAGCCGGTGATCGTGTACTGGAAGACGCAGGGAACCCCCTCGCTGCGAAGCTGCCGAAGATGCGCCCGAAAGGGATGGGCATACCGGGTCCAGAAGAGGAACCCCACGAGATCCTCGTTGCGAAGCGAGACCCTCCCCTTCCCCCCGAAGACGTTCCGGTACTCGGCGAAACCCGCCTTGCGCCGTTCTCCGAACCAGCGCGCGTAATAGCGGGGGATGTCGGTTCGGCGCGAGGCACTGACGATCACCCGTCCCATCCTTTGACACCTTCCCATCGATCTTTGCCGTTTCCCTGGCTTTTCTGGTATCATGCCCGGGACGTAGAAGCAAGCGCCGATCCGGCGATGGATTTCATCGTGAGAACGACCCGCCTCTCCTCCTGCTTCCCGGCGGGCGCCGACGTGTACGGAGGGCGCAAGGAGGCACGGCGCGAAATCGGGTGCCGTTACGCAGGATCTCTGCCTGCCGGCCGGCAGGAGAGGCAGATCGACCGATCAGGAAGCCGAGGACCCGATCCGGAAATGCCCCTCGATCATCGAGAAAGGGAGGGACGATTGAAGCGATCCGATGACGCTGCCCAGAAGCGCCCCTGGATCATGCGGGCGGCGGGGGTGATGGGTTCCATGACGCTCCTTTCTCGGATCCTCGGCTATCTTCGCGATCGGATCCTTGCCGATCTGCTCGGGACGGGGCCACTGGCCGATGCCTTCTATCTCGCGTTCCGGATTCCGAACACGTTCCGGCGTCTGCTCGGGGAAGGGGCGATGACGGCGGCGTTCGTCCCCGTCTTCTCCGAGTACCGCCAGAAGGCCTCCAGCGAGGAACTCTGGAGCTTCGTGCGGAGGTTCTTCTATGCCTTTGCGCTTTCGGTGGGGGCGCTCACCCTGCTGGGGATGATCTTCGCGCGGCAGATCACGTGGGTGATGGCGCGTCGCTTCGCGCACGATCCGGGGTACTTCGACCTCACGGTGCGGTTGACGGCGCTCATGTTCCCCTACCTCTTTCTCGTCTGTCTGGCGGCGCTTGCGATGGCGATCCTGAACGCGCTGGACATCTTTGGTCCTCCGGCGTTCACACCGGTTCTGCTCAATCTTTCGATCATCGCGGCGGCGCTCCTTGTTCCCGAGACGCTCCTTTCGCGCCCCTTTGCGCTGGCGTTGGGTGTGCTCGTCGGGGGGGTGATGCAGTGCGTGTTCCAGCTCCCCTATCTCAAGCGGGAGGGGATGCGTTTCCTCCCGCCGGCGATCTCCTTCACGCACCCGGGGGTTCGGAAATGCCTGCGACTCTTCGCGCCGGGGATCTTGGGGGCGGGGATCTATCAGATCACCGTGCTCGTCGGAACAGCGATGGCGGCCAACGTGGGGGAAGGGGCGATCTCCTCCCTCTACTACGCGAACCGGGTGACGGAACTGGCCTTCGGGATCTTCATCGTATCGATCTCGCAGGTGATCCTCCCCTTGATGTCGCGGCAGGCGGCCGAGGAGGACGAGACCGCGCTGCGGGAGACGCTGACCTTCTCCTTCGGGCTCGTCTCCTTCCTCATGATCCCGGCCACGGTGGGGCTCTCGCTCCTGGCGGAGCCGATCATCCGGGTCCTCTTCCTGACGGGGCGTTTCGATCAGGCCTCGGTGGTGCAGACGAGCGCGCCCCTGATCGCCTATGCGGTGGGGCTCCTGCCGATGGGATGGGTCCGGGTGCTCCTTTCCGCCTTCTACGCCCGTAAGGACACGCGATCGCCGGCGGTCCTCTCGGCGATCGTGCTCGCCGTCTTCTATGGGACCTCCCGGCTCCTCATTCCCCATTTCGGCCACGTGGGGATCGCGATCGGTTCCACGATCGGAACGGTGTGCCACTTCCTCCTCCTGACGGCATGGTTCACGAACAAGTGGGGGCGACCGACCGCCCTCGTTCCCCTGCTGCGCAGCGTGGGCAAGACGCTGCTGTGCAGCGCGGGGATGGGAGGGCTCCTCTGGTTGGGGCGGGACGTTTTGCCGTGGGAGCGCGCCCCGTGGATCGCCCAGGCCGGGATGCTTGCCGCCACGATCGGGATTTCGGGCCTCTGCTACCTCCTCCTTGCGCGCCTCCTGCGCTGCGAGGAGATGACCACACTCCTTTCGATGATCCGGAGGAAACTGGGATGAGATTCGAGCGTTTGATCTTCGTGGTGGCGTTCCTGGCGGGTTTCACGCTGATGTCGCTCGAGATGGTCGGTTCGCGGCTCCTGGCGCCCTTCTTCGGCTATTCCGTCTATGTGTGGGGGAGTCTGATCGGGATCTTTCTCTTCTCCCTCTCTCTTGGCTACCTCGTGGGGGGACGGATCGCGGATCACTACGATCCCCGCAGATCGCTCGGCTGGCTCTTCCTCCTTGCCGGGGTGTGGATCTTCCTCCTCCCCTTTGCCGCCACCTGGATCTCGACGGGGATCGTGATCCTCATCGGCGAGGACCGGACCGGCACGATCCTGGCCGCGACGATCATGTTCCTCTTCCCCTGCCTCATGCTCGGCTCGACGAGTCCCCTCCTCCTCAAGGTGGCGGTCCACGATCTCTCCCGGATCGGGCGGCTCTCGGGGCGGATCAACGCGGTCTCCACGGTGGGCAACATCCTGGGGACCGTGCTGACGGCCTTCATCCTCCTCAATCATCTCTCGGTGGCCACGATCTTCAAATCGCTCGGCCTCATCACGATGCTGCTCGGGATCGCCCATTTCACGGTGGGACGCAGGCCGGCGGCGCTGCTGGCTTTTCTGCCGATCCTCCTCTTCGTGAAGCTGCCGAGCCATCACTTCGTCAACCTCCAGAAGATCGAAGGGGAAGGGGAGGACCGTCCCGAGGTCGTGGCCGTGGAGGACTCGGTCTATCATCAGATCGTGGTGCTCGAGTCGAAGCGGCGCCGCACACTCCAGTTCACCTACGACGTCGAGGGAGGAGTTTCCCTTCCGGACGAACGGCGCTCCCTCTACCGGTACATCGACTTCCTCAACGTCCCCTTCCTCTACCGTCCCGGGATCGAAGACGTCCTGATCGTCGGGCACGGGTGTGGCATCGGGGTGATCGAGATCGCGGATCATCACCCGGGAACCCGGATCACGGTCGTCGATGTCGATCGGAAGGTCTTCGAGATGGCGGAGCGCTTCTTCCCGGCCACGAAGACGGTCCCCTTCCGGGCCGTGGTCGCGGATGGGCGGCGCTACCTGGCGACGACGGGGGAACGCTTCGACTTCATCTACCTCGACGCCTACAGCGATGCCCACGCCGTCCCCTTCCACCTCGTGACGCGGGAGTTCTTCGAGGAGGTGGGCGAGCGTCTGAAGCCAGGAGGCGTCGTGGCGATGAATCTCTACGGAACCTTCTCGGGGCGGGGGGAGGCTTTCCTATGGTCGGTCGTGGCCACGGTCCGATCGGTCTTCCCCCATCTTCGTTTCCTCCCCGTCCTTCAGGCGCACTACGATCCTCACCACCCCTCGCACCACTTCTTCCTCGCCGCCCGCGAGCCGCTCGACGACGCGAGAGCGCTCGAGGCGCTGTCCCGTTTCCCCTATCCCGATCCCCGGACGATCGAACGTTCCCTCTCCGAGGGGCTTCCGCGGCAGAAGGCGTTCTTCGAGCGGCTCGAACGCCCCGGTGTGATCGTGATGACCGACGACTACGTTCCCGTCGATCGTCTCCTCTTCAGCGCGCTCTGATCGGGGGAACGTTGCCGGCGTCTTGCCGGACCCCGAAGGGAAGGCCTTGCAAGAAACCGGCCCCCCGATCGGGGCGATCTTCCCATCACCTCACCGGCCACAGCACTTCTTGTATTTCTTGCCGCTGCCGCAGGGGCAGGGTTCGTTTCGCCCCACCTTCTTCTCCTTGCGGACGACCGGTTTCTTCTTTACGTTCGATTCGCTCGTGTTGGCGCGGAGGTTCTGGAGTTTTTTCTGATCCTTCTGCTTGGAAGCCTGCTCGACTTCTCCGGAGACCTCGCGGGTGCGGGTGGCGGTCGAACCCTTCTTCGGGGCGGCCCCCCGGGCAAAGGAGATCTGGAAGATCCGTTCCACGACCTGGCGGTTGATCTTGCTCATCATCTCCATGAAGGCGTTGTAGCCTTCCTTCTTGTATTCGACGAGGGGGTCGCGCTGACCGTAGCCGCGGAGTCCGATCCCCTCCTTGATCTGGTCCATGACGAGGAGGTGATCCATCCAGTGGGCGTCGATCGTGGCGAGCATCTCCCGGCGGACGATCTCGGTGAGCTGGTAACCGGTGCCCTTGGTGACGTATTCCTTGAACTCGACTTCCTTCTTGCGGTACGTCTCGGCGAAGGCCTCGTAGATCCGGTCGAAGAGTTCTTCATGGGAGGAGAGTTTGTCGAGGTCGTCGAGGGGTTCGTAGAGACGGAACTTCTCCTGGAGCGTCTGCTTGAGGCCCGCGATCTCCCACGTGTCGGGGGACTCTCCGGCGGCGAAGTCGTCGATCAGATTTTCGATGACCTCCTCGACCATCTCGAAGAGGAAGCGTTTCACGTTGCGGGTGCGGATGATCTGGTTGCGCTTTCCGTAGATGACCTCCCGCTGTTTGTTGTTGACGTCGTCGTAGTCGAGGAGGCGTTTGCGGATCTCGAAGTTGCGCCCTTCGACCTTTTTCTGGGCGTTCTCGATCGCGCGGGAGACGAGTTTGTGCTCGATGGGAACCCCGCGCTCCATTCCGAGGCGCTCCATGATGTTTCCGACGCGGTCGGAGACGAAGATGCGCATGAGGTCGTCTTCGAGGGAGAGGTAGAAGCGGGAGGAGCCGGGATCCCCCTGGCGGCCGGCGCGGCCCCGGAGCTGATTGTCGATCCTGCGGCTCTCGTGGCGCTCCGTGCCGAGGATGTGGAGGCCGCCGAGGATGTACTTCACCTCGTCGGCCAGGACGATGTCGGTTCCACGGCCGGCCATGTTCGTGGCGATCGTGACGGCGTCCTTTTGCCCCGCCTTCTTGACGATCTGGGCTTCCTTCTCGTGGTGCTTCGCGTTGAGGACCTCGTGGGGGATCTTCTTTTCGTCCTCGACGATTTCGACCTTTTCACGGATGTTGTCGAGGAAGCGCTTGCGGAAGCGATCGAGAAGGGTCATCCCGCCATGGGAGAGGGCGAGGAGATCGGGGGCGGTATGGATCCCCTCCTCGAGGCGGGTGCGCAGGAGGTCGGCGGCCTCTTCCCGTTCCCTGGCCTCCCCCTTCGTGGGATAGAGGTACGCGGCGAGCACCTCGGCGATTTTTCCGAAGGCTGCTCCTCCCTTGCGGTGGGCCTTCCCGATCTCCACCTCGATGTTGTGGAAGACGATCCGGAAGATCTCCTCGCGAATCTCGGCATCGCGGGTCATCTCGTGGGCGACCTCGTGGACGACCTTCATCCCCTGGGGGTTGCACCCCCGCAAGGGGCGGAAATCGAGCATCCTGCTCAAGCGTTCGGAGGCCTCGACCGAGGTCGTCCCGACGAGAACGGGGCGGCCGATCAGGTAGAACTCGATGATCTCCCGCACGACCGCCTCGAACTTCTCCTCCGCGGTGCGGTAGATCACGTCGGGATGATCGACGCGGATCATCGGTTCGTTCGTGGGGATCACGTTGACATCGAGCCCGTAGATCTTGTGGAACTCCGCGGCCTCCGTGTCGGCGGTTCCCGTCATCCCCGCCAGCTTCCGGTACATCCGGAAGTAGTTCTGGAGCGTGATCGTGGCGACCGTCTGACTCGCCTTGGCGATCTTGACCCCCTCCTTGGCCTCGATCGCCTGGTGGAGGCCGTCGCTGTAG
This sequence comes from uncultured bacterium, assembly GCA_964616915.1. Taxonomy (GTDB): domain Bacteria; phylum Myxococcota_A; class CAZTSL01; order CAZTSL01; family CAZTSL01; genus CAZTSL01. The sequence goes on from CAZTSL010000007.1 coordinate 15,395, forward strand.
CGGCGTCCCGGCATGAGGCGGCCGGTGAACTCATCGACGATGATCACCTGTGCTTCGCCCCGCTCGCCCGGCATCACGACGTAATCGACGTCGCGCTCGAAGAGGGTATAGGCCCGCAGGAGCTGCTGGATGTTGTGAACCTTCTCCTGCTTCTCGTCGAACTCGCGCAAGAGAGCTTCCTTGCGCTTCTCGTAGCGTTCCTCCATCCGCCTGCGGCGCGCCTCGAAGGCCTTCTGGAAGACGGCCTTCTCGAAGAGGAGCTGTTCCATGCGCTCGTTTTTGCCAAGCCGATCGAGACCACAGATCTCCCGTTCCTGTCGGTTGAGTTCGTAGCGTTTCTGGGCGCGTTCGACGGCGGAGAGGGTGACGTCGCGCTCGAGGGCGAGGGCATGGTGGAAGTGTTCGAGGAGTGTGGGGAGGGAGAGGGAACCGAGCGCCTCGAACTCGGGGTAGTCTTTCCGGACCTGCTCGAGGATCTCTTCCGCACGGATCCGTTCGTAGAGGCGGGAGAGGTTCTTGAGCTGTCCCCGCAAGACGGTATTCCCGCCATCCTCCGCAGCGAGCGCATCGATCCACCCTTCGATCTGGGAGGGCTGGAGGTCGCGGATCGCGGCTGCGCCCCGATCGATCGGGATCGCGGTTTCTCCCGGTTGCGGTTCGAAGGCGCCGTGCGGGTTCGAGAAGCGGATCGCGTGGGTGAGCGTTTCCTCATCGACGCCGTGCGACTGCAACGTTGCGATCGCCGCTTCGAGGTATTGCCGCAGTGCCCCGAGGTGTTGTTTGCGTGCCTTCCGGTTCTGTTCCGCATCGAGGCGGGCGAGGAGTTGCGGGAAGGTGGGGAGGGATGCGGTCGCTTTGCGGAAGGCCTCGTAGAACTGCGCCCCCTTCGTGAAGAGTTCGGGCGCCTGGGTGAGAAGGGCCCGGATCTCGGCGACCTCCTGCTTCGAGCGGGTCTTGTGGGCCTTTCCGATCTCTCCGAAAATCCGTTCGAGGGTCTGAAGGGTCTTGCGCTCCTTTTCGATGAGCGCTTCGAGTGCTTCCGTTGCCTTGCCCTCTTCGCGGGAGAGGGTTTCGAAGATCGAAACGAGGATGGTACGCAGTTCGAGGAGTTCCTTGCGCTTTTTCTCGATCAGTCGTCCGATCTTCTCCTTTTCACCGCTCTCGCGTCCCTCCTTGATATCGAAGATTCGTTCGATCAAACCGGAGAGGGCGGGGAGCCGGGCGGCCAGTTCCCGCAGTTCGTTCGTGATCGTGGCCTCGCTCCCCTCGCGTTCCCCGCGGCGGATCTGATAGAGCTGGTGGACGCCTTCTCCGATCCGATGGATCACGGCGTGATAGTGGGCGAGGCGGCGGGCCTTCTCCTGTTCTTTCTGCTGGGGGGAGATCTCCTCGTCGTCGTCGATGGAGACGAGGTCCTTCCAGAGACCGCGCACGAGGGGGACGAGGAGGTCCGGGCGTTTCCCCTCGGTCTCCCCCTTTCCCTGGGTTTCTTGGATCTCCCGATCGAAGAGGGACTCGAGGGTGGAGAGTTCCTCGGCGAGGAAGGCGAGGGTCGCCTGCTTGTCCTGCTCGATCTTGTGGAGATCGACGTCGAGATCGGGGAGGACGAAGAGATCCCCCATCGTGATCTTGGTGAGTTCCTTTTCGATCGCCTCGAGACGGGCCTGGCGTTCCTCCTCCTTGAGTCTGGGATTCGCCTCGACTTCGGCACGTTCCTGGAAGAGGTCGAAGAAGTCGGAGAATTTTTCGAAGGAGATGTTCTTGAGATTCCGGTTCTTCCCCTCGAATTCGAGGCTGACGGCGTGGATCGCCCGTTCCCGCTGGACCGGGGAGATCGAGGCATCGGCGAGGATCTGGGAGACCGCTTCGTAGAGTTCGGCCAGATCGAAGAGATCCCCCTTCCCGTACGCCTTCGATGTGGCGAAACGTTCGACGAGAGCCTTTTTGGCCTTGGCCTTCTCCTTCGGTGGCAGATCGGGGGTGTGCTCGATCCTGTGGAGTTCCCCCCAGAACTCCTTGAGGAGGGGCCGGAACCAGGGGGGCTGGGAGAGGCGGGAGCGTCCCTCGTCGGTGAGATCGACGTTGCGCTCCTTCTCCGTCACCATGTAGAGGAGCCCCTCCTCGAGGTCACCGAGCTGCTTGGCCTGAAGGAGTTCCGCCTCGAGGCGGTTGAGCCGCTTTTGCGTCTCCTTGTGCGCCGGGTCTGCGATATAGTCGAGGAGGGGGCGGAACTTCGGGGCGCCGTAGGAGACCTTGAGGAGCTTGTAGTACTTCTCCTCGCTGTCGGGGTCCGTCTCGTCGTAGGCGAGGGCCTCCTGGAAGATCTTCTGCACCCGGGTCTGCTGTTCCCGAACGAGCCGGTCGACCATCGGCTTGAACTGATCGTAGCGGTGCGTGTCCCGCTCCACCTCGCCGGAGATGATCAGCGGCGTGCGCGCCTCATCGATCAGGATCGAATCGACCTCATCGACGATCGCGTAGTTGTGTTCCTTCTGGACGCAGTCGTCGAGGTTCGACTTGAGGTTGTCGCGCAGATAGTCGAAGCCGAACTCGTTGTTCGTGCCGTAGGTGATGTCGCAGGCGTAGTTCTTGCGGCGTTCGGCGTTGGACATGTCGTGCTGGATCACGCCGCTGGTGAGGCCGAGGAGTTCGTAGACGGGCGACATCCAGTCGCGGTCGCGGCGGGCCAGGTAGTCGTTGACGGTGACGATGTGGACCCCGCGCCCCGGAATCGCGTTGAGGTAGGCCGGCAGCGTCGCGGCCAGGGTCTTCCCCTCCCCCGTCTTCATCTCGGCGATGTTGCCCCGGTGCAGGAAGATGCCGCCGATCAACTGGACGTCGAAGTGACGCATCCCAAGCCTTCGCTTCGCGGCGGCACGAACGATCGCGGCGGCATGGGGCAGGATCTTCTCGAGGTATGCCTCGACCGCCTCGTTCACCTCCTCTTCGAGTTTCTCGGGGGAGGCGTTCTCCCGGTCGGGCATGAGGTCGAGGACGCTGGCGATCAGTTCCTCGGAGAAGAGGGCGTCGAAGAAATGGCGAAGGGGCTCGGCCTGGTTCTCCCGGATGTGCTTGCGCAACTCGGGGGTCAGGAGACCGGCGAGGAACTCGGCGGTCTCCTGGGTCGTCTCATCGAGGCCGTCGGGGATCTGCCCGGTGATCAGCGCCCGGTCGAGTTTCTCGCGCACTTCGGGCGCCACGACGCCGCTGAAGTAGTGTTTGAGTTGCTGGAGCCGGCTGCCGAGGAAGACGTTGCCCCATCCCGACCGGACCGTTTCGTTTTCGATCCCGAAGACCATGTCCTCGAGGAGGTCGAGGACCCGGTGGCGCTGGATCGAGGTCTTGTTCCCTTTCTGCGCGGCCAGGAGCTTCTCTTCGACGAAGAAGCGCACCCGGTCGAGGGAGCGCTCCGTGAGGAAGGTCTCTTCCGGTTCCTGCACGATGTCGGAGAGGACCTGACGGAATTCTTCGATCCGCTCCGGGGAGAAGCGGGTCCCTTTCTCCGCCTCGATCGCTGCCGTCAGTTCCGTCACCCGTTCGATCAGCGTCTCGTCGAAGAGGCGCCACGGTTCGATCGCCAGGATCGAGCCGAGGAACGCTTCGAGGGCTTCGGCCTCCTCCACGGAGAGGAACTCGTCGTCGTGGTGGCCGATCCGCTGGAACCAGTGGAAACAGAGGATCTTCGTCCGGAGCCCCACCTGAAGCCGCTCGGACAGTTTGTCTGAAAGCTCGAACTCGGTGAAGACGAAGTCCCGAAGCTCCTTACGGAAGATCCTCGTCTGCCGGGTCAGTTCCTCGTCCGTTTTCACCTGGAAGATGTCGGGGAAGAGGTCGGCGAGGGTCTTCTGGGCACTCAGTTCCCGGCGGGTCCGCTCGGTCATCTCCTGCAACGTGGTGGCCGGCAGGCGCTGGAGGCCGGGGAGGATCGCAGAGATCTCCTCCGTATCGATCCGGTTGCGGCAAAGATCGGTCAACTCGTGGAGTTCCGTCTCGGAGAGGTAGCGATACTCGAGGAGGTTGATCTCGTCGATGATCGGCTGAACCTTTCTGAGATCGCGGACGTTTTTCGGCGGAACGATCTTGTAGAAGAGATGCTTGAACCAGTTGAGGGTTTCCGTGACCATGATCTTCCCTTCTTCTGTGGGGCACCTCGGGGGAACGAGGGCATTCTCGCTCCTGCCGTCGTCTGGGACGTCTCCGCCGGCAAAAGGGTTCCCCGGCCGACTGCGTCGGTTCGTAGGGGGGGACCGGCCGTTTGGTTCCCCATCTTTCGAGGCTGTCAAGGGGCGAGGCGGGGATGCGGCGAACGACGCGCTCTCATCGGGATGGACCGGCTTCCAGCACCGGGTGACGGACAGACCCCTTGCCGGCGAAGGAATGTACGACGGGCTGACTCTCCGGGGTACGCTCTCGACAGGTCGAATATAGCGCATGGGGGAAAAAGATGCAAGCGGATCCACGCCACCTCCGCGACGGATCGAGGCGTTCCGCTGCCGGTTTTCCCGGAAGGGGAAGGGCTGCGGCGGTGACGTGCCCCTCCTTCACAAGGGGAGGGTATCGGCGAGTCGGCCGAACTCCTCGAGGGTGAGCGTCTCTGCGCGACGTTGGGGAGAGATCCCGGCCGCCTCGCACGCCCGCTGCGCCTCGCCGGGAGAGAGCGCGGGGATTCCGGCCGAAAGCGCATTGCGCAGCGTCTTTCGCCGCTGACAGAAGGCGGCGCGGACCACGCGCTGGAATTTCGCCTCGTTCCCGCCCCCGACCCGCGGGCGATCGAGGAGGTCGAAGTGGACGATCGCCGAGGCGATCCGGGGACGCGGCCGGAAGGCGGCGGGGGGGATCGTCAAGCGCTTGGAGATCTCGGAAACGTTCCGCAACAGTACGGAAAGGATCCCATAGGCCCGATTCCCGGGGGGCGCAAGGATCCGGTCGGCGAGTTCCTCGGGAAGCATGAGGAGGAACTCGGAGAAGACCCGGCGGTGCTTGAGAAGATGGAAGAGGAGCGGTGTTACGATCGAATAGGGGAGGTTGGCCACGACCTTCGCCTTGGGTGCTGCTTCCGAGAGATGGGCCGTGAAATCGAACCGCAGCGCGTTCTCGTGGAGGATCTCGATGTGCGGGGCGTCTCCAAAGCGCGCCTCCAGGACCGGAATGAGGCGCGGGTCGATCTCCACGACGACGAGACGCCCCGCCGCCGCCAGGAGATGTCGGGTGATGGCCCCGTTGCCCGGTCCGATCTCCACCACGGTCTCCTCTCCGGAGATTCGAGCCAGAGCGACGATCCGGCGCTGGATCCGTTCGTCGATCAGGAAGTTCTGGCCAAGATGCTTCTTGTAGTGGAAGGGAGGAAGGTTCATCGCCGGTCCCGGGAGTAGGCGGGGAGGGAAAGGGGATCGTGCCGCCCCCGTTCGAGATGGTACTGGCCGACATGCGCGATCATCGCCGCATTGTCCGTACAGAGGATCGGAGAAGGGAAGGCCACCCCGATCCCCGCCTGCGATGCGGCCTCCTCGAGGCGGAGCCGCAGCCGGGAGTTCGCCGCCACGCCGCCGGCCAGGGTGATCTGGCCCACCCCCTCTCTCTGGGTTGCCCGCAGCGTCTTCGTGACGAGGACATCGACGATCGCCTCCTGGAAAGAGGCGCAAAGATCGGGGAGGGTCTCCTCGGTGACCCCGTGTCGTTCGACGTGGGTGCGCACCGCGGTCTTGATCCCACTGAAGCTGAAATCGAGCGTTTTGCCCATCCAGGCGCGGGGGAAGGGGATCGCCGTGGGATCCCCCTGTTGTGCCAGCCGATCGATCACCACGCCGCCGGGATAACCGAGCCCGAGGTATTTCGCCACCTTGTCGAACGCCTCGCCCGCGGCATCGTCGAGCGTTCGGCCGAGGACCTCGTAGTCCCCGAATCCGCGCACGAGGTAGATGCTCGTATGCCCGCCCGAGACGACGAGTCCGACGAAGGGGTAGCGGATCTCCCGGTTTTCGAGGAGGGGGGACATGAGGTGCCCTTCGAGGTGGTCGACCCCCACGAAGGGGATCCCCCGGTGGGCGGCAAGCGCCTTGGCGTAGGAGAGCCCCACGAAGAGCGCGCCGATGAGGCCGGGTCCCTGGGTGACCGCGATCCCCTCGATCCCTTCGAGCCCGACCCCCGCCGCCGTCAGCGCCCGATCGACGACGGGAACGATGTTCGTCAGATGCTTGCGCGAGGCGATCTCGGGCACGACGCCGCCATAGATCTCGTGATCCGCGATCTGAGATGCGATGACGTTGGAACGGATCACCCCGCCGCTGTCGAGGACGGCCGCGGCGGTTTCGTCACAGGAACTCTCGATGCCGAGAACGATCATCGCTTCTCCCCGAGTTTCTTCCGGGCGATCCTGGCGGCCTCGCTCTTCGGATACCGAGCGATCAGATCGCGCAAGAAGGCCTCGGCCTCCTTCTCCTTCCCGAGTTCCAGGAGAGAGAAGGCCTGCTTGAGGATCGCATCGGGCACGTGCGGCGAAGCCGGGAACCTGTCGATCAGGTCCTGATAGGTCAGGAAGGCTTCGTCGTAGATCTTTGCGTCGTAGTCACACTCCGCAAGGAGGAAGAGGATCTCGTCATCGATCAGGGCCGCATCGGTCTCCTCGACGAGGAGTTTGAGCTTCTCGCGGGCCGCCATGAGATCCCCCTTGCGGTAGGAGGCCAGGGCGTCCTCGTAACGCTCCTTGACGCGAGCCGCGACGCGTGCGGGATCCTGCGTGGTGTCGGCTTCGGTTTCCTCCGGAGCCGGCGCCCGGATGCGCAGCCGCTCCTCGAGGAAGGTGAGCCGGTCGTTGAGATTCTGGACGCGGTTGTAGAGGTACTCCTTGAGCCGCGCGATCTCCTGGCGGGTGGTTTCGGAAAGGTGCTGCGCCTTCTCGAGGCGGCCGTTGAGCTGCTTCATGTAGCGGCGGATCTCATCGATCTCGGAGAGGAGATCGACCTTTGCCTGGGCGGTGAGGGCGATTTCGAGCTTCGCGACCTGGTCGCGCAGGGCCTCGTTGTCGGCCTGCAGCGTCTCGACGTCCCGTTCGAGGAGATCGAGCCGCTTCTGGAAGCACCCCCCCACGAGGAGAAGGGCGAGGAGGGAGAGAGGCAGGAGCATGGGACCTCCCGCCTTCCTGGCGGGAGGGATCGGATCGCTCTTCGACATTATTCGACCGGAACCTTGAATTCGTCGCGGCGGTTCTTTGCCCAGGCTTCCTCGTTGCTCGCCGGGTCGATCGGACGAGACTCGCCGTAGCTGATCGTTTCGATCCGGCTCTCGTCGATGCCGAGGCTCATGAGGTAGCGCTTGGCCGCTTCGGCGCGGCGTTCCCCGAGGGCCAGGTTGTACTCCTCGGAACCCCGTTCGTCGCAATGGCCTTCGATCGTGAGGGGTTTGTTCGGAAACTCGCGCAGGAGTTCGGCAAGCTGCCGGAGGACGGGTTCGGCATCGGGGCGGATGTCCGCCTTGTCGAAGTCGAAGTGGATTTTCATGTTGTTGATCTGGGAGAGTTTGAGCTTGCGTTGCTGTTCGAGCATGGCCTGACGCCGGCGCTCGGCCTCTTCTTCACGCCGCCGGCGTTCGGCCTCTTCGGCTTCCCGTTTCTTGCGTTCGGCCTCCTCCTGTGCGAGT
>CAZTSL010000007.1:23129-67436 GCA_964616915.1 uncultured bacterium
AAATTTTGTTCCCTTCATTACTTTCCTCCTGAACGTGTCGGGGCGGGAAGGGGGGGCCTGGGGGACCAGGCCGGATTTGCGTCTTTTCCCGCTCCCGAGGTTAACCGGGTGATCTCCCGGGTGTACACATGGACGACATAGATCGCACCCTCCTGACCGGCGCCGGAATTGAAGGCGATGAAGCGGCCGTCGGGGGACCAGGAGGGGTTTTCGGCATCGGCGGAGAGGAAGGTCAACTGTTCGATGTTGCCGCCATCCTCGTCCATCACGAAGATCTGGAAGTAGTTCTCGTAGTAGGACGAAAAGGCGATCTTTCCTCCCTTGGGGCTCCAGACCGGTGACTGGTTGTTCGAGCCGGTGAAGGTGATCCGTTTCGTCTCCCCGCTTTTCAGATCGTAGCGATAGAGCTGGTTCTCATCGGAGCGGTTCGAGCTGAAGACGATCGCCGTTCCATCCGGGGACCAGGAAGGGTTGACGTCGATCCCCCAGCTCTGGATGATCGGCCGGAGGGTATCCCCTTCGACCGCCTTGAGGTAGATGTCGGGGTTGCCCCCCATCGTGGCGGTGAAGGCGATCCATTTTCCGTCGGGGGACCAGGCCGGTCCGATGGCGTGTCCCTTCCCTCCGAAGAAGCGCGTACGGGTCCCTGTCGCGATGTCGAGGATATAGAGTGCTGCTCTCTCCTTGCCGAAGTTCGTGTAGACGATGCGGGTCCCGTCGGGGGACCAGGCCGGAGAGACGTTCGTCTCCCCGTCGTGGGTCATCTGTTGCAGATAATAACCATCCGCGTCGATCATGTAAAGTTCCGTGACACCTTTTTTTCGATCTTTCCGTTGAAAGACGATGTGGGTGTCGAAGATGCCGCGTTCCCCGGTGAGCTTTTCGAGGATGTCGTTGGCGAAGCGGTGGGCGAACCTTCGCCACTCCCTGGGAACCCCGTGATAGGTCGCTTCGAGGAAGGTCTTCCCCTGGAAGACGTCGAAGAGGCGGAAGTGGACGCTCAGCCGGTCCCCCTCGATCCGGTAGGTTCCGCGGATCAGCGCATCCGCCTTCATGAGACGCCAGGGCGCAAAGTCGATCGTTTCCTCGGAGAGGGCGCGGTCCGCGACGATGAGGTAGCGCCGTTTGTCGATGACGCGGAAATAGCCGGAGAAGGCGAGGTCGTCGCGCAGCACCTTCGCGATCGCCCATCGCAGGGCCATGTCGGTCTTCTCCGGTTCGGGGGAGACGTTGTCGAGATCGGGGATGGCGATCGCATAGCGCGTCGCGCCCGGCGCATCGATGAGGACTTCGAGTTTCCCCATGGCAGGGGGGGCTCCCCCCCATTCGAGGAGGAGGAAGAGGAACGCAAAGGTGGGGACCAGGGTACGCTTCCGGCTCACTGCATCTCCTTCAGGGTGAAGACGATCGAGATGCCCGTCTCGATCTCCCGCCAGAGTCCGGGCGGGGGGGGGGGCAGAGGATCGGCCCGCTCGATCGCCTGAACGACGGAGGCGTCGAAGGCAGGATCCCCGGAGGGGCGGGTGAGTTCGCGGGAGCGAACCCTGCCGTGCGGGTCGATCCGGATCGTCACGACCGCTGCCGGGGAACGCCCCTCCAGCGGCGCGCCGGGATAGATCCAATGCCGGCGGACGTGATTCCGGATCTGGGCCGCGTAGTGGGCCAGGCGGGAATCGAGGCGGATGCCCTTTCCGGCCGGGGCAGGCCCCTGGGCCCCTTCGGGTCCGGGGGGGGCCGCCTCCCCTTTGCGCCGTGTGCGCTCGATTTCCCGGATGATCCGGAATTTCCGGACGATCGCCTCCCGGTCGAGTTCGGGACGGGTTTCGGGTTTCCGTTTCGGAGAGACCTTGGGGCGCACCGGTTTCCGCCAGATGCGCTCCGGGAGGGTCATCTCCGAAGGCTTCGGCTTTTCCGGGACGATGATCGGGACCCGTTTGCTTCGGGCCGGCAGGTCGTCCCGTTCGGGGATTTCGACGGAGGTTTCGGTCTCTTCTTGCGCCTCCGGGGGTTCCTTCGGAGAAGCGGGGGGGCTTTCCTCCGCGATCGGGGTGACGATCTCGGCTTCCAGGTATGCGGGGCCCGAGGTCGCTCCGCTCGGAAGGGTCGCTTCCGGGAGGGGGAGCCGCCAGAGGATCATGGTCACGATTCCGCCGTGGAGGAGGAGGGAGAGGAAGGCGGCCAGGCCGAGGTCCTTCCCTCCCCCCCGGCGCGGGGAGGATGATTCGTCGAACGCTTCTCGATCGTGGCGGGTCACCGTTTCCGTTCCGGTTCCGTGATCATGCCGATCTTCTGGATGCCGGCACGTCTGAGCGTGCTCATCACCTCGATGATCCGGCCGTAGGGGACTTCCCGGTCCCCTTTGAGGAAGAGGTCACGCCGTTGCCGCACCGCAAGGAGTTCCTCGAGGGTTGGCGCAAGGGTCGAAAGGGTCACGGCGATCCGTCCCTGGGGTCCCTCGACGAAGACCTCCCCCTCCTTCGTCACGGTCACGATGAGCGCCTCTTCGCTGAAGGTGAGCGATTCGGCCTTCGCCTTGGGGAGATCGACGGGGATCCCCTGCTGGATCAGCGGAGCGGTCACCATGAAGATGACGAGGAGCACGAGCATGACATCGACGAAGGGGGTGACGTTGATCTCCGAGAGGGCGGAGCGCCCACGATGTTCGCCCTGCATACCCATCTCATTCGTGCCGGGAGGATTGCCGTTCCAACATGTTCGAGAACTCCGTGGAGAAGCGATCGAGTTCCACTTCGAAGAAGCGGATCCGGGCCAGGAAGTGATTGTAGGCGATCACGGCGGGGATCGCGGCGGCAAGCCCCACGGCCGTTGCCACGAGCGCTTCGGAGATGCCGGGGGCCACGACGGTGATGCTCGTGGAACCCGAGGCGCCCACGAGGCCCCGGAAGGCGTTCATGATCCCCCAGACCGTTCCGAAGAGGCCGATGAAGGGGGCGGTGCTCCCGGTCGTGGCGAGGAAGGAGAGGCGCCGTTCGAGCTGGAGACGTTCCGATTCGGCGCTCTGCGCCATCGTGCGCTCGATCTGGGTCACGCATCGGGGATCGAGCCCCTTCTTCCCCTCTTCCCCGGCGGCGGCCCGGAAGCGGTTGATCTCCCGGTAGGCGGCGAGGAAGAGATGCGCCACGGGGGATCGTTCGAGCATCATCGCGGTCTCGGCCAGATCGTCGATGCGGGGGCGCCCCTGGAAATGCCGCAAGAAGATCGCCGACTGGCGTTTCGCCTGGAAGAACTCCCCCAGCTTGAGGAAGATCACCGTCCAGGAGGCGAGCGAGAGGCCCAAGAGAAGCGCCAGGACGGCGCGCACCACGACGTCGGCGTCCTTGACCATGGAGAGGAAATCGTGCGATGCACCGATCGTCATCCTCGTACCGTCCTCCACCTTCGTCGTTGGGGAAATCGAGCGTCACTGTAAAGGAAATTCAGGGAAAAGTCAACGAAAACGGGATATTCGGCGAGAGGCCCCCTACGGTTCACACACATCCCCGACGCCGTTGCGGTTCTCGTCCGCCTGATCGGGATTGAAGCGGGTAGGGCAGTTGTCGTCGCAGCGTTCGGTATCGCCGTTGCGGCAGGGGTGGTCGCCGCGGATCTGGCCGGGGTCGTCTCCGTCGTCGCCGATGCCGTCCCGGTCGCAGTCGTTGTAGGGGCCGAGGAGATGGGCTTCGATCACGCCGGAGAGCCGCTCCCCGACTTCCCGTCCGGCGCCGATCGGATCGAAGGAGACTGCTCCGTCGCACGTCTCGTAGCGGGGGTTCTGGCCGTTTGCGAGATCCGCGGATGCCGTCCATCCGAAGAGTTTCCCCTCCGATCCATCGAGGAAGAGGCTACGGCCGTAGTAGATCGCATCGACGTCCATCTCGACGAGGGCCACGGGGGCGGTTTCGTCCTGGAAATCCCCGAGGAAGAGTGAAATCGTCCCTGCGCGTTCGTCGAGGCTGGCCAGTGCCACGGTGCATCCCACCCCTTCGGTGGCGCAGCGCTGCGCATCGAGGTTCATCACCATGTCCCCGAGTTCGGAGATCCGCATGACCGAAGCGCTCAGCCCGAAATCGACCGTGTCGTCCTGGGAGAAGACGATCGAATCGAAGATCGAGTACCCCTCGTTGACTTCGATCTGCTCGACGTCGATCGGGGGGAAGTCGCGCGAGGGGATGTCGGCGTGGAAGGTTCCCCGTTGCACGCCGTTCCTTCCACTATCGACCTCGCAGTAGCGGAGGGTTCCACCGATGCTCGCCACGGGTGTGGCGGGGGGATCCTCGAAGAAACCACCGTCGGGGTACCAGAAGGCGGCGCCGACCGACCGGCCGAGGCCGACGGGGCTCTTTTCCGGATTCTGCTCGTTGACGACGCTCTCTACGCGGCCGTCTCCATCGAGGTCGGCCTCTTTGAGGATGATGATCTGAACGACGTCGCCCCCTTCCGAGAGTTCCCCCATCGTCAAGACGAAGACGGGGGTGCCGTCATCGAGGATTCCGTTGAAACCGAGTGCTTCGGTGCCGTTGAGATCGAGCCACGCCTCTTCGGAGAAGCGGATGACGATGTTCGCGATCCCCGGTGGGGGGGCCTCGAGGTCCTCCACGTTGGGCGTGTCGAAGTTCCCTTCGATCGTGAAGGGGAGGAGTGCCGCGGGATCAACGGGGATGATCAGATCGTCGCAGGGACCCGTGCACAAAGAGGGAGCCAGCAGGAGGGTCAGAAACACGCCGATCCCTCCGAAGATCGTGAGACGTTGGACGAATCGTTTCATGCCGTTCCTTTTTCATCGAAGGTGACGGGTCATCCCACCGGCGTGGTGGGATCAGAGGAACATCACGACGAGGAGTGTGTTTCCGATCAGGATCTCGTCTTCGTTCTGGAGTTCGATCTCTTCGATCGGTTCGCCATTGACGAAGGTTCCGGTGGTACTCTCGAGATCCCGCAGGATGAACGTCCCGTCTCTGCGAAGGATCTCGGCGTGTTTGCGGCTGACTTCCTGGTCGATGATCTGGATGTCGTTTGCGATGCTGCGCCCGATCGTGGTCCGCTGGGCGGAGATCACGAACTTCTCGCCGGCGTTCGGGCCCTCTTCGATCATGAGGGTCATGACGCGCTGGACGCGGGTCTGGTCGTCCACATCCCATGCGGATGCGGAGGTGTGCAGGCGCGTCTGTTCGTAGGGGAGTTGGGGGTGGACTTCGTCCCCCACGGCTGGGGGGGCCTCGGTTTCGCGCGGTCGGGGCATGACGAACTGCAAGAGGGTGCCCCCCATGGCGATCTCGTCGCCGTCGTGGAGCACGACTTCGCCCTGGATCAGCTTGCGGTTCACGTAGGTGCCCATCGTGGAGAGGAGATCCCGCAGGATGAAGCGGCCGTCCCGGAAGACGATCTCGGCGTGTTTCCGGCTCATCTCCGAGTCGGGGATCTGGATGTCGTTCGTGACGCTGCGCCCGATCGTCACGAGGGGGGGGACGACCTCGTAGCGGGGCTGCGTGCCACGGCCGCGCAGGACGACGAGGAAGGGATTGACCTCGTCTCCGGTCATTTGGGGTGGGGGAGCGTCGGGGCGGGGCGGGGGCTCCCGGCGTCCCCCGGGGAAGGGCATCGTGATCTCTTCGTAGCGGCCGGAGGTGGTCGTGCGCTCCTCGGGAGAGAAGGGCTCGGGCGGGGAGGCGGCTTCCCGGCGTGGGACTTCCTTCCGCTCCTGCGCCCCCGGAACGACGAAACGAAACTTCGTGTTCCCCATCGCGATCTCGTCGTGATGTTCGAGCACCCGCTTCTTGATCCGGACCCCATTGACGAAGGTGCCGTGATGGGACTGGAGGTCCTTGATCGTCCAGGTATCCCCGTCGCGGTCGATGACGGCATGGATCTGGTTGACGGTCTCGTCGAGGAGGTGGATATCGTTCCCGAGCCCCTTCCCGATCGTCGTCTTCTCGCTGTCGAGGGGGAAGCGCATGCCGGCGTAGATCCCCTCCTGGACGAGGAGGAAGGGGATCCCTTCCGCGTCCGCCTCGTGGGCGATCCGGGTGGCTTCCTCCTGATGGAGGAGTTTCGGGCGGGGGATCGGTTCGTAGTCCTCGGGAGAGACCTCGAGATCCCCCTTGAGCGCGATGACGGTCATCTCATTCGCATCGGAGGAGGGAGCGGTATCGGAAGACTCGGCGACCTGCGTCTCCTTGAGCGCAAGGATCGTGCCGGGTTCTTCTTCCTCCGTTTCTGCGGCCGTCCCCGATTCTTCCCCTTCGGGGGCGAGCATCTCGGGGCCGAGCGTGGTGAATCGGGTCAGTTCTTCGTCGGGGGGGAGACCCGGTTCGATCACGATTTCGAGATCGTCGAGGAAGGTGACGCGCTGCTCGTCGAAGAGGTTCGAAAGCATCAGGCCCCAGTGCTGCGGTGCGGGGGTGCCCGCAAGGCCACGGGTCTCTCCGGTCGCCACGAGGGGAATCGTGAGGAATTCTCCCGATCGCCAGGGGAAGGTACGCCGTTTCACCGACGGGTCGGCGTGCAGGAAGGAGAAGGCCTGGGGGAGCCAGATGGTGACCTCGTCTCCTGCCCGCCACCCCGTATCGCAACGGATGGCGAGATCGACCGTGTCCCCCCGGTAGATCCGATCGATCTGCCGCTCCGCCCGCTGGAAGAGACAGGTGATCGGAATCCGATCCCGCCACTGCGTCAGGTCCACTTCCACCCGCTCCTTGCGGCGTGTGATCCTGGGGTACAGGGATTCGGGGAGACGCAGGAGCGCGGCGAAGAGGAGCGTGGCTGCGATCCCTTGTACGGGGGGATCGGTGGGGGAGAGGCGGGCGGTATCCGCCAGTTCGAGGGCGAGCCGGTACCCTTCTCCCACCCGATAACGGCGGAGGGCCTCATCGGACGGACCCGGGGCTTCCTCCGCTTCTTCACCCTCCAGCTCGGGAGGGGCTTCCTGGGATATCGGCTCCTGGGGAGCGGGGCCGAAGTGTTCCGTGAAGATACGTTCGAGGACCTCGTTCTCTTCGGCGAGATGCTCCGTGAGGAGTTCTTCGAGTTCCCGGACGACACCTTCCTCTTCTGCGCTCTTCGCTTCCCCCTCTGCCGCCATGGGGGGGGGGATTTCCCCATGTTCGGCCGATTCCTCGGTAGCAGGGGACACCTCCTCGAACTGGGCATCGAGCCAGAAGAGTGCGGCGGCTGTGAGGATCCGTTCCCTGCGGGTCATGGCGGGATCGGGGGTGGCGAGGCGATCGCGGAGCCAGCGGACGGTTCCCTGGCGGGTCTCCTCCTCGCCGGTCGTAGAGAGGAGGAGGAAGGCCTCGGCCACGCTTTCGGGAAGATCGGGCAAGGGGAGGAGTCCAGAGGCTTTCCCCACGATTCGTCCCATCTCTTCGAGATCCTTCGACCGCTCGGCGAGGGTGGCATCGAGGGGAAGGATCTCTCTCAGGGGGGCGAGCATGAGGAGAGACGCTGCCACGGTGCGCTCGCCGCCTGGCGGGATTTCCGCCGGCGTGCGCCATCGGAAGCCTGCCGCCTCGTCCCGATGGGACAGGATGCTCGACCATGCGGCCTCGAAGCGTTTCCGGGCTTCCTCCCGTTCCCCCGCTTCAGGGGCGTGGAGGGCAAGGAACAGAGCGCCGTAGATCGTGGCGATCTCGGGCATGAGGCTGTCGCCGGGGAGGTCGATGAGGGGACGGGCGCAGGCGCAAGCGGCTTCGGGGAGGGAGAGGGGAGTGCCGGTGCTTTTCCCCGTTCCCCCGGCGGCGGGAGGGAGGGCGAAGGAGAGGGATTCCTCTCCCCGGCTCTCCCGGCCGAGGAGATTGACGACGTGGGTCTGTTCGAGCCGCGTCTCCCCGTCGGAAACGACGATATCGACGATACCTCCACGGACCCAGCAGGAGACGATCTCTTCTCCCTGGGAGAGGGTGAGGGAGGCGCCGGAGGAGAGGGGGAGCCCCCGGTGGAGAAAGACGAGGGGCTGACCGTCGAGCGTGCCGGAGATTTCGCACGTTCTCCCCCCCTGCGTGGAGACGATATGGCAATCGACGCGCACCTCGTCCCCCTCTCCCACCGTTTCGGGGACATCGAGCCAGGCCCAGAGGGGGGGCGTCGCGGCGATGCGTCCCTGGGCGATCGCCCAGTCGTCACGGGCGAAGGCAACGGCATGAACCTCCCAGGTGGCAGGTTGCCGGGGCAGATCGAGGGTCACCCGCTTCTCTCCCGTGAGGGGGAAGGTTCCGGCGTAGAGCACCCGGGCACGAGCCATGGCGGTGTCGATGAGGGGGTCTTCCCCGCGGAACGTATCCGTTTCGGATAGATGTTCCGTATCGGGTTCCCTTTCCTGGAGGCGAAGGAGGTGAGCGATCCCACGATCCTGGTACCCGATCGGGGTATCCGCGAGTCGTAGCCATGTCTGTCGGATCCGTTCGGTCAACTCGTGGTCGAGGCTGCCGGTTGGGCCGAGGGTGGCCTCACGAACCATGAGCCAGACGGTGCACGTTCCTTCCGGCGGCTGGGGGGTCCGCACCCGAAGCTCCACCCGTTCCCCCGGATGGGCCTGCTGCGGATGGTCGATCTCGAGGGAGAAGGTGGCGGGGGGGACACCGAGCGCCCATCCCTCCCAGCACCTCCCTCCGATGAAGGCGCCCATCGTAACGAGGCCGAAGGGGCGAGACACGGGGATGGGGAAACGGGTCCCGGCACGGACGTCGTGGTGTTCCTCGACCTTCAGCTCCTGGGCGTAGGGGTCGAAGGAGACGATCTGGAGGTGCTCCACCCCTTCGGCCGCCACGACTTCGACAGCGGTGGCGATCGGTTCCTCCACGAAGAGGGGAGTACTCCCCGAGATCCCCGTGACGAAACGGAAACCACGGATGACGGGGCCTTCCTCCTGTGTCCCACTCCCCGGCGGAAAGGCCCGGACGGCGCGGCCGAGGAGGTTGACCGGCAACCCCGAGTGATCCGCTTCCACGAAGGGAGCAGGGAGGCGAACCTGCGTGACCTTGCGCGGATCGTCGCAAACCTGCACCCGGAGATGATGGGGAGGTGAACCGGCAAGGAAGAAGGAGATCCGTGCCTCCCCCAGAGGGTCTGCCTCCAGTTGCGTCGAGGCCACCACCTTTCCCCGTCGATCGAGGAGTTCCGCGGTCACCGCCCCGGAGATGGGCTCGTGGAACGCCCGCAGATGCAGCGTGGCTTCGAAGTTCCCCTCGGAGCAGCTCACCTCATCGATCGTGGCCTCCAGAACCTCGAAAGCCGATGCGACCACCTGGAAGGAAGTCTCTGCCTCCCCCTCCGCGAGACGGAGCCGATACGAGCCCGGGGGAAGCTCCCGGAAACGGCATGCCAGGAGTCCCACATCGTCCAGTGATCTGCGGACCTGTCTGACGAGGTGATCCTTCCGGAGCACTTCGAGCGTCACCTCCGTGCGGGTTCGTCGAGGATCGAAGAGGAAAGCACGGATCTCCTCCGCCTCGAACCGATAGACCGCTTTGTCGCAGGCGAGCACGCAGAGATCGACCCGGGGGGGGTGGCGCAGGACGATGCTCCCCCCGGGGAAGTGGAAGGGTGCCCCCGAAAGGAGCGAATAGATCCGTGTCATCCCTTCCGGTTCATACCCGAGGATCGACAGCACACGCTCCACTGTCGGTGCCGCCAGAAAGTCCGGCGTCACGAAGACGAAGGCGTGCCCCGCGACGATTCCGGAGCCAATCTCCTCGATCAGCGTCCGATGCCTTGGTTCGACCCGCAGATCGCTCGCCATGATGAAAGCCTCTCAAGATCAGGATCGTCTCACTGCCCCGCTCCTCCCTAGAAGTTAGCAGAACTCCGCTCCGAAGGCAACCATGAGGAACGAATACCGCAGGGCAAGGGGATGTGATCTCCAGATGCTCCGATGCCACGCGGATTCCGCAAATCGTGCGGATTCAATTCCGCATTGACACGCCGGCGGAGGTACGCTACGATCGTCCCGGTATGTTGGACCCGTACGGTCACAGTGGCTTCTGTGAAGGGAAACGATGGAAAGCCCGGTTGAAATGATCTTCTTCGTGGTTGCGCTCCTCATGGCGGCGGTGCTCCACGAGCTGGCCCATGCGCTCACGGCCGAACGTCTCGGGGATCCGACGGCACGCCGGTTGGGCCGGATCACCCTTTCGCCGGTTGCGCACATCGATCCCTTCGGCTCGATCATCCTTCCCTTCATCCTGGTGGTGACCCATGCGCCGATTCTCTTCGGGTGGGCGAAACCGGTTCCGGTGCAGCCGATGTACTTCCGGAGGCCGGCGCGCGACATGGCGATCACCGCGGCGGCGGGTCCCCTCTCCAACTTCTGTCTTGCGCTCGTCTCGATTCCGCTCCTTGCGGTCTTTCTGGTGATGCGGCTCAAGGGGGTTCTGCTCTTTGTCGCGGAGCCGATGCAAGTCTTCTTTCAGGCCTTTCTCCTCGTGAACCTGGTTCTGGGGCTCTTCAACCTGATCCCGATCCCTCCGCTCGATGGTGGTCGGATACTCGTCGGTATCCTGCCGGAGGATTCCGCGCGGACCTTCCGGCAGATCGAACCCTACGGGATGTTCATCCTCATCCTGTTCCTCATGATCGACCGCAACGTCGGTATCTTTTCCGGCGTATTCGGTCACCTCACGAAGGCAAGCCTCCACCTCGTCGAAAGGATCGCCATGGCGATCGCCTGACGGCGTTTGGGGGAAAGAAGGGTGGTTGAAGATGAGTACCTATACCGTCAAGCTGGAGATGTTCGAAGGGCCGCTCGACCTCTTGTTGCACCTCATCCGGAAGAACAAATACAACATCTTCGAGATTCCGATCGCGGAGATCACGGAGCAGTACCTGAGCTACCTCGACCGGATGATGGAGGAGGTCAACCTCGACGTGGCGGGAGCTTTCCTTGTCGAGGCATCCAACCTCCTCCAGATCAAGTCCCGCTATCTCCTCCTCCACGGAGGTGAGCAGGAGGCCGCACAGGAGGATCCACGCGCCGAACTCGTGGCACGGCTCCTCGAACACGAGGTCTACCGAAAGGCGGGAAAGAAGCTCTGGGAACGCGAAATTCTCGGACGCGAGACCTTCAAACGGGGGGGAGACAACGGTCTCGTCAAGGTCAAGGAGACGAAACTCCAGGAGAAGGGGATCTTCGAGATCGCCTCGACCTTCCGCACCTTGATGCGCCGGATTCCCCGCTACGAGCCCCCGGTGGAAACGATCGAACGCGTCGGCGTCAAGGAGCGGCTCGGCGAGATCATCGACATGCTGCGCGGGCGCACGAGGCTTCTTTGGGAGCAACTCTTCGTCGGCCTCATCAAGAGCCGCCGGGAGATCGTCGTCACCTTCCTGGCGCTCCTCGAACTGGCCCGGCTGCGCGTCCTCTCCCTCGAACAGGAGGAACCGGGAGGAGAGATCTCGATCGAGGCCCGAACGAGTTCCGCAGGCGCCCGCGATCTCGTTTTCAACCCTTCCCGCGACATTGCGGTCAATGCCTGAGGATGACAGATGGAATCGGGTGAATTGCAGGCCGTCGTGGAGGCCCTGATCTTTGCGTCTCCCACCGCGATCCCCATGAAGCGGATCAGGGAGGTCCTCGAGGGGGTGGCCGGGCGCGATGAGATCCGCGAGGCGCTCGAGGCGATCAAGGCGCGCTATCACCCCGAAAGGGGAGGGATCGTCTTCGTGGAGGTCGCCGGTGGCTACCAGTTCCGCACGAATCCCCGCTATGCCGAGTTCCTGCGCCGTCTGACCCTCCAGAGACGTACCGTGCAGCTCTCCCAGGCCGCCACGGAGACGCTGGCGATCGTGGCCTATCGGCAACCCGTCACCCGGAAGGACATCGATGCGATCCGTGGCGTCGATTCGAGCGGCGTGCTCGCCAACCTCCTCGCCAAACGCCTCGTTCGGGTCGTGGGACGCCACCAGGAGAAACCGGGCAGACCCTACATCTACGGAACGACGAAGAACTTCCTCGAGTTTTTCCAGCTCAAGAGTCTGGCCCACCTTCCCCCGATCGAGGAGATTTCCCCCTCGCTCTCGGCGAAGATGAAGGAAGAGGCGCAAAGACCGGGAGGAGACGGCGCTTCGGGGGAACCACCTTCTCCCTCCTCTCCCCCCCCTGCCTCCCCTTCCGAGGAGCGGATCGCATCCCTTTGATGCGCCGACTCCCTGGCACCGCCGTTCCCCTCCTCCCCCGACCCCGGGCCGAGATCCCGGTTGGGGAACGTCACCACCGACGATCGCAACACCACAGGATGACACGATGCACGACGATGAACCGATTCGTTTGAACAAGGTGATCGCCCAGGCGGGATTTGCCTCCCGCCGGGGTGCCGACGACCTGATCCGGCGCGGGGAGGTCCGTGTCAATGGGGTGGTCGTGACCGAACTCGGAACCAAGGTCGATTTGCGAAAGGATCGGATCCAGGTTTCGGGGAAACGTCTGCGCCCCCCGGAACCGAAGGTCTATCTCGCGCTCTACAAGCCGCGCAACATGATCACGTCGATGAGCGACGAGCCGGGCAAAGACCGTCCCCTCATCGCAGACCTCCTGCGCGACGTGAAGGTCCGGGTCTTCCCCGTGGGGCGGCTCGACTTCGACGTGGAAGGGTTGATCCTCTGCACGAACGACGGCACGCTCGCCCACCGACTGATGCACCCCCGCTACCACGTCCCGAAGTGCTACTGGGTGAAAGTCAAGGGGGTACCGGAAGAGAAGGCCCTTGCCCGGCTTCGCCGCGGCGTCGAACTCGAGGACGGAAAGACCGCACCGGCCAGGGTGATCCTGAAACGGAAGACCCAGGCGAACGCATGGCTCGATATCACCGTGCACGAGGGGAGGAACCACCTGATCAAACGGATGGTCGAAGCGGTGGGACACCCCGCACTCAAGATCATCCGCTTCTCCTTCGCCGGGATCCTCCTCTCCGACCTCACGCCCGGCGCCTACCGCTTCCTCGCCCCCTCCGAGATCTCCTTCCTCAAACGGCTCGTCAGCGAGCGCAAGGGGAAGTGACCTCACAGGTGAGCGTGGCGTGCGTAAGGCCGATCCCCGATACCGTGAGCGAGAGGGGCCGCAGAAAGGTCGCGGGCGCCGCAATGAGCCGGAGTTCCTCCCCATGGTACATCCGCCGGATCGAGATCACCCCGTCGTGGACGAGGTCACGGTTGCGAGTGATCAGGAAGGTCGCAAGCGCGATTCCCGGCACGAAGAGGGGAGTTCGCCGTCCATCGATGAAGAGGACGGCACCCCTCGTCACCCGAACCGCCTCGCAAAGGATCCGGGCAAGCTGTCCCGGCGTGAAGTGGTGCAGGCTCTGCGTGCAGGTGACGATGTCGAACGTCTCCCCATCGAAACTCGAAAGATCGAAAGCGTTGGCTTCGATAAACGCGACCTCGGCTCCCACCTTCCGGGCATTCTCCCGCGCGACCTCCACGTAGGCAGGAGAGATATCCGATCCTGTTACCGAGAGCCTCATGCCTCGATCGCGTGCCAGACGCCATAGTGCAATGGGGAATGCACCGTGACCACTTCCCAAATCGAGGATCCGAACCGGATGGTGCCCCTTCTGCTGGAGCCGCTCGATCGTCGGGCGGATATGCCGAAGGAAACGGGGGTAGGTCAAGAGGGCGCGGTTGAAACGATCGAGATCCTGGATCATCCGCTGCCGGCGTGCCTTGGGGAAATCCTCACGATCGAGGTACTCCGGTTCGTCGGTGCGCATCCTCCGATCGAGGCGAAGGGTGGGATGGCGCAGGAGATGTCTCGTGGTATAGAGTTCCTCGAGATAGCGTCCGAAGAGGTCATCGATGACCCGCTCCACGGCGGCAAGGCGCCTCTTGCGATCCGCCTCCTGCGCGATCTCCCGGAGATGGTCTTTCGCCTCTTCGATGAGTCGGGTTGCGATCGTTCGTCGCAGGTTCATCCTTCTCCTTCTCCTTCTCCTTCTCCTTCTTCGAAGCCGGGGAGCAGCATCGCCGTCATCCGGCTGGGGTTTGCGATTCCTTCCGTGCTCATGAGCGATGTCCCTGCTGTGGCGAGGGCGTTGCCCTCCGATCCCCCAACGAGGCGGCCAAGGGTGCGGCGCGCGGCGGCGGCGTAGATCCGCATCCCTTTCGCCTCGAAGCCCGCGATCGCCTCTTGGAGGGCAGCGGCAGCCTTGCGCCTTTCCCCCTGGAGGCTGGCCATAGCCGCCTCGAGGGTATGGGCGAGCGGGATCGCCCATGCCTCCCCGGCCCGATGGATCTTGCGAGCGTCTGAACGGACCCGGCGCAGAAGGGCCGGGGAAGGCCCGTTCTTCCGGCACACCGCCAGGCCCGAAGCCGCACGAAGATGGAGGAACTGAAGGCGAACGAGCTTGATCGCAAGGAAGAAGGATCTCTGGACGCCGCGCCATCGTCGCTCGAAACGTTCCCACGCCGACATCCCCTCCCCGCGGTAGAGATCGATGGAGGTGCGCATGTAGAGTTCGAGGTAGTGCTGGAGTTGAAAGCCATGGGCAGGCCATCCCTCCATCGCCTCCTCGACGATATCGAGGGCCTCCTCGGGGGCGTCCGTGGCGAGGCGTGCCATCGAGGCATAGGCGACACGAATGTTCGTCTCCGTGTAGCGGTCGCCACGTCGTTGCGCGTCCCGCAGGAGGGGGAAGGCACGGCGGGAGAGTTCCCGGAATTCCCCGAGATAGAAGAGGGAACCGAGCAGGAAGGTATGGAGCGTCGAGACTTCCCAGAACGATCCGGCGCACGCCTCCCGGAAGATCCGATCCGCCGTTTCACAAGATCTGCGGGCGGTTTGCCAGTCGCCCCGCAGATAACTGGAGATCCCTGCCGCTGCGGTGGCCAGTCCCACGGCATGGGGGTGGCCGGTCGCTTCTGCGAATGTTCGGGAAATCTCGAGGCATCGTTTCGCCGCCTTCTCCCGCCGTGACCCGGCGATCGAGATGGAACAGGCTTCCGCGGCCAGGGCCCGGCTGACGCGAAGCGGCTCCCCCACGTCGAGGGCGAGCCGGAGGAAACGGCCTTGGAAGGTGGCGGCCCGAACGGTATCGCTCAGCAGCCCGATCGTGGCGCTCCAACAGAGATCGATCTCGAAGAGCCGCTCCGGCGGGATCTCCTGCGCCGCATGGGGGGTGGTGTGCAGCCCACGGAATGCCAGGCGGAGTCTCTGGAGGAAGAAGGAGACCCACGTGGCCCAGGGGCGCCGCAGATCGCGAATGCCGGAGCACCGCAGGAGTTCTTCGAGGAGCGCCTCCCCCTCCGCCAGGTGGCCGCAGCGCAGCAACTCCTCCGCCGCCCGCCGCTGAAGCTCGCGCGCCTGGAGGGAATCACCGGGAGGAACCGCAGCGAGGTAGGCCGTGGCGGCCTCGGCGCTCCGTCCGGCGTTGCGAAGGGCCTCGGCCTGCCGGAAGGAGAGGGCGCGGCGCCCTTCCGCGTCGAAGCGGCCATGTGCAAGCGCCTGGCCGTAGAAGAAAGCGGCGGTCTCGAAGGCAAGGGCACGCTCGGCCTCTTTGGCGGCCTTCAGGGCATGACTTGCACCGATCTCCCCCATTCCCCCCCCGAGGAAGTGGGTCGCCAGGAATCCCGGGTCGGTTCCGGGCATCTCTACGAAATACTCCGCGATCCGCAGGTGAAGTCCCTGTCGTTTCTTCGGCGGCATCCGCTCGAGGAGAAAGTGGCGAATCCGATCGTGGTAGAGGTTCACCACCGTTTCCCCTCCCTCTTCGGAGAAGGAGAGGAGGGAGAGGGCGTCCAGAGCCTCCCAGTCCGGCTGCCGCTGCGGCCCGGCATCCCTGGCCAGGATCTCCGGGATGACGCACACGGGAATCGGGACGCCGGCCACGGCCAGGAGATCGAGGACCGAGCGCTCCTCGACGGAGAGGCGTCCCATGCGCCGTTCGAGGACCTTCTCGAGGGTGAGCGAGGCGCCAGAGGGCATCCCCTCTTTGCGCCCCCCCCCCTCTTCGATATCCCGGAGGAACTCGTGGAGAAAGAAGGGGCTCCCCCTGCTCTCTCGAACGAGTCGGGCGGCATCGATCCCTTTCCCTTCTCCCAGGTGTTCCTCGACGAGTCGCACGGCCTCCTCCTCGGAGAGGGGAGGCAGTTCGATCTCCACGGCGGAGAGGGGGAAATCCTTCCGGAATCTGAGGAGTTGCCCAAGCGCAGGGCTTCGGTCCCGCTCTTCCGTCCGATGGACGAGGAGCAGCAACATCGGAACCGGATCGGGGGGAAGGAGGGATTCGAGCAGGAAGAGGAGCGAATCGACATCCCCCCACTGGAGGTCATCGATGGCCACGACGATCCCCCTCCGACGGGCGAGACGGAAAAGGAGCGTCTTGAGCGCGGCGAAGCCTCTTCTCCGAAGTTCCCTGGCATCCGGGATCTCTGCCATCCCGGTATCTTCGGCGATGACGGGAAGCCGGCGCAGCACGGGGAAGAGACGGGAGAGACTCCCGATATCCTCGGGGAAGAGGGTATGCCGTTCCAGCGGGGAGAGGGCATCGAGCGCCAGGGAGAGACGATCGATGACGCCGTCGAGCGTCTTGAAGGGGAGACGTTCCCGTTCGAAGCAGCGTCCTTCGAGGATCAGCGTATCGGGACGCCTGCGGATCTCCTCCAGGAACCTCGTGAGAAGGGCCGTCTTTCCGATCCCCGACGTTCCATGGAGGACGACGAGGCGCCCCGCCCCCTTCCGCGCCTCCTCGAAGTGTTCGTGGAGCCGTGCCACGATCTCGCTTCGTCCCACGAAAGGTGTTTTCTTGCCCCTCCTGCCCGCGCCGGCTCTCCTTCCCCCCGCCGCAGTGGCCAGAAGCGCGGTCATGATCTCCGGGAATTTGGGGCGCCGGGAAGGATCGAGCGCAAGGAGCCCGATCGCAAGTGCGCTCAGCTCCGGCGGAAGATGGGGTACGAGATCGAGGGGGGGAGGAGGGACGGGACGGTTGTAGAGGAGTGCATGCAAGGAGAGATCCCGGAAGGGATGAACACCGGTGAGAACCTCGTAGAGGATCACCCCCATGCTGTACCAATCGCTCGCCTCGCTCAGGGGATGCCGGGCCGTCTGTTCCGGAGACATGTACCAAAGGGTTCCGATCAGGGAAGACTTCCGTTTCGAGCGGGTCTCTTCCCCGGAAAGTTCCGCGATCAGACCGAAATCGAGCAGAACGACCCTTCCCTCCGGCGTCACGAGGATGTTCGAGGGCTTGATATCCCGGTGAAGGATCCGATGCTCATGGAGCGCGGCGATCCCCCGGGCAAGCTGGGCGAAGATCTCCCGGACCTCCCCGATCCGCTCTCTGGCGATCGGCGGCGAGGGGGCGGCATCCTCCCGGTCTTCCGAGGAATCCTCCGAGATCTCGCTCGTCTGGGCCGCCCAGATCGGGGAATCCACGCCCTGCTTCCCCCGAAGGTGCGCCAGGAGGGGAGCCCCCTCGATCAACTCCATCGTAAAGAACCACGCCCCCCCTTCCGAGATCAGTTCGTAGAGGCGCACGAGATTCGGGTGACGCACCTCGGCCAGGAACCGGAACTCCCGCTTGAACCGCAAGAGCGCCTCCGGGGAAGGATCGTGGAGCACCTTGAGTGCCACATCACGTCCGAACTCGAGATCATGGACATGATAGACCGTCCCGAAACCACCGCAACCGAGGTGACGCCGGAGGAGAAACCGGGAGGTGCCTTGGAAGGTTGAACTCGCCATGAACGTGCGGAGGTTCTTCCTGCGATCCGATTCGTTCTTCGGAAACGCCGAGGAATGGGAAAGTGTGTCCCCGGCAGATCCAGCTCTCCTACCTTAGCAGAGGCACATGGAGGGCGCAAGGGAGGATGCGTCCCCCGAATCTCCCCACGAGCCGATGGGAAGGAGGGCGCTCCCCCCGGTATCTCCGAGAGCATTCGCTCCTTCTTCAGTGCCACCGAGAAAAAGACTTCCCTGAAACGGAATCTTCGTGTATAATTGGGTATCGTTTGGAGCGTCGAGGTTCCAGGGATCCGCTTCGTTTCTCGAATGGACACTTCCGGATCTGGAACAGCCGTGTTTCCCCTTACCTTCAGGAGTCGGAAGCCATGTCGGAAGGAGTCAGCCTCTCTCCGGAGCAATACAACAGTCTGATGTACATCGCCGGTCAGCTCGCCCAGACCAAGGGGATCAAGAAGAAGGAGAAGCTGATCGGCAACTGGTTGCGCGACCAGGACGATCAGGCCAGGGTATTGCTGGTGGAAAAGATCGTGGACAGCTCCGTGGAGAACACATCGTTTGCCCGGATCTTCCTCGTCCTCCTCAACTGGCAGGCGATGAAGAACGAGATGGGAAAGCCCGCGCTCGATTCCCTCGTGGCGCGCTGCAAGCGGGAGGAGCGCTATAGCCGGCTCGCCCGTCTCTTCGACGAACTCGCCAAGGTCAAGTCGAACTCCGTGAACCTGGTCCGCACGAAGACCGCGATGATGCTCCAGATCCTCATCCTGCTGGCCGACCGCCTCCAGGAGGCGGGGCTTCCCCAATGTCGGCTCGATGCGGTCGATTGCGTGATCAATGCGGTGGAGCGGGACGTGGACAAGAAGGAGATGCACATCTCCCTCGAGAAGTTCGGCTCGAACACCTGGGGGTGCCTGCGGGAGGAACTCGAAGAGGCCGACTTCCAGAAGGTGACGGAGACGGAATACCGCCTCACGATCTCCGACGCGATGATCCAGCAGTACGCCGAGGGCGGCTCGCTCCAGTCGGGCGTCAAGGAAGGCTCGAGCGAGATGGCCGATCGCCTCTCCGAGGGGATGATCCGCCGGATGGGGATGAACATCGTCAAGCGTTTCGCCCTCATGTTCCGGATGATCAGCATGTACCCCCCCGATCACCCCGGCGTCGCCCCGATGATGGACACGATCGTCAGCACGCTCGAGGCCAACCTCATGGAGAAGGAGCACATCACCCTCACGATCATGGGGGGGAAACTCCTCGTCGACGAGATCCCGATCAAGAAGACCACCAAGGCGCTGACCGACTTCCTGGAGGCCATGGATGAACGCAACCTCACGAGCGTCACCTTCCACCGCGGGGTCAACCTCGAAGAGGTCAAGCAGTTCTGCCTCGTCTTCTCCCTCACCGAAAAACAGATCCGGGAGCGGGGTGGTGTAAAGGGGATCCTCGAAAAGAAGGGCGTCTCCCATATCGTCGTCGATCAGTTCAAGTATGGCGTCATCTCCTACGATGCCGAAGACCAGAAGCTCGACAGCATCACCGCGGATGAAAAACAGCTCGAAAACATCATCTACTCCGAGGTGCTGCGCAAACTGAAGGAGGGGGACGACGAGAGCATCCACGACGGGGAACTGGGGGCCGCCTTCCACAAGATGATCAAGGGGGACGGAAAGAGTTCGATCCGCAAGACCCTCGCCCGCATCGTCGTGGCCTTCGACCCCGGACTCCTCGACAAGGCGATCTTCGAGGAGGAGGGGCTGCGCGATCAGCTCTCCTGGTCCGCGGCCCGAAAGATGGTCGATGAACTCATCGAGACGATGGAACAGAACCCAACGGCCCACGAACGCCAATACGCGATCGAGACGCTCGGTAAGATGATGGATGTGGCGATCGCGCGAAACAAGGATACGACGCTGCGCACCGTGATCGACAAGCTCTCCGTTCGCTTCACCCGCGGGGAGACGAACGTCGATGTGGCCGTCACGATCATGGAGGTCCTCTCCTCGGTCGCCAAGAAGCTCGTCATCCAGTTCCGCTACCCCGATGCCCTCAAGATCATCGATCTCTTCCGCAAGATCCTCGTCAAGACGAAATACGGCACCCCCCTGGCGGAGAACCTCGACGAACGGATCAAGGTCCTCCAGGGACTTTGCGTCACCGCGCTCTCCAACTTCGCAGCCGACGAGGAATTCGTGGAGGCCGTCTGCAACGGGCTCGCCCAGGACAGCAAGGAGACGATCGAGGCCTGCCAGAAGATCCTCGAAGATCTCAACAGCGAACAGGTCGTGGAGAAACTCCTCGAACTCTTCCTCGACGACAACCGTACCGTCCGCAACCGCACCTACAACCTCCTCTTGCGGCTCAAGGATATCACGGTGCCGGCGCTTCGCTTCAAGTTGCAGTCCCTCGGAGATGCCAACGTCTTCCCCCGCAACGCCGAGGATGGACCGCTGACCGACGAAGCCTGGTACATCATGCGCAACATCATCGACCTCATGGCCGAACTCGACGCCTTCGAGACGCTCGATACGCTGGAGAAGATCGTGGCGGATCCCGATCCCCGGGTCCGGCGGGAGTGTATCGCCGCCCTGGCGAAACACCACAACCGCCATACCCATGAGATCGCGCTTCGGCTCATCGAAGACCCGAACGAGGAGGTGCGCGAGAAGGCGATCCTGGCCCTGGGCAGCCCCCACTCGCGGGAGGCCACGCCGAAACTGATCGACCTCTTCTTCGCCCATCCCGTCCACCGACAGACGATCCTGCTCAGCCTGAGCAAGATCGGGGGAGACGAGGTGCGCGACTTCCTCGTCAATGCGGTCCGGCCGCAGTCGGCTGCGATGAAACGGATCTTTTCGGGTGACATTCAGATCCAGGCGATCAAGGCGCTCGGCAGGATCGGGGATGGGGACACCGAGCAGAAGCTGCGCAGCTTCGTCCGCTTCCATCAGAACCCCTTCATCCGGATCTACCGTCTTGCCCGGCGTCGCCACAAACGGGGGCGAGAACTCCTCCATGCCGCGACGCAATCCCTGGCCCAGATGGAGCAGCGTTCCCGCATGAACGCCGCACAATCCTCCGAGCCCCCCCGGGTCGCCGCGATCCGGTGATGGCGATGGACGAAGCACGCTTCTGCATCTTCCTCGGGGCCGGGGGACATGCACGGGTGTTGATCGAGGCCCTGCGGGCATCGGGTTTCTCCGGAAGGGGGGTCCTCCTCGATCCCGACCGATCCCTCTGGGGAAAGGAACGCTTCGGACTCCCCGTCCTCGGCGGAGACGAACGGATCGGGAAACTCGCCGAAGGGGGCGAAGCGACCTTCGTCGTCGCCGTCGGGTCGGTCGGCGCCACCGATCTGCGCCGCCGGCTCTATGCCTTGGGACGCTCCTTCGCGCTCGAGCCGATGCGGATCGTCCATCCGAGCGCGATCGTCTCCCCCTCGGCGCACCTCGGGGCCGGCGTCCAGCTCCTTGCCGGCAGCATCGTCAACGCCGCCGCCGTGATCGGGGAGAACGTGATCGTGAACACGGGCGCCATCGTGGAACACGACTGCCGCATCGGAGACCACGTCCATATCGCCACGGGCGCACGACTCGCCAGCACCGTCGAGGTGGGCGCGGGGGCACATGTCGGCGCCGGCGCCACGATCCGACAGGAGATCCGCATCGGTCCCGGCGCGATCGTCGGGGCCGGTGCGGTCGTCGTCAAGGACGTTCCAGCGGAGACGACCGTCGTCGGTGTCCCCGCTCATCCACTTCCCAGGGAGACACGATGATCCTCATCATCCCCGCCCGTGGCGGCTCCAAGGGACTTCCCCGAAAGAACATCCGGAACCTCAACGGCAAACCCCTCATCGCCTACGCGATCGAGAATGGACGAAAGGCCCGGAACGTCTCCGAGGTGATCGTCTCGACCGACGACCCGGAGATCGCCGAGGTCGCCCGGCGCCATGGCGCCTCGATCCCCTTCATGCGTCCCCCCGAACTGGCCACCGACACCTCGCCCGCCATCGAGACCTATCTCTACACCCTGCGGCGGCTGGAGGCGGAACGGGGGTGCAAGATCGAAAGCGTGGCGGTGAGCCTCCCCACGAGCCCCCTGGCCACCCCGGAGGACATCGACGCGGCGATCGAACTCTTCCATGAGAAGAATGCCGACTCCGTCATCAGTTACACCGAGGAGAGCCATCCGATTCTCTGGCACAAGTTCATCGACGAAGATCTCCGGTTCCACGACATCTTCGATACGAACATGATGCCCAACCGCCAGATGCTCCGTAAGAGCTATCGCCCCAACGGCGTGATCTACGTGATGCGCCATGCCCTCCTCGAAAGGGGCACCTACTACTCGGAGAATTCCTACGCCTATCTCATGCCGCGGGAACGCTCGATCGACATCGATACGCTCGAGGACTTCGAATTTGCGGAGTTCCTCTTGCAAAAGAAGGGACGATGACCGCTGCATCGGCCAAGGCGCCTCTCGCGGATCGGATGCGTCCGAGGACGCTCGACGAGTTCGTGGGGCAGGAGGAGATCGTGGGACCGGGGCGCCTCCTTCGCCGCGCGATCGAGGCGGACCGCCTCTCCTCCCTCATCCTCCACGGCCCTCCCGGCACGGGGAAGACCACCCTGGCCCGGATCATCGCCAACACCACGCACGCCCACTTCGTCACGCTCAACGCCGTCCTCTCGGGCGTCAAGGAGGTCCGCGCCGCCATCGAAGGGGCGCGCACCCGCCGGGAGGGGCTCCTGCCCACCCGCACGATCCTCTTCGTCGATGAGGTCCACCGCTGGAACAAGGCCCAACAGGATGCGCTCCTCCCCTGGGTGGAGAACGGCACGATCGTGCTGATCGGCGCTACCACGGAGAATCCCTACTTCGAGGTGATCCGCGCGCTCGTGAGCCGGAGCCGGATCTTTCGTCTCCGCCCCCTCTCCCCCCACGACCTGCGCAGGATCGCGCACCTTGCCCTATCCGACCGCGAACGAGGATATGGCGACCGGAAGGTCTCCCTCGCCCCCGAGGCGCTCGATCATCTCGTGGACGTGGCCAATGGAGATGCGCGATCCCTCTTGAACGCCCTCGAACTCGCCGTGGAGACGACGCCGCCCGACGCCCGGGGCGTGATCCGGATTGATCTGACCACCGCGGAGGAGTCGATCCAGCGCCGAGCCGTCCTCTACGACAAGGAGGGGGATCTCCACTACGACACGATCAGCGCCTTCATCAAGAGCCTGCGCGGCTCCGATCCCGATGCCGCCCTCTACTGGCTGGCCCGGATGGTCCATGCCGGCGAGGACCCTCGATTCATCTTCCGGCGAATGCTCATCCTGGCTGCGGAGGACGTGGGGCTTGCCGATCCCCAGGCAATCGAGGTCGTGGTCGCCTGCGCCCGCGCCTTCGACTACGTTGGAATGCCGGAGGGGCGCTTCCATCTCGCCGAGGCGGCCCTCTATCTCGCCACCGCGCCGAAGTCGAACAGTACCCTTGGCTTCTTCGATGCCCTGACCGCGGTGGAGCGGGAGGGGCACGGCGAGGTTCCCGATCCCCTCAAGGACCCGAACCGGGACGCGGAGGGGTTCGGCCATGGCGCAGGCTACCTCTACCCCCACGCCTACCGCGAGCACTGGGTGGCCCAGCAGTACCTCCCCGATGCGCTCCAGGGCCGAACCTTCTACACCCCTTCGATGCAGGGAGCCGAACGCCGGATCGCCACAGAGGTGGCGCGAAGGCGCGAGATCCAGCTCGCCGCCATGCTCGCCGGACCCCGCGACACGCCCCCGGAGGATCGAGCCGCTTCTTCGGGAAGCAGCCTCTCCCGGGAACGGGAACGCTGGATCGCCCGGATCGACCGGGGCGTGGTGGGAACGCTTGCAGGGATCCGCAGCCGTGTGATCGAGGGCGCCCATCTGCGCCGGAACGACCGGGTTCTCGTCATCGGGGGCACCTTTCTCCTCTGGGAGGCGCTGCGCCGGGTGCCGGAGGGGGGGGTGTGGGCACTCGTCACCGACGAACGGGAAGAAGCCCTCCTGCAAGCCCAGATCGAAATGCTCCCCGAAATCGAGCGCCCGATCCTGCTTCGGGAGCTTCCCAGTACACCGGGCAGATCCCCGCAGCTCCCCCCTGGATGGGATGTCCGTTTCGACGCCGTGATCGGTTACGACCCCTTCCCCCTGCTGGACGAAGGGGATCGCCGGCTCGAAGGGGTGGCGGCGTGGATGGCGCCGTCCGGTCGCATTTCCCTGGCACAGACGCTCCCCCGCCATGCCCCCCGTCTCTCCCGCTTCGTCGATCTCTCCCCCCTCCCCGCCGAAACGATCGAGGCCGTAACACGGGCCGAAGGTGCGATCTACGAGGCGCACTGCGATCTTCCCGATCTCCTCGGAATGTTGAAAAGAGCGGGCTTCGTCGAGGTCACGGGCAGCCTCCAGCGCTTTCCGCGTGAACTTCACGTCACCTCGGCGCTCCTCGATCGCTGGTTTCCCCCGCGACCCACCGCGGAGAGGAAGGCTTACGGCGAACGGGTCGCCGAATCCCTTTCCTCCGAGGAGGCGAGTCTGCTCCGGGCGACCTTCCTTTCCCGCTTGAGGGATCGCACCCTCCCCTGGGAGACACCGGTGGCCTTCCTGCGCGCCAGGCGTCCTGCGGAAGGGACAAGGTCGCAAGTGGATGGGTGAAAGATCTGCCTCGATGTGCTAGACTCTTCTGTGGATGATTCCGGATGAGTATGTACTCCGGAAAGGAGCGGACGGCATCGTTTCTCCCCCTTGCCCGTGGGGAATTCCTTCCCTCCGCAGCGGGAAGGGTCTCCCGGCGTGGTCGGGATCGAGGAGAGAGGAAGGAGGAAACATCATGGAGTTCTTTCTCGCCATCTTCGGCGTATGTCTCGTCTTTGCCCTCCTGCTGCAATGGAAACTCCTCAAGAGATCGGAAGTCCCCATCCAGGGGGAGATCGACGTGATCGAGGGGATCCTTGCGATGAAGGAATGGATGCGGCAGGAGGAACCGGTCCTTTCAGCCCTGGCGAACCACCCCGACATCGAGAAGCTCGAGGCAACCGAAGGGCCGGAGGATCTCCTCTGCCGGGAGATCCTCTTCGGCCATCTCGAGAAGATCTACCTCCTCGTCCAGGCCCACGATCTCCCCAGCCCCCTCGTCGAAGGGGTTGCCCGGGAGATCGGAATTTGGCTCCAGACACCGGGGATGAAGCGCTTCTTCGGGGAGTTCTGCTGGAAACAGCGCAACCACGTCGAGGGTTTCCTCGACCGTGTCCGGAAATTCTACGAAGACGAGGGGAATGGCTTCTCCTTCGACCCCCTCGAAGGAGAAGGGGAGGAGACCCCTACGCCGCCCCCCACGACACCGGGAAAGACGGCGTAAAGGCAACTCAGTGAGCGGTTTTCCGGGGGGGATGGGCCTCCTCGAAGGCTTCCGCGGTGAAGCGGTAGAGCCGCGCATCCTTCTCCCGCCAGGCATCGGGGGGGAGGCCCGCCTTGCGGCAGAGCCGGCGAAGGAGGGTCTTCCGGTCCCACCCCTGCCGGGGCGCGACGTCCGGCAGAAAGATCGCTTGATACTTCCCCTTTCGCAGGAGCACGCCATGCTTCCCGATCTCGATGAGCGAAGGGGTCTCGATCGCTTCGAAGGGGGAGAGGACCGAGACCTCGATGTGGATCTCCCCCAGTTCCTCGGGGCGCACCGGCGGAAAACGGGGATCCTTCCGTGCGGCCGTGGCCGCCATATCGATGACCGCCTGGTAGAGCGGGGAAACGGGCACGACGTTCCCCATGCATCCCCGGAGTTGCTCCCCTTTCCAGAGCGTGACGAAGGCCCCCTGCACCTTGTGGAGGCGTAACGGAATCTCCCAGCGCGTTCCCCCGCGGGCATCGAGGATGAGGGGGTACCCCTTACGGACGACCGATTCGAGCGACCTTCGGGCCAGGTCGAGGAGAATCTCCCGCTCCTTCTCCTCCAGGGGGCGATCGAGGATCCGCCCCTTGCGCCGGCCAAAGAGCATCCCCACGTAGCCGACGGAGAAGGTCCAGTCCCCCGTAAGATGTCCCGAAGTCTCGTAGTCGAGGAGCCGAGGTTCGATGGCGACCCGATCCCGGTCGAGCGCCAGGATCGCCAGAAGGAGGCGGATCGGATTGCGGCCGCAGACCGTGGCCCCCGTCTCCTGGAGGTAGCCGAGGAAGCGGCCTGGATCGAGGCTCTGGATCGCTGCAACCGCCCCGAGGTCGAGGGCGCGCAGCCGCGCCTCGACCCGCTCGTCCGGCGGGAAGGGGACGAAGCCATACCGCTTCCCGTAGTGGGTGAAATCGGAACTGGCCACGATCACACTCCCCTCGTCGAGGTAGGGACGAAGGAGCCTGGCGCAACGCAGCAGCATCTCATTGGAGAGATCGCCGACGTAGAGGGGAAGGAGGCGGGTCTCCCCCCCCAGCACCGCGGTGAGGAGCGGAATCTCGATCTCGGCGGAGTGTTCGTCACGGTCGATCTGCGGCATCTCGGTGACGAGATCGCTTCGCCGCAACGCCTCGGCGGCCTCCCGATCGACCTCGATGCGGCCGATCGGGGTCTCCCACGCCTCGAAGGGGGGGAGTGCCAGCCGGTCGAGCCGATGGCGGTGGGGGAACGCCAGGAGGATGACGCGGGAGATCTTTCTCCCCTTGAGGACCTGGAAGACCGTGGCCGCGGTCCGCCCCGAGAAGCGGTACCCCGCGTGCGGAACGATGAACGCGAAGGGCTCCCCCGGAAGGTCTTCGGGGGAATAGGGCCTCGCCGCCTGATAGAGGGAAACGATCTCTCCGGCCAGCGCAGCCGGATCGGCGGGGTACCACGCGCCGGCAAGGACCGGCTCCCGCACCCGCATCCCTCCCCCCCCACCCCCGCTTCCAGCGGCGAGGAGGAGGAGCAGCAGGAGGGGAAAGAGGCGTAAGGAACGCGACGATCGATACATTTTCATCCTCCGCTGTGCGGCGCTTCCCGCCGAGTGCTCGCCCTTCCTCTACGAGTTTTCCTCCGTGCCCCCCCTGCACATTCCCCTCATGCCTCTTCGAAAACATCGGCGGTAAAGCGATAGAGGCGGCTGTCGGCCGAGAGATGGGCATCCTCGGGGAGGCCCGCCTTTCGGCAGAGCTGGCGAAGGAGGGTCTCCCGATCCCATCCCTGCCGGGGTGCGACATCGGGGAGGAAGACCGCCTGACGGTACCCCTTGCGCAGGAGCACGCCATGGGTCCCCACCTCGATCTCTCCGATCGATCCGACCTCGGTGAGGGGAGAGAGGACCGAGACCTCGATGCGGATATCGTCGAGTTCCGCCGCATCGAGGGGGGGGAAGCGCGGGTCGCGCTGCGCCGCGGCCGCGGCCATCTCGATCACCGTCTCATAGAGGGGTTCCGCCGCGGTGACGCTCCCGATGCACCCCCGCAGTTCCCCCGACTTTCTCCAGAGCGTGACGAAGGCCCCCTGAACCTTGTGGAGGCGAAGGGGGATCGAGGGACGATCGGATTGCCGGGCATCGAGGAGGAAGGGATACCCCTTTCTCGTCACGGAGGCCACCGATCTGCGGGCGAGATCGAGGAGGATCTCCCCCTCCTCCCTCTTCAGCGGACCTTCCGGAATCGTGGCGCCACGGTCGGTGAAGAGCATCCCCACGTAGCTGACCGAGTGATGGAAATCTCCCGTGATCTCGGCCGAAGTCTCGTAGTGGAGGAGCCACGGCTCCACCGCCCGTCTCCTCCGGTAGTCGGCGAGGATCGCCAGGAGGAGGCGAATCGGGTTGCGGCCGCAGACCGTGGCCCCCGTCTCCCTCAGTTCGGCCGAGAAACGCTCCGGGTCGCACCGCTGGATCGCCGCCGCCGCCCCCAGATCGAGCCGCGCCAGGTTCCTTGGCAGGTTGCGGTCCGGCGGAAAGGGAAGATAGTCGAAATGGGCGCCGTAGTGGGTGAAATCGGAACTGACGACGATCACCGTGTGCGCATCGAGGTAGGGAGCCAGAAGCCGCGCGGCCTCCCCCAACCGTTCCCCAGAGAGTTCCCCCACATAGAGGGGGAGGAGGCGCGTCTCTTTCCCCACGGCGTGCAGCAACAGCGGAAGCTGGATCTCCGCGGAGTGCTCGTCGCGATCGATCTGCGGCATCTCGGTGACGAGCGCGCTTTGCCGCAACGCCCGGGCGGCTTCGAGATCGACCTCGATGCGGCCGATCGGGGTCTCCCACGCCTCGAAGGGGGGGAGCGCCAGCCGATCGAGCCAGTAGCGGTGGGGAAAGGCGAGCAGAATCACCCGATCGATCGAATGGCCCATGAGATACTGGAAGGCCACGGCCGCCGTACGCCCCGAATAGCGATACCCCGCATGGGGGACGATGAGTGCCCGTGGGGTTCCCGGAAGCCCGCTCGCATGGAACCGCGCAGCCTCCGCGTAGAGCGATTCCACCTCGTGTGCCAGATTCCCCGGATCTCCGGGGTACCACGTTCCAGCCAGCACAGGTTGACGAATCATCTTCCTTCCCCCTCTCATCGAAGATCGCGACGCCGGTCGCATGCCCTGCGCCACCGTTCGAGCCCGGCGGGGGCTCTTCCCCTGGCGGACCGGCCCCGCGAGCATTCCCCCCCCTTCGTCGGAGGGGACGGTCTCCGGCATCCTCCTACGAAAAATATAGATCCCCGCTCCGGTAAAATCAAGCGCGTGCCTCGAGGCGCAATCGCCGGATGACACACCACCCATGTTTTGTGTTATGCTCGTCTCTCATGGCACGCAATCATCCATCATGCATCCGATGGCGCGAGGATACCGGAGGGTGTATTCGGGGAAGGAGCGGAAGATGTTGATTCGAGGTCGGGATATCGATGCCCCCTTCCGGATGGAGGGAGAAGTCTGCGTCGTGGGGAGTGGCGCCGGGGGAGCGGTGGCTGCGGGAGAAATGGCGATGGCGGGGCGAAAGACGATCCTCCTCGAAGAGGGGAGCTATCTCAAGGGGACCGATTTCACCCAGCGGGAGGATGAGATGATCCCCAGGATCTTCCAGGATCAGGGGGGAAGAACGACCCGGGACATGAGCATCTCGATCCTCCAGGGACGGGGGGTGGGCGGCTCCACCGTCCACAACACCTGCCTCTCCTTCCGCCCCGAACGGGCCATCCTCGAACGGTGGCGCGAGGAATACGGGGTCGAGATCGGTCTCGACGAACTCCTCCCCGACATCGAACGGGTGGAGAAGACGTTGCGGGTCGTCGAAGTGAAGCCCGAAGAGGTCAACCGCAACAACGAACTCTTCCGGCTGGGGTGCGAACGTCTCGGAATCCCTGCCCGCCGTCCCTTCCACAACCGGGAGGATTGCCTCGGTTGTGGGTTCTGTGAGTTGGGATGCGTCTTCGACCGGAAACGCGACATGCTCAACACCTACATCCCGATGGGACTCGCCGCCGGGATGACGCTCTGCAGCGATTTCCGCGTGGAGCGGATCGTGCATCGTCGGGGACGGGTTCTCGGCGTCACGGGGACGGTGCTCGATACGGAGAGGGGAAGCCCCCGTCATCCCTTCGAGATCCGGGCCCCCCGCGTGATCGTCGCCGGAGGGGCGATCAACACCCCCGTATTGCTCGAACGAAGTGGGCTTGCAGGCCCCCTTACGGGAAAGACGCTCCACCTCCACCCCTCCGTCGCCGTAGCCGGCTTCTTCCGGGAAAAGGTCGAGGGATGGAGCGGCACCCCACAGACGATCTACACGGACCACTTCGCCACCTTCAAGAAGAATGGCTATGGGGGCTATTTCCTCATTCCCGGATTCGCGCATCCGGCAGGGACCGCTTCGATGCTCCCGGGGCTTGGAAGGGCGCATTTCGCCCTGATGAAGCGTTTCCCCCACATGGCGGTGGCCGGGGTTCTCCTCCACGACGAGACGTGCGGGCGGGTCAAGGCCGGAAAAGGCGGCCGACCTGAAATTTCCTACTGGCCCAGTGGCGTGGACCAACGCGGCCTGATGTCGGGAATCGAGCAGGCAGCCCGGATCCTCCTGGCTGCCGGTGCCCAGGAGGTGCTCCTCCCCTATTCCGAACCGACGCTCGTGCGCGCTCCGCGGGAACTCTCCGTCGTCCGGGCACGGGGGGTGCAGCCCCACCGGATTGCCTTGATGAGCGTCCACCCGCAGGGAACCTGCCGAATGGGGCGGGATCCCGCCCGCTCCGACGTGGATGCCTGGGGCCGCAGTCACCGGATCCGTGGGCTCTATATCGCCGACACTTCGATCTTCTCCACGTCGATCGGCTCTCCCCCCCAGATCTCGACGATGGCCTTCGCCACCCGCATCGCGCGTGGGATCATCGCCGAAACCGGTGGGGCATGATCATGGAGGATGCCGTGGAGAAGGCGAGATATCCCCTCGAGGAAGCCTTTCCCGGGCTGGCCGCTCTTCCCCGTTTCCCCCTCGGAAGGTGGCCCACACCGGTTCAGCGTCTCGCGGCCTTCGGCAAAGCGGTCGGCGCCTCGAATCTCTGGATGAAACGGGACGATCTCTCCGCCGAACGTTATGGGGGAAACAAGGTCCGCAAGCTCGAGTTCCTCTTCGGGGCGTGGCGCGCCGCGGGGATCCGCCAGATCGTGACGGGGGGGGGGATCGGCTCCCATCTCGTCCTGGCGCTGGCGCTCTACGCCCCCCTTTTCGGGATGCGGGTCGTCTCCTGCCACTTCGATCAACCGATCACGCCTCATGTCCAGGAAACGTTGCGTCTCGTGCAGGAGGCAGGGGTCGAGATGCACCGCAGCCGCACGATGGCGGGCTTCCTCTTCGATCTCTACGCCACCTGGGTTGGGAAACGGCGCCGCGATCCCCGCACGCGCCTCCTCTTCCCCGGCGGATCGACCCCGCTCTCCTCGCTCGGCTACGTCAACGCGGCCTTCGAACTCGCGGCCCAGATCGCAGCCGGGGAACTCCCCGAACCGGTGGAGATCTACGTGGCGGTCGGTTCCTGTGGGACGATCGCCGGGCTCCTGGCAGGGAGCCGCCTTGCCGGGATCCGCTCCCGCATCGTCGGGGTGCGCGTCGTCGATCGGATCGTGGTCAATCGGTTCCGGATCGCACGGATGGCGAATCGTACCCTTCGTCTTCTGGCGCGCTTCGTCCCCGATCTTCCGAGGATCCGCTTCTCCCCCTGGGAGATCCACCTCCGCGAGGATGCCTTCGGGCGGGGCTACGGCCACCCCACCCCGGAGGGGCTGGCCGCGATCGCCACGATGGCGGAAAGGGAGGGGATTCCGCTCGAACCGACCTATACCGGGAAGACGCTCGCCGCCTGCCTCACGGCCCTTCGAGAGGATCCTTCCCGCCCAACCCTCTTCTGGAACACCTTCAATTCCCGCCCCCTTCCTCCTCCCGATCCTCCTCTTTCCCCCCATTCACCCCCGATTGCCCGAACTCGCTCGAAAAAGACTTGACCCTTTCTGAAAATCCCGATATGATGGCTACGGATCTCGATTGGATGGTGATGAAATTCCTGCCGAAGACGTTCATCGAAATTTTTTTTAAAAGACTGCGAGTTCGTGTCTTTACAGAAATAGCAACGGCAGAAACAGCACGTCCGATCCAAGATCGACGGCAATGTTCGCCTGTTGAAGAGAGGTCCTCGGCCGATCATGGGCCGGAACAATCGTCATCTGGAATAGGGAGGTTCAGGTAATGATCCGGAAGATCAGAAGCATTCTGCGGCGTGAAGAAGGTCAGGGCATGACCGAATACATCATCATCGTGGCCCTCATCGCGATCGCCGCCATCGGCATCATGGCGGTCTTCGGCGATACGGTCCGTGAGCAGTTCGGTCGGATCACCGCCTCGCTGCAAGGACGCAACTACACCGGCAAGAGCGCCGAGCGCAACATCATCAACGAGACCAAGAACCGCGACCTGCAGACCTACGACGACCAGGCCAACCACGCAGGCCAGCAATAAACGGCTCTCGAGCTTTCGACCCACAACTGGGAGGTTCTGTAATGATCCGGAAGATCAGAAGCATTCTGCGGCGTGAAGAAGGTCAGGGCATGACCGAATACATCATCATCGTGGCCCTCATCGCGATCGCCGCCATCGGCATCATGGCGGTCTTCGGCGATACGGTCCGTGAGCAGTTCGGTCGGATCACCGCCTCGCTGCAAGGACGCAACTACACCGGCAAGAGCGCCGAGCGCAACATCATCAACGAGACCAAGAACCGCGACCTGCAGACCTACGACGACCAGGCCAACCACGCAGGCCAGCAGTAAATCGCGCTCGCCGGATGCTCCTCCATCCGGGGGAGCCGGCGGCATCCACGTCGCCATCGGCTGAGGGCGCCACGTCGCTCTTCGCAGCAATTCCTGGCCCGGACGGATGTCCAGCCAGATCCGATCTCCATGTAACAGAGGCTTCCCGGTGTCTCGACACCGGGCTTCGTTTTTTCGAAGCCCCATCGCTCCCCACCCCTCGAGGCAGTCGGGGGAAGGAAACGGCTCCTCCTCCCCCCCCCTCTATTCGAACGGTAAGGCTCGGGTAAGAGCCCGCTCGAGGCAGTCGGGGGAAGGAAACGGCTCCTCCTCCCCCCCCGGTAGGGAAAAGGGCGCCGGGGGAGGAAACGGTTCCTCGAGACCGGAACGACCCTCTCCAGCCGCGCAGCCTGCCCCCTCGACCGATTCCCCCCCCAGCCCCCAGAATCACATGGATGCACTCACCGCAAGGCCGGCGGGCGTTCGAAGTCGTCGATCGGCGTGACGGCGACCTCGTCGAATTGCGCGGAGGAACCCACTTCGATCTTGCCGTCGGTCACGGTGCGCACGGTGATGGCATTCACCCCGTCGGGAACGGTGAAGGTGGCACAGACGAACTCGACGACTCCGGCTCCCGACGTCGAACCGGCCTGTCGTTCGAAGGAGACGTCGGCGAGATCGAGGTAGGCCGCCCCTCCCCCGACGATCCCATTCCTCACGAAGCCGCTGAGGACGTAGGTCTCCCCGGGCGTCACCGGAATCGAATCGTGATCCTGGGCGATCCCCGGGCCGCCCGGATTGGAGAAATCCCCGCGCAGCGAGAAGGAGAAGCCCTCGAAGATCGGATCGACGCCGCTGCGTTCGAGCGCCGCGGAGCGGCTATTCTCCGGGGTCCAGCGTGTCGCCCGTGTGCCACTCCCCTCCTCGATCCCCCCATTTGGAACCCGAAGGTAGGCGCCAGTACCAGGTAGTGCAGGATACGGACACTCCGGCTCCCCGGCACAGGGAACCTCCTGGGCGCTGAGCGCCGCGAAGAGGAAGAGGGCGGAGAGGAGCGAAAGAAACGATCGAAGCTTTGGGGAGTTCGGATTCATCATCACATCCTCCGGTCGATGACGGGTTGTACAGGGAAAGTTCCCCCCTGCGACGGAACGTCGCTTCGCACACCCATCGGGCTCACCAAACGTAGCGGAATGGGGGAGGGGCGTCGAGCCCTTCCACGGTTATCGGTTCTGCCCTCCGATCGGGAGGGGAAAGGCCCGACCATGCCGTTCGGGGAAGCCCTCCTTCACGAGCGTTTCCCCTGTGGTGACCACGCGCCCTGCAAGGGGGCCGGTGGTCACTGCCTCGAAGCCCCGGGCGAGGATATCGAAGGCCCCGTTCCGATCCATGTCGTCCTCCCAGACGACCACGACGTTCTCGCCGAGCACCGCAGCGGGGGCAAGCTGTTCCCCCGAGGCATTCGTGTTGACGGTCATCTCCGCGAGACGCTCGTTCCCCCCTGCATCGAAGCCCCGGGCGAGGATCTGGCGCACCCCGTTGCCGTCGGCGTCGTCCTCCCAGACGACCACGAAGTTCCCCGCACGGTCGGCACCGACATCGGGGTTGCGCTGCTGGCCGTCGGCAACCGTATTGACGGTGAAATCGGGGATCCGTTCGTTCCCCGCCGCGTCGAATCCCCGCCCCATGATCTGGTAGAGACCGTTGCCGTCGGTGTCGTCCTCCCAGACGACCACGAAGTTCCCCTCCGCATCGGTGGCGATATCGGGACGCCGTTGCTCGCCATTCCCCTCCCGGTTGACGATGAAATCGGGGATCCGTTCGTTCCCCGCCGCATCGAATCCCCGTCCGAAGATGTTGTAGATGTCGTTGGCGTTCTGGTCGTCCTCCCAGACGACCACGAACGATCCACTCGGCGTCATCGCGATATCGGGGTTGCGTTGCTGGCCACTGGCGACCGTGTTGACGGTGAAATCGGGGATTCGCTCGTTGCCTGCGGCGTCGAAGCCCCGCCCCATGATCTGGTAGAGACCGTTGCCGTCGGTGTCGTCCTCCCAGACGACCACGAAATTCCCCTCCGCATCCATATCGATCGCGGGGTTGCGCTGCTGGCCGCCGGCAACCGTGTTGACGGTGAATTGGGGGATCCGCTCGTTGCCTGCGGCGTCGAAGCCCCGCCCCATGATCTGGTAGAGGCCGTTGCCGTCGGCGTCGTCCTCCCAGACGACCACGAAGTTCCCCGCATCGTCGATCGCCACGGCCGGGTTGCGCTGCTGGCCATCGGAGACGGCGTTGAGCCCCCGCGCCGGGAAGGTCTCGCACCCCCCTGCGGAGAGGCCACGGCCGTAGATCTCGAAGAGACCATTGCCATTGCTGTCGTCCTCCCAGACGACCACGCTCTCCCCCGTGACGCTCCGGTCGATATCGGGAGTGAGATGCGTTCCGGTGAGCGTTGCGTTGACGGTCCGGTCGTGGAAGGTCGTGCTCCCCTCCTCGGAGAAGCGGTAGACCACCGGCGTGGTCATGTCGTAGGTGAAGCTGAACTGGTGATCCTTCCCCTCGGGATTCGGGAGGTAGTCGTTACAGAAAAACCAGGGCACCCCATCGACGAAGAGGGTCGTGTTCCCCGCCTCCACGCTCTTCGTGACGACATCGACGCGGTTTTCGGCGGGACGAAAGCGAAGGAGGCGCAGCCACCCATTGCCGAAACGGCCACAGGCCCGGGCGGCTTCGAACTGATAATCCGTCAACACTTCGTGAACCACGTTGCCGAAGACGCCCCGCCGCTCGACATGTTCGGAGTCGTTGATATGCCCGGAAAGAACGAGGAAGACGTTGCTGTGGCGTTGGATCAGTTCCTCCCAGAGCGTGTCCGCCCCACCGCCGGCCATGTCGTAGACATCGGCGCAGTTGTCCGCCCCCTGGCCGCCGTGGGAGAGGTAGCAGTGCGTCACGACGATGACGCGATGGGTGGGATGGCGGCGGATGAGGTCGTTCGCCCAGCAGATCGCGTCCCTCGTCGGCGCATATTCGAGATTCACGACGAGGAATTTCAGATTTCCGACGGTAAAGAAGGCGTAGTTGTTGTCGTTCGTCGTTCCGAGCGATCCCCCATACCAGGGTTTCCCGGCGAAACGCTCCGGACCGAACCAGGCGTTGTAGCGGGCCGTGTCGCGGATGATCCCTCCCCCGCCACGGGTGTAGTCGTGGTTTCCCGGAATCACGGTGTAGGGGATCCCCGCTGCGTCGAGCGTGTCGTGCGCCTTGTCCGCGACGACCCACTCCGGTTCGGTGTTGCCGTCGGTCATGTCCCCGAGGTGAAGCACGAAGCGGATCTTCTCCGCCTCCCGGTTCTCGACGATCCATGCCGTCTGG
Source organism: uncultured bacterium (assembly GCA_964616915.1). Classification (GTDB taxonomy): domain Bacteria; phylum Myxococcota_A; class CAZTSL01; order CAZTSL01; family CAZTSL01; genus CAZTSL01. The sequence continues at coordinate 58,393 of CAZTSL010000007.1, forward strand.
TGGTAGTAGGGATTCCCCGAAGAATCTCCGTTTGCGCTGTAGTACTGCGTATCGGGGAGGAGCACGATGCTGAAGTCTTCCGGGGTGGGCTGACAGTCGGAGAGAGTGGCACCGGCAAGGAAGAGGAGTGCGATTGCGACCCCGAGGATCCCGATCCCGGCGCCTCCCTGTCCCCACAGGCGGGAGAGGAAACAGGCCCTCCGGAGGCGGCCACCCCCCGGAGACGCACATCTCCGGTCCCTCCTGTGGTTTTCCCGATGAGGCGTGAAGGCTCGAAACGATCGCGATCCTTTCGTCATCTCGCAGGTCCTCCGCCTCCGGCCGGATCTGGGGAATCAGGTCGGATCCCGTGCCAGCCGGACGCCGCTGAATTGCCATCGCGCCGAGGGGGGAAAGAAATTGCGGTAGGTTGCGCGGATATGGCTGTAGGGGGTTACGCAGGAGCCACCCCGAAGGACCATCTGCCCACTCATGAACTTCCCGTTGTATTCCCCGAGCGCGCCCTCCGCAGGGCGATAACCGGGATAGGGAGCATACGCGGAAGCGGTCCATTCCCATGCATCCCCGAAGCACTGGAGCAGTTCCCCCTCCTTGGCGCTGGAAGAGGCCGTGGGATGAAGAAGCCGATCCTCCAGGAAATTCCCTCTGATCGGCAGATCCGCCGCAGCCACCTCCCACTCCGCCTCCCGCGGGAGGCGCGCGCCGACAAAGGTCGCATAGGCCTCCGCCTCGTAGTAGCTCAAGTGGCAGACCGGTTCGTAAGGATCGAGGGGGCGCAAGCCGTGAAGGGTGAAGATCCACCATACCTTCCCCTCCCGGCTCCAGTAGAGCGGAGCCTCCCATCCCTCCCGGCATACCCGCTCCCATCCGTCCGCGAGCCAGAACTCGGGACGCCGATACCCCCCTGCCTCGATGAACTCGAGATACTCCCCAGCCGTCACGAGACGGGAAGCGATCGAAAAGGGCGTAAGATAGACTTTGTGCCGCGGCGCTTCGTTGTCGAAGTGGAACCCCTCCCCCGAATACCCGATCTCATAGACCCCCCCCTCGAAGGCCTTCCACCGCAAGGGCGCCGTCTCTCCCCCCGGCGGCGGGAGCGTCGTCTCCGAATAGGCAGGGTGAAGCGGATTGCTGTGAAAGACGTGCTTGATGTCGGTCAGGATCAACTCCTGATGCTGCTGCTCATGGTGGAGGCCGAGTTCGAGGATGTCGAGCTGCTCGGTCGTGAAAGCGCACCGGTCGAGCCGTTCGAGGATCTGACGATCGACCCAGTCACGGTAACGTCCCACTTCCGCAACCGTGGGACGGGAAAGGAGCCCCCGCCGCGGACGGGGAAACTGCTTTCCCACCGCGTTGTAGTAGGAATTGAAGAGGTAACGATACTGCGGGTGAATCGGACGGTAATCGGGATCATCGCCCCCCAGGACGAAAGTCTCGAAGTACCACGTCGTGTGCGCCCGATGCCACTTCGTGGGACTCACGTCGGGCATCGTCTGCACGACCTGATCCTCCACCTCGAGGGAAGCGGCAAGCGCTTCGGTCTCCTTGCGGATCACCCTGTAGCGCTGGGCAAGCTGTTGGCTCCGTCTCTTCCGTTCTGCTCGTTCCTTCTCCATTCTCCGAATCTCCCTGAACCGTCGGTCGCAGCCCAAGACGCTTCGATCCCTCGGATCCAAGCCCCAACCCTGAAGGAATTCTGGCACAAGGCGAAGGAATTTTCAAGGGGAATGAAAGGATGGGACCATGCGCAGGTGGCCACACAGCCCTCCCCTTGATTTTCACCGACGGACCGAGTATCATGAAACCATGAAAGGCTCCCCCTCTTCATGAAGGGACCGGGAAGGGCGTTTGCGCCCAGAAAGCGCGGTGAAGCCAAGCCGAGGAGAGAGAGATGTCGAAAATCGTGACGATCCAGACCGAGTTTCGGGATGGGGTCGTACTCAAGGATACGCTCGAAAGTCTGGGCTATCGTGTCGAAGAGGAGGGAGAAAACGCCCTCTCGGCCCGGAAGGGACGAGCCACCCTCCTGACATTCCGGAGACGATCCTCCGGTACATTCGAGACCCTCGTCGATATCGAACGAAGCCACAACGATACCCTCGATGAGATCAAACAGCGATACGCAATGCTCAAGATCCTCGAGGAGACGGAAAAGGCCGGATTCTCCTGCGTGAAACAGGAAGTGGACGGGGAACGAAACCTCAAACTCGTGGTGCGGAAATGGCAAGCAGCGTAGAGATATCGTTCAAAATCGCTCCCGATGGGGAAGTGACCTTTGAAATCGCGGGAATGACGGGACGAGGATGCGAGGAACTCGTCCGACTCCTGGCCAATCTCGGGAAGAAGATCGAGGAGAAGAACACCGCCGCCTATTATCAGACCCTTCCCGATCCCACCGTATCGACCCGCCAGCACAAGTAAGCGCCACGCAACGCTCCTCACCTGTACGGAAAGAGGATGAATGGAATCCACCGCTTCGCCTTGTCCGCCGTCCTGAGCCTCCTGATCGGCATCTCCCCTGCGAAGGGGGCGCAAGAGGCATCCGCCATCCCGGAGGATTTCGCCTTCCTCTTCCAGATCCGCCGTCTCGTGCGCGAGGCGCCGGAAGTCGTCTTGCAACGTCTCGGCCCGGAGACGCTGCACAACCAGCGGTATGCCGGGGAACTCCATCTCTTTGCGGCACGAGCAGCACTGCGCCTGGAAGAACGCTCGCTGGCCATGACCCATTTCCGGGCAGCGGCCCGCCGATCTCCCGAAATCGCGGCATATGCGCTCGAAGAGATGGCGCAGGCCCTGGCGGACGGTGGAATCCCCACGGCTGCGATTCCGCTCTATCAGGAAATCTCAGAGGCATACCGCCAGGTTCCGATCCACCTCCCGGCACAACGGGCCGCAGCCCGGCTCTATCACGACGTGGGGCGCCCTGGAATTGCGATCGTCTCCCTCGACCGCCTCCTCGAAACGCCGCTTCGCGTCGAGGCCCTGCTCGACAAGAGCGCGTGGCTCGACGAGATCGGCAACCGGGAGGCGGCGGTGGCGATCCTCCTGGCGCTCCGGGAGGAACTCCCCCCTCAGATCGATGAGATCGAGCGACGACTCGCCCACTTCGCCGAAGCAGGGGCGTTGCCCCCCGAGCCGGCGGATGCCCGGCGGAAGCGGGCCGGACGGCTCCGGCGGATCGGAAGATTCGATCTCGCATGGGCCGCGCTGGAACCCCTCCTTCCGGGCGATGCCGATCTCGACCGCGAGATCCACTTCGAGGCGGGATACACCCTCTTCCGGATGCGCGACTACCGGCGCGCACTCCAGGAATTCCAGGCCTACGAGGCGGCGGGGGGGGAGAAGGGGAAGGCCCTCTTCTGGATCGCCTTCACCCTCTCGCGGCTCGGCGACTTCCAGGCCTCCCGGTCCCACTACGAGATGCTGATCTCCCTTCTCCCCGCCACTTCCTACGCCGAGGAGGCCCGCTTCAAACTCGGCCTCGTCGCCGAGGAATTGGGAGAGCGGGAACGCGCGATCGAAGCCTACGAGGCGGTCGTTCGCCGCGCCTCGCGGTTCGCTTCGGATGCCCGCTGGCGCCTCGCGTGGATCGCCTTCTCCAACGGGGCCTTCGCCGAAGCGCTCGAACATCTCGACGCTTCGCTCGGAGGAAAGATCCAAGAGGAGGAAGCGGAACGCGCGCTCTATTGGAAAGGACGTGCCCTCGCTGCCCTCGATCGACCAGAGGAGGCACAGGCGGCCTACCGACGGCTCCTTTCGGAAGCCCCGGACTCCTACTACAGTGCTCTGGCACGCCTCCGCCTGGGAGAGGGGGACGATCTTGCGCTCCTGCAACGCCTCTTTCCGGAACGGGCACGTCACGGCGAGATCTCCAGCGGAGCCCTCCGAGAGGTGTTCGCCGTCGATCGAGGGGAAGAGGAGCCACACTTCCCTCTGCACCGGCAGACGCTGGAAGCGGCATATGCGGCCTTCCATGCCTTCGAAGGGGCACTGGAAACCTTCCGCTACGAAGGGATGGAGGAGATCCGGCGCGCGGCGCACCTGCTCCTCATCGGCCGTCCTTCCGATGCCCGCCTCGAACTCCGGGGCGTGGAATCGCGAAATCCCCACGACGAGCGTTTCCTCCGATGGCTCGCCCCCCTCTACCTTCATACGGAAGGGTACCACCGACTCGTCCGGCTTGCAGAGAACGATCTTGCCCCTCGTCTGACCCCTCCGGCCGCGGGGAACCGACCCCTCTGGCGTCTGGCCTACCCCCCCGCCTACGCAGGCGTCCTGCGATCGGTCTGCGAGGGACAACCGGAACTCGATCCCTGGATGTTGACGGCGCTCATGCGCACGGAGAGCCATTTCGATCCGCAGGCCCGTTCACCGGCAGGCGCGTTGGGCATCGCCCAGATCATGCCCGAAACGGGGCGTCGCCTGGCCCGGGCCTTGGGTCTGGCCCCCTTCTCCCCGGATATGTTGTTCGATCCGGAAGTCTCGATCCTGCTTGCCGCCCACTATCTGCGCCGTCTTCTCCACATCCTGGGAAGTCCGCTTCCGGCGATCGCAGCCTACAATGCGGGAGAAGCCAAGGTGGCCGAGTGGCTCTCCCAGTGGGGTGATCTCCCGATGGATGCCTTCCTCGAATCGATGCGTTACGCGGAAACCCGAAACTACGTGAGGACCGTCACCCGCGATTGGCTTCGCTACCGGCACCTCTACGGCGCAAAAATGCCTTGATGCCAACTTGATTTTCCCTTTGGTCTGCTGCTAGAATAGGACTCCCGGAGCGTATCATCCGGTATCTGGAGCCATTGCCGTTTCCCCCCGCCCCTGGGGAGGCGACGCGAGCATCGATCCGCCGCAGCGTGCCACCCGATATGGACCTCGGCGCAGACCTGGCCGAACCCCCTCGGGCCTTCACCCTGGGACGCCCGGGCCATGAGCCGGCATTTCCAGCAAAGGAAAACGGTGAAAGAGAAACAGGAACTCACGGTCACGATCGAGAATGCCATCGATGGGCGGGTCAAGCGCTTCACCCTCCCGGCGCATGTCACGGTGCGATCGGTGATCGCCGCCCTCGTCAAGAAGTGGAAGCTCCCCCTGATCGAGGAGGGGGAGGAGCCCCCCTACAGCCTCGTACATGTGCTCGACCCGGAGATGAAAGTGAGCGATATCCCCAAGGCCGTTCAGCATCTCCGGTTGCGGTTGATCCCCATCGAGCCCCAGGATTCCGGAGAAGGGGAACACACCACACTCGGCTTCTTTCCCGGTCTCGTCCGACCGATGCAGCAGACCGCCACCCCCCAGCCGTCACCGGAAGGGGAAGCACGCGAAGAGATGAAGAGCACGCCGATCACCTCACCCCGGGCTTCCACCGTCGTCTCGGAACGCAACGCCGAGCCAGAGAGGGACGAAGAGGAGGAGACCGCCGGAGATCGCCCCCCGCTGGCGCAGAGCGAGAAAGCGCCACAGCGAGGCGCCTACATGGTCGTGAGCATCCCGACGAACAAGAAACGTCGCCTCGCACTCCCGAAAGCGGCGCCGATCCGACGCCTCCTCCCCGTTCTCGGCCGCCAGTTCGGCCTCGACCGCTTCCATGAACCCTACCGTCTCCGCCACGAGGGAGAGGACCTCGATCCCGACGCGACGCTCGCCACCATCCCCGAGGAGAGCGAACTCGAGATCCTGATCGGACCCAGAACGGAGATCCCGATCACGATCATGGAGGAGACGAGCGGCCGGGAGATCGGAATGCGGCTCCCCCAGGATCTCCGAACCCCATGGCTGATCCGTAAGGCAGAGCATTTCTTCGGACCGGCGGATCCGGAAGGGATCATGGAATACGAACTCTTCTACGAGAACCGTCATCTCCTCCCCTACGATACCCTCCAGTCCGTCGGAGTTCGCCCCCACGACACGCTCAAGTTGATCCGCGTGGAACGGACGGTTTTCGTCCATCTCAAGAATCTGATCGACGGCGACGAGAGCAAGATCTACCTCCCCTATACCCGTCCCCTCAAGGATCTGCTGGGAGATATCGCCACGAAGATGCGCATCCCCCAACCAGATGGCAGCGGCCGCTTCCTCTACAAGATCTTCCATGAGGAGCGCCCGCTCGATCTCGATCTTCCCCTCTCCAAGACGAAGGTCCAGAGCGGCGATCGGCTCGATGTCCTGATCTCACGCCCCGCCACGGTCTTCGTGCGGATCGTGGAGGAAGAGGGGGGTGAGACGGTGGGGATTCCGATCTCCAACGATGTCCAGGTGCGGGAAATCCTTCCCGGAATCATCCATCGCCTCGATCTGCCGATTGCGGAAAACAGCCTGCCGATCATCTACCGCCTCCGTTTCGGCGACCGGGTCCTCGCACCGACCGACGATCTGCGCTCCGCCGGCATCGAGGATCTCTCCACGCTCGTTCTCTTCCGGGAGCAGATCCGGATGATCAACGTTACGGTCGTCTATCCGAATACGGGCGACCGGATCAACATCGACCTCCCCGGCCATCTGCCCATCTCCCAGATCATCTCCATCCTGACGAACCGGATGGGGGTGCCGGTCACCGATCGGAAGGGGGAGATCCCCTACAGCCTCCAATACGAAGACCACGATCTCGACCCCGACGAGACCCTCGAGGATTCGGGAATCGAGGAATGTTGTGAACTCACCCTCGTGCGGCGTGCATCGTGACCTCGACGGATGCATGGCTTACGCGTCACCCTCTGAACCAGGAAGGATCTAGCGATGAAAAGGACGAATCGGATGCTCACGTGGGTCTTGCCGCTCCTTGTCGTCTTCTCCTCGGCCTGTGGGGACTCGCTCTCCTCGGAGGCGGGGAGCGACGTATCGACCGGACAGAGCGCTCAAACCTCCGCCGAGACGATCAGCGATCGCGACCGCGACGGCATCGCCGATGGCGCGGACAACTGCCCCGACCAGAGCAACCCGAATCAGGCGGACATCGATGGAGATCTCATCGGAGATGCCTGCGACAACTGCCCTCGCGACGAGAACACCGATCAGATCGACTCCGATGGCGACGGTGTAGGGGACGCCTGCGACGGCGAAGCGCCGATCATCAACTCCGCCCCCGTGCGAACCGCCATGGTCCGCCAGTTGTACCGCTACCAGGTCACCGCCACCGGCTCGGAACCCCTCTCCTGGGATCTCCTCGTCGCGCCCGAGGGAATGGCGATCAACGGCACGACCGGCGAAATCCTCTGGACCCCCACGATCACGCAGGTGGGGGAACATCCCGTCTCCGTACGCGTCGAGAATCCTTTCGGGGAAGACGTCCAGGAGTACACCGTCGAGGTCGTCCTGCGCTGACGAATCGCAGCCATCGAGGAGACGATGAACCATTCCTTCCGTGACCCAACGCCTGAATCCCTCCACCGCAAGGGGGGGAGGAAAGGCTCGTTCCTTCTCCTGTTCCTTCTGGCCACCCTCTCCGCCATCTTCGGATGCGACCAGGTCGGAACCGATACGATTCCCCTCGAATCGGTGAACGTGGAGATCTCCTTCCCCACGGCGACGCTCGATGCCGAACTCCTTTCCCGTGTCTCGGAGGTGAGTGTCCATGTGACGAGCCGGGCGGGAGACGTGGATCAGGCCGTCACCTTCTCGGGGCGGGACGTGACGGAGGCCCTCGGCGCTGCTCAACAGGCCGTGCTCCCTCCGATCCAGGTGAAAGCAGGGGTGGATCGCCGCTTCGATCTCGTCCTGCGGGAGGGCGAAACACCCCTCTTCCTCGGAGCGGCCGTCGGGCAGGATCTCCTCTCGGGCCAGGCATCCGTACTCCTCGATCTCCTCGAAGCAGGAGAGTTGGCCGTGACCGTGACATTCCAGGTCACCCTCCCCGATTCGGCGGAACTCGTCTTTCGCGAAATCGACCCCGATACGCTGGCACCGGTGGAAGCCACCCTTTTCGAGACACGTCTCCCCCTCCCCGAGGAGCGCCGGCTCACCCTCGCACGGCCGGTCGGAGTGCTCTACCAGATCTCCGTCGAATCGGGAGGAACGGTATGGGGCCTTGGAGAAGGGCTCGTCTCCGAGGCGGGAGCCCGCACCGAACTCCAGATCGTCCTCTTCGATCCCACCTCTTCGCGCCCCCAGTTGCTCAGCCTCTTCCCTTCCGCCGCACAGGTCCAGAAGCCTCTCACTTTCTATGCCACGAATCTCCTCGTCGATCCGGCACCGGCCGCACTCGCCCTCCTCTTCGAGGGGATCGGTCAATCCACCGATGGCTTCGTTGCCGTCGTCCCCCTCGAACGGATGACGCTCTCTCCGGCCGTCTATATGAACAACGTCGTTCGGGGCACCACGCACGTTCCCCCCTTGGCGCGGAGTGGGGAGGGAATGCCCGCCGGAAGCTACGACGTCTTCTTCGAACGCCGGGATGCCGACGGCACCGTTCGGGGAAACCGTTTCCCCTTCACGATCCTCCCCGGCGGTGATCTCCCCCCAATAGCCGACTTCGTCGGGGAACCGACCGCCGGTACCGTTCCCCTCACCGTCACCTTCACGAACCGATCCACCGGTTCGATCACCGCCTTCCTCTGGAGTTTCGGCGACGGCTCGACGAGCACGGAGGAGAATCCCACACATCGCTATGACCACGCCGGTACCTTCACCGTCTCCCTTACGGTCACCGGACCCGGTGGCTCCGATATCGAGCAGAAGACCGGTTACATCATCGTCCGCGAAGATACCGATCGCGATGGCGTTCCCGATATCTCGGACAACTGCCCGCAGGATCCCAATCCCGAACAGACCGATACCGACGGAGACGGAATCGGTGATGCCTGCGACAACTGTCCGCAGGACTCCAATCCCGAACAGACCGATACCGACGGAGACAGCTTCGGCAATACCTGCGACGACTGCCCCCTCGTCTCCAACCCGGCACAAACCGACGCCGACGGCGACACCCTCGGCGATGCCTGCGACAACTGCCCGCAGGATCCCAACCCCGGCCAGACCGATTCCGACGGGGACGGGATCGGCGATGCCTGCGACAACTGCCCGCAGGATCCCAACCCCGGCCAGACCGATTC
>CAZTSL010000007.1:67536-68309 GCA_964616915.1 uncultured bacterium
CGACGGGGACGGGATCGGCGATGCCTGCGAGGATCGCGTCCCCCCGCGGATCGTCTCCGTACCGGTTCGTTCCGCCGTCGTCGGGCAACCTTACCGCTACGATGCCGAGGCGACCGGCACCCCCCCGATCACCTGGCGACTCGACCGTGCACCGGTGGGTATGCACGTCGAGACCGGAACGGGTCTCGTCACCTGGCTTCCGGAGGAAACCGGGCGTTTCGAAGTCGCTCTCACGGCGCAGAACGCCTTTGGCAGCGATACCCAGAATTTCGCCGTGACGGTCACGACGGAAGGAGAAGCGCCTCACATCGTCTCCGATCCGGTCACGACCGCCCAGGTGGGACAACGCTATACCTACGAACCCCAGGCAACCGGTACGCCCCCCTTGACCTGGTCCCTCCCCGAGGCACCCGAGGGGATGACGATCGATCCTTCTACCGGACGGGTCACCTATCTTCCGGAAATTCCAGGGTTTTTCCCCGTGACGATCCGGGTGGAGAATACCGCCGGTTCCGACAGCCAGTCCTTCGACCTCGAAGTTCTGGGTATTCCCCCCACGATCACCTCCACGCCCCCCACGAGCGCCACCGTGGATGTGGCCTACGAATATGCGGCCGAGGCCACCGGCACCGCCCCGATCACCTGGCAGCTCCTCGCCGGCCCCTCGGGGATGGCGATCGACCCCGACACCGGGCTCGTCACCTTCACCCCCACGGCTGCCGGTTCCTTCGAGGTCACGATCGAGGCGCGCAACGACTTCGGCGCCGACACCC
>CAZTSL010000008.1:0-43310 GCA_964616915.1 uncultured bacterium
CAGATGTCGAGAAGATCGAGGGGGGGGAGGTGCACCCCCCGGCCGGGCGGGGGGAGGGGGAAGGGACGATAACCGTTGCCCTCCCAGACGACGAAGAGGTACTCGGGATCCTCGAGGGGCTCGTCGAAGCGGAAGCGGATCGTCCGGGGACGCCGATCGGGAAGCGCATCGACCGCCTCGATCACCAGCCCGTCGAGCCGGATCGTCTCACCGGGACGCAACGTGTACCCCTCGTCGCGAAAGAGGCTGTCGATCGGTTCGGACCAGAATCCCCGCGCCGGTGTGATGCGAAGACTTCGGGCATCCTCCCGGAAGACCTCGACGCTCCCGAGGGTCCCCACGAGCGACCAGGCACTCCGGGGGAGGGGACGCCCATGAAACCTGCGCATCACCCACCCGTACATCGGGAAGAAATGGTTCGGTGCCCGCAGGTGGACGAGTCGCCGCTGTGCGAGATTCGCGCCGGCCGCGATCCCCAGGTTCGAGCGTTCCACGATCCGATTGACATCCGTGGCGAACGAGGCGCGCAGGGGGAAGAGGAGCGGGGGGAGGAGAAGATGGATCCCCACGAAGAACCAGCGCATCACCTTGCCCACCCGCTCCCTGGCGTCTCCTCCTGCCCCATCGGGCGCTCGTCCAGCGATTTCCCTGAAGATTTCGGCGATCAACCCGAACGCCCCAAATCCCACGAAGTAGAGGAGACGATCCGAAGGGAAGGTCGCAGAGATGGGCAACGTGGCCAGCGCAAGCCCGAGAAGCCAGAACCTTGCCCGCCGGCTCCGCCGAAGGAGGGGCCACACGAGCCACAGAAATCCCGCCAGGAAGGCGGCCGCAATTCCCCAATGGGCCCACGATCCCCCCCCCCGCAGAAAGATCGAAAGATCGGCGGGGGGAAGAGCGAACTGCCCGAGGAGCAGACGGGGGGCCCGGTCCACGAAGGCATGGAGAAAGCGCGCGGGATCCCGGAGCGGGTCGATGTAGGCCCCCGAATGGACCACCCCGTAACCGAGATGCCGGTAGAGGAGGCGCCACCCCACGACGAGGAGGAAGTAGGGCAAAAGCCGTCTGGCCCGCTCGAACCAGCGCCCCGAGTCGAGAAAGAGCGCATAGGCGAAGAGGTAGGCCCCGACCCCGATCGCCGCCTCCGCCGAGAGGAGCCCCATGGCAAGAAAGAGGAGGGCTGCCAGAAGCGCCCTCCACCCCCCTTCCCGACACCAGGCCAGGTGCCGATCGAACGCAAGGAACGCGAAGATCGCGGCGAGCAGAGCGTTGCGGTTGGCGATCCACCCCACCGCCAACGCATGGGCATCGTCGATCGTATAGAGGAGGGCGGCCACCCCCGCAACCCAGGCCACGGGAAGGAGTTTCCGGTAGAGCTTCGCGAGGAGGAGAACGAGGAGCGCATACCCCAACACGTTCTCCAGGTGCATCCACCACACCTGCCCGGGCCAGAGGCGGTAGTCGAGACTGTGGGTAAGCGATGTGATCGGACGCCAGAAGGCGAGGTGGAGGTGGGGAGCGATGAACCAGGGCGCGCCCCCCTCCCGCATCAACTTCTCCCGGACCGCGGGATCCCGGGGGGTGAAGGAGAAGATATCGAAAGAGGATCCCGGAATGTCGGGAGGAAGCCCCACGACGTGGAAATAATGGACGTAGTCGTCGAGCGCCATCCCGTCGTCGAGTACGCCGGCCGACAGGAGGATCGCCATCCCCGCCAGCCAGAGGGGAAGATCCCGCCGCGAAAGCCAGGAGGAGAGACGACGTCCCACCCGGGTCCTTCTTCCATCCCCCTTCACCGCAGCCGCCATGCCTGGGTGATCGCCCGCCAGCGGTAGGGATCCCATGTGAGGTAGCGCCAGAGCGAAAGGAGCCAGAGTCCCCCCAAGAGACACGCCGAAAGAGCGACGGCGAGAAGCACCACCCGTCCCCCCCGGGCGAGGGGGCGCTTCTGTGCCAGATCGAGGTTCACCCGGTGAAGGAGCGTAATCCACAGCGTCACGGCCATCGCCGCCAGGAGCGTGACGAAGGTGGTCAGGAGGCCAAGGAGCACGTCGTCCCCGATCGCCAGGGCGAAGGCGAGGAAGAATGCCAGCACTGCGGCGTTGACCCCTGGAAGGAGCCAGATCCCCACCCGCCAGGGCACCCGGACTCCGAAGAGACCGGCCAGGAGGGGATAGTCCTCCCACCCCCCCCGAGCCTGCGCGGAGCGACTCCGCACGAACGTATCCACGACGAAGGCGAGGGGAAGGAGGAAGAAGATCAGGAACCACGGATACTTCCCCCGGCGCAACCGCACGGAGTTGAGGAGGAGCGTGGCCCGGACCCGGCGAAGGAGACTTCCCGATCGCGCATCGTCGAGGAGCGCGATATACTGCTCACAGCGCCCCACGTTGAGCCGGACCGCCCAGTGCCCGTAGTCCTTGAACTTCTTGCGGACGATCAGGAACGCCTGGTAGGCTCTCACGAGATCGTTCTCCATGAGGGCGCAGATCCCGAGCCAGAAGTAGGCGTTCGTCGTGTGGATCGGATTGAAGGCCCGCTCGCGGACGATATCGCCGTAGAGCCGTTTCGCCCTTTCGAGGTCCATCCGTTCGAGCGCGTCGGCGGCCAGCCACCGCCGGGCCTCCTGGAGGATGCCGACCTCGATCTCGTCCTTCGGATCGGAATAGGTCTCGAGGAGTTTGCGATAGATCGCCAGCGCCTTGCGCTGCCGCCACCGATCCTGATGGAGACGGGCGATCGCCAGGCGCAGGAGGCCCTCGAAAGGGCGAGGGGCACCCAATTTCGTTCGAGCCTCCTCGAAGAAGGCGATCATCTCCTTCTGGCGGCCGAAGCGTTTCGCCATCGTTTCGAGGGCGGTGATCGCATAGCGGGCCGCGGCTCCTTTCCTCGGATCATCGGGTCGTTGCGGGAGGAGGAGGAGACGGCGGAACTCCGTGTCGGCGATCTCGTAGAGCCGCTTCGGATTGCGCCCCCTCTGGAGGTAACGGACGAGCCGATCGACCTCGAGGGAGAAGTCGATCTGCCCCGAGCGAACCCACCAGCGGACCGCGTTCTCCTGGTCTCCGATCTCATCGAACTTCTCGGCGGCCCACCACATCCCCTCTCCGTCGTTTTCGCGGTAGAAATGCTCCGCGCGTTCCGTCAGACGCTCGCTCGTCCAGGTCTCGGCCGCCGCCGGGGAAGGAAGAAGGGAGAGGGGGGCAAGGAGTCCCATGCAGAGAAACCCCACCCAGATGAGCGGGGAAGCCGCCCTCCGTCGCCCGAAGGGACCTCCTTCCCGCCGCGCGTCCCCCCCGCCGGGGAAGGGCGTTCCTCGAACTTGCCGTTGGCTCATGGGCAAACCCTGGCGATCGTGATCGGAAAGGTGGGGTGATAGGTGAGCGAAAAGCCATTGCCGAAGTCCGCGGCGACCGAATCGAGCGCCGCATCGAGCGAGGGGAAGCTCTCGAATCCCAGCCACTGGGCCACCTCCGGTTTGCGCGGCGCGGCAAAGACGATCCGTCCCAGATGCCGCCGGGGGAAATTCGTGCTGTTCCACATGAAGAAGGGATGTGTCCCGTGGAAACCGTACGCATACCGGTAGCGGTGCAGGAACTCGGGGCGGTGCGCGTAGTCCTCGACGTAGCGATCCCAGATCTCGAAGGGATCCTTCGTCTCGGGGAGGATCTCCTCGTAGAAGGGACGGTAGGCTGGGTGGCGGGCATCGTCGAAGGTGTCGGTCAGAGGATGGTGGATGATGAGCACCCCCCCCTCCCGCACGAGGGGAACCCCTTCATAGAGGCCGAAGCTGTAGGCGAGCGCCAGATTCGTCACGAGGAGCGGATTGATCGTGGAGAACTGGGAATAGGGATCCTGGTTCGGAAGGCTGAGGAGGAGGGCATCGCTCTGCCCCGTCACCGGGACGCTCTGCTGCGTGGCAAGGACCGAGAGGGTCCTCTCGTGGACCTCTGGGATCGAACCGGCATGGACCGCGGCGATCTGGGGAGGGGTTTCGCTGTTGAGCACCCCTTCGATCGTGAAGGGTTTCTTCCCCTCCGAAGCCAGGCGTGCCGTAAGGAGATCCCCCATCTCCCAGAGGATCTTGCGGAATGCGCTCCGTTTCGGATCCATGATCGAATGACCCGTGGTGGGGAAGGGGCGATGGTGATGCCGGATGCTCCGGAAGGAGGAGAGCCCCACCACGATCGATTTCCATCCCCCGTTCATGGGGGTGAGCGTGAGATTGACGTAGAAGAACTGATCCGCCTCCATGACCGCCCGGTTGACCTCCACCTCGATGCCGCGCTCCGTCTCGCCGAGATGGCAAAGCTCGGCCGGATCCTCGGCGTCGTGGCAGTAGAGCCGGTGGGGGGGCCAGAAGGTGGTGATTCCCTGGCCGAGGATCCGGGCCAACTCGAAGCGCATCCACTTGCGGTGCAGGGCATTGGCGCAGATCAACCGGATGTCGCCGGGCCGCACCCCCACCTCGGTCAGTTCCTGGAGGAGGACGCCGATCGCGATCTCCCGGAAGTCGGGATCGGTCATTGGGGCGACGGCGGGATCGTCGAAGGCGACCGTAACCCGTGCGCCGGGTCCCACGAGTTCCCGGACGGGTCGATGGGCGATCGGCGCCTGGAGCGCCGCGCGTACTGCGCTCTCCACGTCGGCCAGGGGGGCATGAGGGGGAGGAGGGCGCAAGATCCGCGTCCCCTCGGGGAGCGTGAGGGGAACCACCTCATCGCCATAGAACCCTTCACACACGATCGGTCGCTTCATCCGGCGCCTCCAGGCGTCTCATCTGTGCGTCCACCTCCTGGATCGTTTCGTGGACCCCGTCGAGGAGTCGGCCGATCTCAGCGGCCCCCCTCTCGAGGTCCTCCATCGAGGCGGAGCGGAGCATGGTTCGGGTATCGGAGAGGAGGTGATAGAACTTCTCCACGGAGGCGGCCTGGCTGCGGCGACGCACGAGGAACGCCTCGAGGTGATTCTTGCGGTGCTGCGCGCTCTTGAGGGCCTCTTCCCAGGCATCGCGCTCCTCCTTCGTGGTGGCACCGAGAGATTGGGCCGAAAGGCGAGCGATCTCCCCTTCGAGTTCCTTCCACTCCCGGCAGGCGGCAAGGAGGTGGGGCTTCGATCGCCGCAGTGAGCGCTCGAGACGCTTTGCCCAGCGATCGATCTCCTCGAGGCGGCGCTGCTCCTCCTCGAGGGTATTCCCCTTGCCGAAGGCCCCGATCTGGCGGTGGAGCCCCTCGAGGATCCGCCGGCTCTCGCGGAGTCGCTTGCGCATCCGCTTCTCCTCCCGAAGGAGCGGGTCCTCTTCCGGAAAGAAGCTCGAGAGCGCCGCGTAGGTGAGAAGGGCGAGGACGATCTCGTCGAGAAAGGGGAGGGGATCGAGGTTCCCCCACGAGGCGAGGAGGAGGAGGAGGAGGAGGAACGTCGCAAGGAGACGAAGGGGGAGCGGGAGTTCCTTGAAACGCTCTCTCATCTGGGTCTTCCGCTCACCACTGTCGGGGCGCAACGACGGCCTCCCTTCTCCGGGAAGGCGGGTGGGGCATCATCCGGCATGCAAATCCCCATCCGCGGTGGGGGGATTCGGATCAATCCCGGAGGATCCCCCGAACGATCCGTTCCTCGGCGAGCCGATCCGCCACCTCCGAAGTCGGTTCTCCCGAGCGCTTGCTCTCCTCGTAGATTTCGACGAGGGTGTCGGCGATCCGATCGATCCGTTCCTCGACACGGGCTTTCTGATAGCCGAACCATTCGTCCGCGACGTGGATGAGGCCCCCGGCGTTGATGACGTAGTCGGGGGCGTAGAGGATCCCCTTCTCCATGAGCATCCTGCCGTGCCGCGGCTCGGCGAGCTGGTTGTTCGCGGCGCCGGCGATCACCCGGCAGGAGATCGTCTCGATCGTCTCGTCGTTGATGACCCCGCCCAGCGCGCAGGGGGCCAGGATGTCGCAGGGGGTCCGGTAGGCATCGACGGGTTGCACGGTCCTGGCGCCCAGGTCCCGGGCAAGCGTTTCGGCCCGGTCGGGGAAGATGTCGCTCAGGATGAGGTTGGCGCCCTTTTCCGCCAGTCGCCGGGCAAGGTGGGAGCCCACATGGCCGCAGCCCGGGAGGAGGATCGTGCGTCCCGCGATCGAATCTTCTCCCGTGGCATACCGCCAGGTCGCCTCGATCCCGAGCGCGACGCCCCGGGCGGTGAAGGGGGAGGGATCGCCGCTGCTCCCCTTCTCTGGAGAGTATCCGACGACGAAACGTGTCTCCTCCCGGACGATGTCCATGTCGGGCACCGAGGTTCCGGAATCCTCGGTCGTGATGTAGAGCCCATTCAACCGATCGACGAAGCGGCCATAGGCCCGCAGGATGTCGCGGGTCTTCTGGCGCGGGTCGAGGAGAAGGACCGCCTTGCCCCCGCCGAGTTCGAGTCCCGCCATGGCGGCCTTGTGCGTCATCCCCCGTGCCAGGCGCAGCGCGTCCTCGATCGCGGCCTCCTCGGAGGGATAGGGGTAGCAACGGGCGCCTCCCAGGGCGGGGCCCCGGGAGGTGTTGTGGACCGCGATGATCGCCTTGAGCCCCGTGTTGCGGTCCTGGCAGAAGACGACCTGTTCGAAATCGTGTGTGCGCATCTTTTCGAGCAACATGACCGACGCTCCTTTCTCGGTAACCAGATCCGATGCCACATCGCGCAGCGGAGAGTCTTCATCGATGGGGAGAGTCCCCCCCCTTCTTTTTCGTGGATCTCCAGGGATGCTCATCATTACTTTCTCCATCCGCTTGGCTTCCTCCCACAAGGCTTCCATCTCTTCGATCGAGGCTTCACCGAGCCGGGTGCCGAGTCGCGCCTCGATCTGCTGGAAGCGGCGGATGAAGCGTTCGAGCATACGGTGGAGAGCCTCCTCGGCCGTCATGTCGAGAAAACGTGCCACGTTGACGATGACGAAGAGGAGGTCACCGATTTCCGCCTCGATCCGGGTGCGGTCGCCGGAGGCGACGGCCTCCTCGAGTTCACCGAGTTCCTCGTGTGCCTTTTCGAGGATCTCCTCGACGCGGTCCCAGTCGAACCCGGTCGATGCGGCCTTTTCGCTGAGTCGCTGGGCGCGCAGCAATGCGGGGAGCTTGCGGGGAACCCCTGCGAGCACGGAGGTTCCCTCCTGCCGTTCCCTGGCCTTGATCCTCGCCCAGTTCTCGGTGACCTCTTGTGCATCCTTGACGGTCACGTCTCCGAAGACGTGGGGGTGGCGGCGGATCATCTTTCCGGCGATCCCCTCGATCACGTCATCGATGTCGAAGTCCCCTTCCCGTCTTGCCAGTTCGGCCTGGAAGACGATCTGGAAGAGGAGGTCGCCGAGTTCCTCGCGGATCTTCTCCGGCGTCCCCTCCTCGATCGCCTCGATCACCTCGTAGGCTTCTTCGATCAGATAGTGCTTGAGCGTCTCGAAGGTCTGCGCCTGATCCCAGGGGCACTCCTCCCGAAGCCGTACCATGATCTGGACGAGATCTTCGAATCTTCGCCGCTCTTTCATCTGGGGTTCCTCATCGTGGGCCCGGTTTCGGCTCGTTCGCATCATACACCGCGCACCGGCGGGTGTCAAAGAGGGGGAAGGCGGGGGGCATCGTCTCAGGAGGAGGAGGGAGCGATCGCACCGATCACGGTGACGACGATCGTGCGGTCGCGCGGCTTGATGTCGCATTCGACATGGAAGATCTGCTGCCAGGTGCCCAGGATCGGCTTGCCATCCCGGAAGGGGAGGGTGAGCGAGGGGCCAAGGAGGGTCGCCTGAAGGTGCGAGTGGCCGTTGCCGTCGTGCCAGGTCTGCTCGTGGCCGTAGTTGCGGCTTGGGGGGATCAATCGGTCGAGGATCTCGGGGAGATCCTTGCGCAGCCCCGGTTCGAATTCGATCGTGCCGACTGCGGCGGTGCTTCCGACGTTGAAGATCTGGACGATCCCGACCCCTTGTCCCGACTCCCGGATGATCGCCCGAACCTCGTCGGTGATGTCGTGCATGTCGCCATGCCCCTTCGTCCGGATGTGAATCTCCTTCTGGTGGATCATGCGCCGCCCTCCTCGTCGCGTTCTGAGGCGCTGGAAGCGATACGTTGTCTCGAGGAACTTGGGGTCTGGCCGGTCCGTGAAGCGGGGCACCTTCAAAGGAGCGGGGGGATGCCGGAGGAGAGACTCGAACTCTCACAAGGTCGCCCTCACCGGATTTTGAATCCGGCGCGTCTACCAGTTCCGCCACTCCGGCGTTCGCGCATCGGAGGAAGGATAGCCTTTTCCTCGTGGAAAGTCAACCGATCAGGCCGAACTTCTTCATCTTCTTCCAGAGCGTGACGCGGCTGTATCCCAGGAGTTCCGCGGCCTGGGTCCGGTTGCCCCCCGTCTTTGCCAGGGCCGCTTCGATCCGTTCCCGTTCACTGAGATCCCCGTCGTTGCGCTGTGGAGGAGAATGGTGCCGCAGGAGGGGGGGAAGACGGCGCTGGGGATTGCGGATCTCCTCCGGGAGGTCGAGAAGGGTGATCTTCTCCCCGGTCACCGTCACGAAGGCATGCTCGATCGCGTTTTCGAGTTCCCGCACGTTCCCGGGCCAGGGGTGGGCGATCATCCGCTGGAGGGCGTCCCGTGCGATCCCTCTCACCTCCTTGCCATAGATTTTCGAGAACTTCTCGATGAAGTGCCGGATGAGGAGGGGGATGTCCTCGCGGCGTTCCCGCAGCGGGGGGAGCGTGATCTCGAAGACGCGGATCCGATAGTAGAAGTCCTCCCGCATCGTTCCGGAGCGGAGACTCTCCTGGAGGTTGCGGTTCGTGGCGGTGATCAAGCGGACATCGACCTTGCGCCCGCGCTCGTCGCCCACCCGCCGGATCTCCTGTTCTTGGATCACGCGCAGGAGCTTGAGCTGGAGCATCGGAGCGACGTCTCCGATTTCGTCGAGGAAGAGCGTGCCGCCGTGGGCCTGTTCGAAGATCCCGATCTTGTCACGCACCGCACCGGTGAAGGCCCCCTTGACATGCCCGAAGAGTTCGCTTTCGAGCAGGGCCTCCGGGATGGCGGAGCAGTTGACCGCAAGGAAGGGTTTGTCGCGGCGCGCGCTTTGGGCGTGGATCGCGGCTGCGGCGACCTCCTTTCCGGTTCCCGACTCGCCGGTGAGCAGCACCGTCACATCGCTCTGTGCGGCCAGCCGCAGTCTCCGGAAGATCTCCTGCATCCGGCGGCTCTTGCCGATCATCTGCTCGAAGGCTTCCCGATGCCGCGTCTGCTCTTCGAGGAGGGAGATCTTTTCGTTGGCCTGCACGAAGGAGGTGAGATCGGTGAAGGTACCGACGGCGCCGATGACGGCTCCCTGCTCGTCGTGGAGGAGGCGGACGTTGCCGTGGAGGTAGAGTTCCCGGCCGTCCCGCGAGAGGACCTTGCACTCCTGGTTGCAGATCCCCACGGGGGCGGCCGAGGGGTTGCCGAGGAGTTCGGAGAGGGTATGGAACCCCTTGCAGTTCGGCCCCTCGAGGATCGTGCAGGGGCGGCCGATCACCTCTTCCTGGCGGTAACCGGTGATCCGCTCTGCCCCTTCGCTCCAGGCCACGAAGTTCCCATGTGCATCCACCGTGAAAACGCCGTCGGCCATGGCATCGACGATTTTGCTCAGAATCGTGGGGTCTTTCCGAAAATCGAGTTCCATCGTTCCCTTCGGGTCACGTCCACGCGGGTTCCTCCAGGCGATCGGCATACCCCCGTGGCATACCGCCATCGCGCTCGCATCTCCCCCATTCTTCCAGAAAATGGGGAAAGGTGCAAGGCCCACGGATGCGCGGCAAGATGACGTCATCATACAGTAACATCTTGAATTCATGAAGAAATCACGTTGAGGGACTCTCTTCTCAACCCCCTTGGAGTCTCTCGGGCGTCTTTCATGAATCCTGCCTTGCGTTGGTGGCCGCCGCTGATTTCGACGGGGATGGAATTTTCGAGATCCTACTTTCTGTCGCCGGCTTCACGACTTCCTACGAGCCTCTGGAATCTCTTTCACGGTTCGATCATTCATCGATCCTGTGCTTCCTTGACAATTCCCCGAAAGGGTGTATATATGGGTGATGAGAGAAGGAAACGATGATCCCATGAATCCGATCTTCACCATCGAATCGTCATTGTCCGTTTCATCCCCGTCATTCCTGGATCCGATCTTTCTGGAGCGAATCGCTTCGGCCCATCCGTCCGTTTTCGATGGGATCCGTGGTTCGCTCGGGTTGGATGTCTCGACATTCCCGGCCGGCACGTGCATCCTTCCCAGGATGCACGACGACTGTGACTCGGATGTCGTCCGATCGAAGTGCAGATGAACCGTCACGCCCCGGCACCCTGATGGGGAGATACGGATGGATGATCGGCCTTGGTGAGGGACACACGTCCAGGACGACGTGGCGCGAACGAGGGGGGACCTCGGGATCCGTTTCCGGCGGGAAGGAGAGACGCTTCCGCCCCACGGATGAAGACCGGTGCTGCCCAGCGCGCAAGGAACGATCACCGGTAGGAACAACGGGCCGGAACCGTCCAGAAGTAAGGAATTCCTCTCTGAAATCCGGCAAGATGCCTTCTGCAACACGCACAAATTCCGGAGCGCCCCTGGGGTCGCAGGAGAAACGAATCGGTCGGCGTCCTCGATACGCCAATCCGTATTCCTCCTCTGGTTCCCGAAGGCTCTCCGGGTCTCCATCTCCCTGGGAGATGGGGATCCCCCACGGCGATCGAGGAGCGTTGCTCCCCAGATTGCGTGCCGTCCGTGGCGAAGAGGTTGCCGGAGTGATGAAACCGCACCGATTCCCGCCGTCCCCCGACAACGAAGGAAGGGCATCCATGTCGCCGTCCCGTCGTGTTCGACCTTCCCCCTCAGGATGCCGCCCGTCAACGAGGAGAGATCCCCCGTGGAATCGAAAATTGCTGTATTCATCGACTTCGACAACATCGCCATCGGATCGGAACGGGCCAATCTGGGTCCCTTCAAGATCTCGGTCGTCATCGAACGTCTCAAGGAGAAGGGACAACTGATCGTCAAGAAGGCTTACGCGGACTGGACCCGCCATTCGAGATACCGGCAGGAGGTGCATCAAAACGGCATCGATCTGATCGAGATGCCGATCAACAGTGCGGTCTCCGGGAAGAATTCCGGGGATATCAAGATGGTCATCGACGCGATCGAACTCGCTTTCACGCGGGACTATATCGACACGTTCGCCCTGATCACCGGAGACAGTGATTTCTCCTTCCTGGCGCTCAAACTGCGCGAACTCAACAAACGAGTGATCGGCATCGGCGTGGAGAGTTCCACGCACCCGCACCTTCAGCGTTGCTGCGACGAGTTCCTCTTCTACGATCGCCTCGTGAACCTCTCCACCCCCGACGACTTCGAGACGATGGACATCTGGGGGCTGCTCAAGGAAGCGATCAACGCCTTGCAGCGGGAGAACAAGGAGGTGATCTACGGCTCGATGATCAAGGAGACGATTCTCAAGAAGCGTCCCTCCTTCGATGAGCAGAATTACGGGTACAAGTCGTTCGGCAAGTTCCTGCTGGAGGCGCAGCGCCGCGGTCTCATCCACATCAAGCAGGAGGGGGGGAAGAACTTCCAGGTGGAACTCCTCGACGACACGGAAGGGGAGGAGACGGTGCCGCAGCCCTCTCCCCTCGAGACCCCCTACGAACTCCTGGCCAACGCGATCCTGAGCCAGGAGGGCCCCAAGGACGTGATGCACCCGATGGAGGAGATCCGGGCGGAGATTCTCCGGCGCAACGCCGGTTTCAACGAACGGAGCACGGGTTACAGGAGTTTCAAGGAGTTCCTCGAAGGCGCGCAACAAAACGGCGTCGTCACCCTCTACCGCGATCCGAACAATCGGGGAGGATATCTCGTGGGGATCTCGCGGGAGTATGAGAGCCGGCTGCGCAACCTGCGGCGCCAGCAGGAGGCGATGGAGCGACGCCAGAAGTCGGAGAAGAGCGGAAAGAAAGAGGAGGGGGAACGTCGTAGTGCGTCTGCCCGGCAAACGTCTGCTCAAGCCACTTCCGTCCCTTCCGCTCCGCCCACCCCGGCCGCTCCCCCTCGAACGGAGCCGGCAGCCAGGGAACGCTCCCGAAGCCGCCGTTCACGCGGCAGACGGGGACGGGGCGCGGGGAGGAGCGCAGAGACGCCTCAGCCCCAGGCCGAGACACCGGTCTCCCCAAGAGCAGTGAAGGAGACCGCAGCTGCCGCGTCCCCTTCGAGTGCCTCGAAAGAGGAGGAACACACGGCCGCAAACGCCACAACGCTCCCCCCGGAGGTGGCAAAGACTCAGCCCTCCCGCAGAGAGACCGAACAGCCGCAAGGAGAGGCGGAGAAGGAAGGATCTTCCCCGAGAGCGCGCCTCAAACAAGATGCGATGAAAGGAGAAGAGACCGAAACGCCCGCTGCACCGCCGACCGGAGAGACGCAGACGCCAAGATCCCGTTTCTATGCGGTGATCGCCAAGGAGAAGAAACGGAGCCCGACGCCGGCGGAAGTGACGGAGGAGGGGAAGGGAGAAGAGACAGGCCTTCCCTCCCCTCCCAAGCCGCCGGCCCGCGCAAAGGTCTCTCCGAACTACAGCGCCTTCTTCAAGAGCCAGGGACTCGTCCTCATTCCCCCCTCCTTGCGGAAGGCCGCGCTTCGGATGCTCGCCGAACTCTATCACGAAGGAACGGGTCCCTTCGCCGAATCGGGCGCGAATGTGAAGACGATCGCAGAGCGCCTCACCCAGCAGATGAAGGAGAGCGGGCGCCCCGTCACGTACCGCGACATCCAGGCTCTGGTCAACGCGCTCTCTCAGAGCGGCGCTCTCCTGGGCAAGAGCGGAAAACCCTCCCGATCGAACTCCCACCCCGTCTGGTTCCGGATGAAACCGGAGGAAGCCATGGCCCAACTCGACCGTTTCTACGTCTGGCGTGCCGTGGCGTGCAACGCCGCGCTCGAAGACCGTGATGGACTCTGCCGCTTGATCCTCGGGCCGGGGAGCCGCAAGGCGATGCTCGATGGCATCGTGGAAGAACTCGTGCAGACCAAGAAGCTGACCGCCACAACCGATGCCGAATCGACCACGTTCGAGCGAACGGCAAAGCTCTTCTACACCTGATTCCCGGACTCGTCGCAAGGCTTCCCTGTACCCCGCTTCCCGACCAAAGGAGGGACGAATGGCCGATGTCGTCATCTATACGACCGATTATTGCCCTTACTGTCACCGGGCCAAGAAGTTGCTCGACCAGAAGGGGGTCCCCTACGAAGAGATCGATGTCACGAACGATCCCGAGCAGCGTCGTATCATGATGGAGCGCTCAGGACGTCGCACCGTACCGCAGATTTTCATCAACGGTTGTCCCATCGGAGGATGTGACGACCTCTATGCCCTGGAGGATTCGGGAGAACTCGATCGCCTCCTCGAAGCCCAGGGACGTCAGGGATGTGAGGGAAAGATGAGTGACCTGTACAACGTCGTCATTATCGGTTCCGGGCCGGCGGGGCTCACCGCCGCGCTCTACACTGCCCGCGCGAACCTCGAGCCACTCGTGATCGAAGGGGTTTCCGCGGGTGGGCAGCTGATGATCACCACCGATGTCGAGAACTACCCCGGATTCCCGGAGGGGATTCTCGGCCCCGAACTCATGGAACGCTTTCGCAAGCAGGCGCTGCGCTTCGGCACGAAGATCGTGCAGGGGGACGTGACGCGGGTCTCCCTCGATCTGCGCCCCTTCCGGATCGAGGTGGGCAAGGAGATCCATCACGCCCGCACGCTCATCATCGCCACGGGCGCCAGCGCCAAGTGGCTCGGCCTCCCCTCGGAGCGGGAGTACATGGGGCGTGGGGTCTCCGCCTGCGCGACCTGTGACGGCTTCTTCTTCAAGGGGGAGGAAGTCCTCGTCGTCGGCGGCGGCGATACGGCGATGGAGGAGGCGCTCTTCCTCACCAAGTTCGCCGCGAAGGTCCATGTCGTCCATCGACGCGACCAGTTGCGGGCCTCCCGGATCATGCAGGAGCGTGCCTTCAAGAACGAGAAGATCGCGTTCATCTGGAATTCGGTCGTGGAGGAGATCCTCGGTGATGGCTCGAAGGTGACGGGGGTACGTCTGCGCAACCGCAAGACCGACGAGGTCTGGGAACGACCCATCGGGGGCGTCTTCGTGGCGATCGGCCACTCCCCCAACACGAAGCTCTTCGAGGGTCAGCTCGACATGACCGAGCAGGGCTACATCAAGACCCGCCCGCCAGGAACGCATACGAACGTTCCCGGTGTCTTCGCCTGTGGTGACGTCCAGGACGCGGTCTATCGTCAGGCCGTGACCGCGGCGGGATCTGGGTGCATGGCCGCCATCGATGCGGAGCGTTTCCTCGAGATCGAGGAAGCGTGAGTGGCGATGCGGCGGGTGACCTCCCTCCTCCCGGTTTTCTTGCTCTTCCTCTCTCTCTTCCTCTTGGGGGGGGGGAGGCCGGGGCGCGATCCGATCGAACGGGTCGATCTCTTCGAGGATCACGGAGAGAGCTACCTGGCCTGGCAGCGCTTCCACCATCGTGATCGGATCGTCGTTCACTTCGACGCGCATTCCGATATCGGCTACATTCCCCCGAAGGCGCGGGAACGGATCGTCTCTGCGAGCCGGCGGGGGGATCTGGCTGCGCTGGCGGGGATGATCACCTTCAAGCCACGGCCCGGGCGACCGATCGGGATCGCGAATTTTCTCTATGCCGCGATCTGGGATGGAACGGTGCGGAAGATCTACTGGGTGATTCCCGATCCCGTGATCGATCGCGATCTGGCCCTGGAAGTCACCCGTCAGCTTCGTGGGGCGCTCTCTCCCGAGCCGGTGGAATACCGGGGGGGATCGCCGGGAGGACTCCATTTCCGGATCGGAGGCGTGGAGGTCGTGGTCGTGACGCTCTCCACACTCCCCGCCATCGAAGTTCCCGTGCTCCTCGACATCGACACCGACTTCTTCTTCTGGCGTTCGATCCGGCGGGCGACCTTCTTCGAGAACGGGTATGCCCTGCCGGCGCGTTTCTGGATCTCGCCGGAAACTTTCCTGGCGGCGATCTCGGAGCGCCTCTCGACCGATCATGTCACGATCTCGCGGTCGGTCGATGGGTTCTTCGTGCCGCTGGGCCAGGGGTGGCTGGCCGAGGAACTCCGCGACCGTCTCCGGGGGGCTGGGGACTTACGGCGCTACGAGGCGCTTCACGAACTGATGAGGCGGTATGCGGGGGGGGAGAAGGCTGCGGCGCTGGCCTGGGTCCGTCAGAAGCGCGCCGAGTTTCCGGAGGATCCCTACCTGCACCTCTGGGAAGGGCGACTGCGCGGGGACGATGCCCCGCTCGAAGCGGCGATCCGTCTCGCCCCCCGTTTCGCCATGGCATGGATCTACCGGGCCAACGAAGCGCTCCTTGCCGGCCGGCCAGAGGAGGCAAAGGCATATCTGGCCCGGGTCGCCTCGGCCCCCCCCCGGATCGTGGAGCAGGCCGCGGAGCGATGGTATGCCGAGGGGCTTCGCCTCCTGGGTGAGGGGCGTCCAGAGGATGCGGTCGCGGCGTTTCGCGCTGCGCTCCGTTGGGATCCCAAATCCCCGGCCACACGGACCGATCTGGCGGCCACGCTGATCCGTTTGCATCAGACCGGGGAAGCCGAACGAATCCTGACCGATCTCCTCCTCGAGGTCCCCGATGATCCGCCCGCGCTCTTCCTCATGGGCAACATCTTCCTTTCGGAGGGCCGGTGGGCGCAAGCCCGCGATGCCTACCTTCGCGTCATTGCGCGACGTCCGAACGACGTGAAGGCGCACAACAACCTTGGGAAGGCTCTTGCCGCGCTGGGGAAGGAGACCGAAGCGATCGCAGTGTTCAAGCGGGTCATCGCGCTCGATCCCGGCCATTACACCGCCTATGGAAACCTTGGACTCCTCTACCGTGCGCGTAAGGAGAAGGAAAAGGCGCGGGCGATGTTCCGGAAGGTGCTCGAACTTCACCCCGAAGACCGGGCGGCGCGACGCTTCCTCGACGAACTCTCCACGCCGACTACGCCGTAGCCTCCCCGAAATACTCCTGTTCGATCGTGGAGTAGTAGTCGATCACCTGGCGCACATAGGCGCGCTTCTTGAGGTAGCTTCCCGGGAAGAAGCTCCGTTTGAAGCCGTAGATCACGATCGATTTGAGATCGCGGCGACTCAAGCCGAGAAACTCGCAGGCCAGCTGCAACTCCCGGGTCACCGTGGTATTGCTCATCAGGCGGTTGTCCGTACAGATCGTCGTCGAGAGGCGGTGATCCCGCAACTTCTTGAAACTGTGCTGGCTGAGATCCTCGATCTGCGGATTCGTCTGGAGATTGCTCGAGAGGCAGATTTCGAGGGTGATTCGGCGATCCGCGATGTACTCGCCGAGCTGTTCCACGTAATGTTCCCGGTCCTCGATCGTGGGGTCGGTGATCGCCTCGGGGTCGAGGAGGTAGGTGCCGTGGCCGATCCGGTCGGCGTGGAGGTCGGTGATCGCCTGGAAGATGCTCTCCGGGCCGTAGGCCTCGCCGGCATGAACCGTCTTCTTCATGAAGTTCTTGTGGGCGTAGTGGAAGGCTGCGATATGATCGCCGGCAGGATAACCTGCCTCCTCGCCGGCCAGATCGAAGCCCACCACGGGGAGACCGTACTCGTCCCGCGCGATCACCGCCGCCCGTGCCAGTTCGAGAGATGCGAGCTGGTAGATCTCCTTGGGGTGGGAGTATTGATGGACATGCATGAGGTTCGTGTAGAACTCGCTGAAGCCCGCCTGGAACATCCGCATCGCGCAGCAGATGATCCCATAGGCGAAGGGGGGCTCGAGGCCCTTGCGAACCTCCTCCCTCCGGTTGAACTCGTCGCGCGCCTGCCGCAGCCCCCGGTTGACCGCCTTGAGCACCATGATCGCGTTCATGTGGCGATGCATGTGGAGCTGGGGGGCGAAGCGGACTTCGAGGTAACGGACCCCTTCCTCCTGGTTGTCGCGAGCCAGTTCGTATGCACAGCGTTCGAGTGCCATCTCGCTCTGGAGCACCGCCACGGTATACCCGAACCCCTTGAGGTATTCGGAGAGGCTCTGGTAGCGTTCCTTGAAGACGGTTTCACGGAGCCCCGCCTCGGTATAGCTCGGCAGCGCGACGTTGTACTCCCGCGCCAGTTCGATCAGCGTGGAGAGACGGAGCGAGCCGTCGAGATGGACATGGAGGTCGGTCTTGGGGAGTCTTTGGAGGAACGCTTCCGGAAAGGTCTCTTGGGTCAATGTCCACTCCTCCCGTCCATTTCGGAAAGGGGGTGAAAAAGGGCGTCTCCACCCGAAATCCAGCACTGTGTCGGTTTCAGCCGAGCAGCGAGCCGGTATCGCAACGTTCTCGGGAATTGGAGCGGATCATACCATACGCAGGGGGGGGGGTCAATGAAGGGGCTAGCGAACCTGGCAGAGCTGCCGGGTGGCGAAGTAGCGCGCGATCAGGTTGCTCGCCTCCCCCTTGCTCAGGTTCGGCGAGATGGGGATGTTGAGTTTCCGCAGGAGGGCGAGCTGCTTCTCCGAGGGGGGATCCTTGCGCCATCGGCTGTCCCGCCGAAGGAGCGGGAGCGCGTTGGGACGGTACTCGACGAGGAACCTGTCGGCGACCTCGAAGGCCTGAGCCAGCGTGGAAAGACGCCCGACCATGTAGCGCCCGTAAGTGCCGGTGCGATCCTGAAGGATCGAACTCACCTCGTACTGGCCGAGGAGATCCTGCGCGATCGTGATCGATTCGCGGTGGGGAAGGGTGAGGTGATAGCGCACCTCGGAGAGCTTGATCCATTCGAGGTGGGAGTAGCGCTCGACCTCGACCGCCGCGCCCCCGCGACGCAGGAGATCGACCTCGGTGAGCAGCCGGCGCACCTCCTCGATGCTGGCCACGCGCGAGAGATCGAACGCGCCCCGGTTGGCCTGCACGCTCTCCAACTCCTGAAGGACGGCCAGGAGATCCTCCCCATTCGTGTCGAAGTGGGGAGGAAGCCCGAAGAGGGAGGGGAGGGAGACGAGATCGTGACGCGAAGCGTTGTCCACGACGTCGATGACGGTGAGACGCTCCTTGCCCGGTGCGGTGCGCGTTCCCCGCCCGATCATCTGGGTATAGAGGAGGCTCGACTTCGTGGGGCGCGCCATGATGATCGTCTCCACCTCCGGATCGTCGAAGCCTTCCGTCAGGAGGTTGCAGTTCGTGATCACCTGGATGCGGCCGGAACGGAAGGCCTCGAGGACGTCGCGCCGCTCCTCCTTGGGCATCTCGCCGCATACCGGCAGACAGGGGACGCCGTAGCGCTGAAAGACGAGCGCCAGGTCGTAGGCATGCCGCACATCGACGGTGAAGACGATCGTCTTCGAACCATATGCCTTCTCCAGGTACGCTTTCACGATCAGGTCGTTGCGGTCGATCGTGTTGACCCGATCGGAGAGTTCGTTGACGACGAAGTCTCCATGGCGGGTGTGAACGGGGGAGAGATCGACCTCGGAGGTCACCTTGTAGGCACGCAGCGCAACGAGGTAACCCGCCTCGATCATCTCCCGCAGATCGCGGTGATAGACGATCTCCTGGAAGATCGATTCGAGTCCCACCTCGTCCCCACGGCGGGGGGTGGCGGTATACCCCACGAGAAGCGGTGACCTGGGGGAGGGGGGCGCAAAGACGTCGAAGTACTCCAGGATCGCCCGGTAGGTCGGCGCCACGGCATGGTGGGCCTCGTCGATCACGATCAGACGGAACGCCTGCGGGTCGAAGCGACCGAGACGGCTGCTTCCATTGCTACGCCCCAGCGTCGCCACGGAGGCGACCACGATGTCGGCCTCCTCCGACGCATGACGATCCGCCTGTTCGATCTCGACCCTCCGGTCGGGATTCACCGCCTCGAGCTTCCCCGCCGCCTGCTCGAGCAACTCCTCCCGATGCGCCAGCACGAGCATCTTCCCCGGAAGCCCCAGAAATCCCGGAAGGTGCGCGAAACAGACCGTCTTTCCCGTCCCGGTGGGGAGGGAAACGAGCTGGCGTGTCACCCCCCGGCTGTGGGCCTGCTGGATCGCCTTCAAACAGGCGAGTTGATATCCTCTGAGCAGGTGCATCGCCTTTTCCCCTGCACTGGACGGAACTTTCTCCCCCATTATAGAGGAAGATCGGCCACTCCAACAATGAAGTCGATCCCCTCATCCCCACTTTTGCCTGGCATTCAGGAACTTTTGGATCCTGTCCAAGGGAACCCCCCGATCTCACTGGAAAATCAAAAAATCTACCTTTTTTTCGAGGGTTCAGAGATGTAACGCTGAAAGTCCCGATGATTACGAAAGAAAAAAAATGCATCGGGACATCCTCACGCCACGTTCGATCTGACGGGAGATCCGATCGGATTTCCCATGAGTTGGGCGCGGAGAGGAGGGGCCAGAGAGGGAACCCACGAAGCGATCGCAAAAAGCGATCGCAAAAAATCGTTCGATTTCAGCGTGTTACAAAGACGCGGCGGGATCCCCTGGAAAGCCAGGAGGGCGAAGGGGGAAAGCGTAGAGGCGGGGAGCGATGGGACGCAAGAGCGGAGGAGCCTGTAGCGAAGGCGCACTCAAAGGGAGGGGGTGGAAGAGGCGTTTTGCTCCCATAGGCGGGTGACCGCGGCAAAGACCGTCTCGACCTCGATCGCCTTCATGCAGGCCATGTCGTGCTCCGTGCAGAGGGAAAGATAGCAGGGGGCACAGGGGACTGCGCCCACGATCTTCTCCCCCCGGTCGTAGAGGTCGATCTCCTGCGGGCAGGTGGCACCGAAGAGGGCGACCACGCGGGTCTCGACGGCCAACGCGAGGTGGAGCGCCAGGGTGTCACCGGTGACGAGGACGTCGAGATGGCGGATCAATGCGGCGAACTCCCGGATCGAGTGTCTTCCCCCGGAGTGGACGAGTGGGACGCCCGCCAGACGTTCGATCTCCCGGTTGCGTTCGATCTCGTCCACCCCCCCCATCAGGATCACGGCTGCGCCGGCCTCGGAGAGCCGCCGGGCCAGGGCGGCGAAGCGGTCGAGTTCCCAGCGCTTCGTGGCAAAGACCGGGCCGCTTCCCGTGTTGAGGCCGACGAGGGGCCCTTTCCCCAGAAGACCCCTCTCCCGCAGGAAGGCACGCGCATAGGCTTCATGGCGCTCCCGCAGCACGAGGATGTAGGGATCGCGCCGGTAGGGGAGGCCGCAGGCCTCGGCCACGATCTCGGGATAGGTCTTCTCGTTTCGCCGGAACTTGATCTCGTCGGAGACACCCAGGATCAAGGCGTATTCGCTCTCCCGGTTGAGCGCGCAGAGCGTGCCGTAGGGGGTCAGGCCGAAACCGAGGCGGCGCGTGGCCTTCATCTGCATCATCAGGCCCGTTGCGCGGGGGACCTTGTCGAGGTTGATCGCCACGTCGAACTGCTCGGCCGAAAGCTGCAAGACCGCCTCGAGATCGAGCGTCAGGAGACGATCGATCGAGGGATTGTCCTCGAGGACCTCACGGCTTCCCCGATCGACGACCCACGTGACGTGGGATTCGGGATACGCCCGTTTGAGGGCGGCAAGGAGGGGCGTCGTGCGCAGCACGTCTCCGATCGCCCCGAGCTTGATCACGAGGATTCGGGTGCCCATCGGGCGGTATTCGGGACATCCTTCACAGGGGCGTTTGAAGCGGCAGGGCTTCTCTCCCACGTAGAAACGACAGTCGTATCGAATGAGAAAGGGGGACTCCACGCTTCCTCCATGATTCCGGATCTTACGATGGATGCCACACGATTCCGGCCGCAGGCCGATGCTGGAGAGGGTGATCCTGTGCCTACCCTTCGAGGGCGGCGATGATCGCCCCCGTCATCTCCGTGGTCGTGGCGCTTCCTCCGAGATCTCGGGTGACGATTCCGGCTTCGAGCACCCGGCAAACGGCACGGTAGATCCGCTCGGCCACTTCGTTCTTGCCCAGATGCCGAAGCATGTAGATCGCGGGAATCAGCATCGGCAGGGGATTCGCCAGATTCTTTCCGACGAGTTCGGGAGCATTTCCATGGACCATCTCGAAGATCGCGAATTCATCTCCCCGGCTGATGCTCGGCGCGGCGCTGATCCCTCCCACGAGCGCGCAGCCGATGTCGGAGAGGATGTCGCCGTAGAGGTTGCCCATGAGCAGGACGTCGAAGCGGTGCGGATTCAGGACGAACTGCATACAGGCGTTGTCCACGATCATCGCATCGTGTTCGATCTCAGGAAATTCCCGGGCCACTTGCCGGCTGGTCTCGAGGAAGAGGCCATCGGAGAGCTTCATGATGTTCGCCTTGTGGATCGTGGTGACCCGTTTGCGGTCATGGCTACGCGCATATTCGAAGGCGAAACGGGCGATCCGTTCCGAGGCCTGCTTCGTGATCACCTTGAGCGATTCCACGACCCCGGGGACCACGGTATGCTCGAGTCCAGCGTACTCCCCCTCCATGTTCTCCCGGATGATCACGAGGTCGAGATCGTGATACCGGCTGGCCAGACCGGGAATGTTCCGGATCGGCCGGATGTTGCAGTAGAGGTCGAAGGTCCTGCGCAGCGCGATCGTGGGACCTACGACGCCGAGTGCCTTGGGGGTACGCAGCCGCCCTTTGAGGGCGACCCGGTTCTTGCGGATCGAGGCCACGAGCGCGGGATCGAGCCCATAGAACGTTTCCGACATGCTCGTCTCACCGATCTCGTAGACTTCCCAGACGATCCCAGCGCCTGCGGCAGCGAGGACCTCGCGGACGACCGCCGCCAGTTCCGGTCCGATCGCGTCTCCGGGGATCAATGTCACCGTCCTTGGCGTGGTCTCCATACTCATGGCAACTCCCGAATGATGGCCGCGGTGAATTCCTTCGTACTCGCCTTCCCCCCAAGATCGCGCGTGCGCACCCCTCCGGTTTCGAGGACCCGATGGGTGGCTTGCCGGATCCGGTTGGCGAGTTCGTGTTCCCCGATATGTTCGAGCATGAGGAGGGCGGAGAGGAGGAGGGCGAGGGGATTGGCGATCCCCTTCCCTGCAATGTCGGGGGCAGATCCGTGAACGGCCTCGAAGACGGCATACTCCTCCCCGATGTTGGCCCCCGGCACGACACCGAGCCCCCCCACGAAGCCGGAGCAGAGGTCGGAGACGATGTCGCCATAGAGGTTCTCCATCACGAGCAGGTCGAATCTCCCCGGATCGAGGACGAGTTCCAGCACGAGGTTGTCGATGAGGAACTCCTCGTAGTCGATGTAGGGGTGCCGCTCTGCCTCCGCACGCATACAGGAAAGGAAGAGGCCGTCGGAACGTTTCATCACGTTGGCCTTGTGGACCGCCGTAATCTTCCGGCGTCCATGGGATCGGGCGTAGTCGAAAGCAAACCGCGCGATCCTGCGGCAGGCGATCTCCGAGATGATCTTGAGGCTCGTGATCACCCCCGGCACGATCTGATGCTCGATCCCGGAATACAACCCCTCCGTATTCTCCCGAATGACGACGAGATCGACCTTCCCATACTGGGTGTCGAGCCCGGGAAAATTGCGGACCGGCCGCACGCACGCATAGAGGGAGAGTTCCTGCCGGAGCGTCACGTTGGCGGAGCGAAAGCCCTTTCCTACCGGCGTGGTGAGGGGCCCCTTGAGCGCGACCCTGTTCTTGCGGATCGAGTCGAGCAGGGGCTGGGGAACGGTCGTGCCGTAGGCTTCGATCGCAGCAGCACCGCCGATCCTCTCCTCCCAGTCGATCGGCGCGCCGGCCGCGGCGAGAATCTCCGTGACGGCTCCGACGACTTCGGGTCCGATCCCGTCTCCGGGGATCAATGTCAAGTGATAGCGCATCTCATCTCCATCCTTCGGGAGACCGTCTCGCCGGTCGCCGGCGGGGCCTCTCCGGGTCGATCGGTCGTGCCATTGTAGGGAGCTTATGGGGGGGTTGTCAATCGGGGGTGTGATCGCAGGCGCAGATCGTTCGAGCTTGCTTCCGATCGAGAATTCCGCTAAGCTGAGCCTGGAGAGCGGTACGTTCGGTCATCAACGCCGAGTAGGGAATCATGACAGATCTTCTCGATCCCTGGGGAGGTGCAGAGCACCTCGAGATGCCGTGGAGGAGGGAGGCGCTTCCCCTCTACGGCGTTTCCCTGACGAAGTTTCTCCTCCTCTTCGTCTTTTCGCTCGGGCTCTACCAGTTCTACTGGGGATACCGGCAGTGGCGGTCCATCCGTGACGCCGGCAAAGGGGTCTTCCCCCTGGTTCGGGCCTTCTTTCTTCCCTTCTTCCTCTATGCCCAGATCCGTCATACGGAGGAGATTTTCGCGCGCTATGGCCATCGAGAGCGGATCGGGGCGCTGCCCCTTGCGCTCACCTTCTTCCTCCTGGCGCTTTCGATCCGTTTCGTGCCGGCCCCTTTCGATCTTCTCCCCTTTCTGGGGAGTGCCTTCCCCCTTCTCCTCTTCCAGCAGCGGATCAACGCCTTTCATCGGAAGATCGCTCCGCAGGTTCCGTTGGACCACGTGATCGGTTTTCGCCATCTCGCTCTCGTGGGGATGGGGGGCTTCCTCCTCTTCGTGAACTACTGCACGATTTCCGACCCGTTGATTCGGGGGGATGCGCTCTCCAGGAAGATCCACGACCGTTTCCTCGAAGCGGGGTACCTCCAGCCACAGGAAAAGATCATCTATCTCTACGCCGATGGTCTCTTTTCGATCGAGGGACGGGGGCTCTTCTTTACGGAGACCCGGCTCGTGCGTTATCTGGTGTCCGGCGAGGAAGAGGGACCGCGGATCCTCTCGCTCCCCTACGACGACATCGTCGATCTCTCCCTGCAGGGGGCGATGCGGCCCACGGAAGACTCGGTCCTCTACGTCGAGATGAACTCCGGTTATACCTACATGTTCGACCTTCCCGTGGCGCAGGAGATCGACAAACGCTTCTACCGGGAACTTCGGGATGCCTGGGTGCGCGCCCGTCGGTTGCTCCCCACGGCCCCCTCCCGTCCCGCCCATGATACGAAACACGATCATGCAAGCCCAGCCGACGCCGCCTCGACCCATCTCCAGTTCAACCCATCCGATGAGACGCTCCATGATCTCCGATGAGACGCTCCATGGTCATGGAAGGGGAGGCGACGAGCGGAGGGAAACCGATGTTCGAAATCGAGATGAAGGCACACCTCGACGATCCTGCCCGGATCCGGGAGAAACTCGAACGGATCGCCACTTTCACCGGAAAGGCACGAAAGCGGGACCACTACTACGCCCCGCTCGGTATCGCGCTCGAGGAGATCGACTGGGTGAGGGACGTCCCCTTCCGCCTGCGGGAGGTCGGAAACCGCGCCATCGTCACCTGCAAACGGAGGCGACGCCGAGCGGGACTCGAGATCAACGAGGAGATCGAGTTCGCGGTGGACGATCCTGCGGCTTTCGATCGCTTCGCCCATGCGATCGGCTTTTTCCCCTGTATCACGAAGGAGAAGATCACCGAACGTTTCCGCAAGGACGACCTCACGCTCGAACTCAACGAGGTCAAAGGGCTCGGCTGGTTCCTCGAGGTCGAGTACCTTTCGGAAACCCCCAGCGACGCGGAGCGGATCCGTATCCGGATCCGCGAACTCTTCGCCACCCTGGGGATTCCTCCGGAGGCGATCGAACCGCGCTACTACGTCGAGATGCTGCGGGAAGCGGCATCTCCGCCACCCGGCCGGGCCTGAGGAGCGGAGATCTCCATCCCCGCTTTGCGGTTACCGCACGATGTCGAGGAGTTCGACCTCGAAGATCAGCGTGGCATTGGGGGGGATCACATTCCCGGCCCCCCGGGCGCCGTAACCGAGTTCGGGGGGGATCTTGAGCTTGCGTTTTCCCCCGACCTTCATCGAGGCAACGCCTTCATCCCATCCCTTGATGACCTGTCCCACGCCGAGGGTGAACTGGAAGGGGCGTCCCCGGTCCCGGGAGCTGTCGAACTTCTTGCCGTTCGTCAGCCACCCCGTATAGTGGACGGAGACTTTCTCTCCGCGCGCAGGGCTCGGACCCGTGCCGACCTCGAGGTCGATGTACTCGAGGCCACTTTTCGTTTTCGTCCATTTCTCCTCAGCCATCTTTTTTCCCTTCTCCTGCGCCATGCCCGTTCCGAACGCGAGGGCGATCAGCAGGAAGGCTGCGAGCATCGTTTTGCCATACGGTTTCATCCTGTCTCCTCCATGATATGAGTCATGGTTGGGGAAGAGTGGTCGAGGTTTTTCAGGGCTTCAGGCGCGGGGAAGGGCCGCGCGCCACCGTTCGAGATGCGCTTCGACCTCCTCGGGGGGCATCTGGGGGCGGAATCTGCGCGCTTCCTTCCAGGTGGCCCGGATCTCGTCGAGATCCTTCCAGAGACGAACCCCGTAGCCGGCGAGGAAGGCGGCGCCGAGCGCGGTCGTCTCGATCACCTCCGGCCGCACGATGTCGATTCCCAGGATGTCGGCCTGGAACTGCATGAGGAGGTCGTTGGCGCTGGCCCCCCCATCGACCTTGAGGATCGGGATCGCCTTGCCGGAGTCGCTCTCCATCGCCTTGAGGAGGTCGTACTGTTGCAGGGCGATCCCCTCGAGCGTGGCGCGGGCGATGTGGGCGCTCGTGGTGCCGCGGTTGATCCCGCAGATCAGTCCCCGCGCGTCGCTTCGCCAGTGAGGGGCACCGAGTCCCACGAGCGCGGGGACGAAGACGACGCCCCCCGAATTGGGGACCTGCGCGGCGAGTTCTTCGACCTCCGGGGAGGTGGCGATGATCTTGAGCCCATCCCGGAGCCACTGGACCGCGGCCCCGGCGATGAAGCAACTCCCCTCGAGTGCGTAGCGTGCAGCTTCCTCCCCGAGACGCCAGGCCACCGTCGTGATGAGCCGATTCTTCGAGGGGATGGGAGCCGTTCCCGTGTTCATCAGCATGAAGGAGCCGGTACCGTAGGTACACTTGGCCTCCCCCTCGGAAAAGCAACTCTGTCCGAAGAGTGCGGCCTGCTGGTCCCCCGCCATTCCCGAGATCGGAACGCCATCGGGCAGACCGGGAACCCCTTGCGTTACCCCGTAGACCTCGGCGTTTCCACGAATCTCGGGGAGAAGCTCCGCCGGGATGTCGAGAAGGCCGAGCAACGTCTCGTCCCACGAGAGGGTGTGGAGGTTCATCAGCATCGTGCGGGAAGCGTTCGTCACATCGGTGACGTGCGCCTTCCCCCCCGTCAGGCGCCAGACGAGAAAGGTATCGATCGTTCCGAAGGCCAACTCGCCCGGACGCTCGCGCAGGCCATTGGCATGATCGAGGATCCACCGCAGCTTCGTTCCGGAGAAGTAGGGATCGAGGAGCAGACCGGTCTTTTCCCGGATCTCCGTCTCCAGCCCCTGGGCCTTCATCTCCTGGCAGAGGTCCGCGGTTCTTCGACACTGCCAGACGATGGCGTTGTGGACGGGCCGTCCCGAGTTACGCTCCCACACCACCGTGGTTTCCCGTTGATTCGTAATCCCGATCGCGGCGATCCGTCCTGCATCGATCCCCCCCACCTCGAGGGCTTCTCCGATCGTCTCCACGGTGGAGGCCCAGATATCCTCGGGATCGTGTTCGACCCACCCCGCTTTCGGGTAGATCTGCCGGAATTCCCGATTGCACTTCGCCAGAACCCGAAGATCCCGATCGATCACGATCACGGTGGTACCGGTCGTCCCCTGATCGATCGCCAGAATCAGATCACCCATTCCTCCGTCTCCTTGCACGCTTCGTGTGAGATCCTGCCTGGACGAATTTTCCCGTCATCTTTTGCTGGACGAATCTGCCTGTCGCCTCTTCCCGGTCGATCATGGAGAAGGGCGATACGCTCTGCCCTTTCCGGGATCCTCCTGACTGGAGGGCGGGGAGAGGTCGGAAACCAGGTCGGCCAGCATCTTTTTCCGCTGATCCGCGAAGTAGTCTTTCGTCTCTTCCATATCGTAAAACGCCAGGAGCGTCAACGAGAAGAGGAGGGCGATCCATCCCCCCCAGTAGAGGAGGAAGGCCAGCGGTGCGCTCGCCGGCCGATTGACCCCCCAGAAGAACATCACCGCGATCAGGGTAAGGAGGAGCGTCCCTGTCATCCTCCGGCGGAAACGCCGAGACGTATGGAAAGCACGGTCGGCGTGGGGATGCCATCGCGCCCGCAACTCGGAGAGCGCGAAGAACGCGGCGGTAAGGAGGAGTCCCACCGAAATCAGGCTCGAAAGGAGAATGGAGATCATCCCCTCCGCCTCGACGATTCCCTGGCCTGTCAGATCCATCTCTCCGATTCCCGGGGAGGCGCCCCCCCTGATCTTCGGCGGTTCCGCTTGGGAAGCCTGTGCCCCTCATCTTCCCCTCTCTTCGTCACTCCAAGAGGAGATGAGGAATCGTAGCATACCGACCGGCGAAGATCAACGCGCCCATCCGTTCGGCAGGACACACCGCGATCCACGCCGTGGAAGAACGGCCCACCCGATCATCCTTTCTCCGTGGGATCGGCGTCAGACGCTTCGTCGGGGGGGATGAGGAGGGAGAGCACGATCGATCCCGCAAGCAGCGTGCCCACCACCCCCAGGGAGAGCGTGATCGGAATCTCGAGGTACTCGTTGACGAGCATCTTGAAGCCCACGAAGATGAGCACGATCCCAAGACCATAGTTGAGGAAGTGGAACTTCTCCACGAAGCGTGCCAGGAGGAAGTAGAGGGAGCGCAACCCCAGGATCGCGAAGATGTTCGACGTGAAGACGATGAAGGGATCCTTCGTGACCGCGAAGATCGCAGGGATCGAATCGACCGCGAAGACGACGTCGGTCGCCTCGATCACCACGAGGGTCACGAGGAGCGGCGTGGCATGGAGCCGTCTCTCCTTGCGGATCAGGAACCGGGTCCCGTGAAGTTCCGTGACCGCGGGCACACACCTCCGGAAGAGCTTCAAGATCCGGTTGCGCTCCGGCGCCACCTCGGTCTCGTGCTCGAGGAGGATCTTGATCCCCGTGTAGATCAGAAACCCCCCGAAGAGGAAGATGATCCACTCGAAGCGGTTGAGGAGGGCGGCCCCCATCAGAATGAAAGCGATCCGTGTGACCATCGCCCCCAGAATCCCCCAGAAGAGCACCCGGTGCTGATAGATCGAAGGGATCCCGAAGTAGGAGAAGAGGACCACGAAGACGAAGATGTTATCGACGCTGAGCGCCTTCTCGATCAGGAAACCGGTCAGGAACTCGAGGGCCCGCTCATGGCCGAATCTCCACCAGATCCCCACGTTGAAGAGGAGCGCAAGCCCGATCCATACCCCGGTCCAGATCAACGCCTCCCGGGAACGGATCGCATGGGCCTTCCGATGGAACACCCCAAGATCGAGCGCAAGGAGGGAGAAGATGAAGAGCATGAAGCCGAACCACATCGGAGGGGTCGCAATGCTGTGCCACATGGATGCGCATCCTCGATACAGAAAAATCGAGACTCCCGCAGACGAGGCTCATCGTACCCCATTTCCCTCCTCCTGTCCATCGGAGGGGAGACTCTCGATCAACCGGCGGGCGATCTGGGCCTGTCGGGGATCCTTCGTGCCGCGCAGCGCCCGTTCGAGATGATCCCGCGCCCCCGGCAGATCCCCCCCTTCCAGGAGGGCGACGCCCAGGGAGAAGTGGGCGGAAGGATCGTCCGGACGCAGCGAGACGAGATGGGAGAAGGCCTCGATCGCCTCGGGGTAGCTCCTCTGCGCCAGGAGGATATCCCCACGCGCGCGCCAGACCTCTGGAGACAAGGGGGCGATGCGCGCGGCCCGATCGAGCGTGGCAAGCGCCCGCGCAACGTCGGGAAGCAACGCCTCGAGCACGCCAAGGCGCACGAGGAGCGGAACGGAGTGGTCGAGCCGCGCGGTGGCCTTCTCGAGCAACGCCACCGCCTCCCGGGTCTCCCCCCGCTCGTGCAGGAGGGTGGCCAGGCGCAACCACGCCCCCTCGAGGTCGGGCGCGAGCGATAGCGCGGTTCGCAGGGCCGCTTCGGCCTTCCTTACCTCCCCCGTGCGCTGGTAGAGTTCCCCGAGGTAGAGGTGGAGGTAGGGATCGTGGGATCGCTCGGGGAGCGCCGAGGTGTAGAGCGCGATCGCGCGCGGAAGGTCCCCCCGCTGATGGAGGTAGTTGCCCAGCTTCTGCCGATCGAGCGCGCCTGCCGGCGACAACGCCGCAGAGGAGAGGAGGAAACCGCCAAAGAGGAGGAGCCCCCCGCCCCACCCGATGGCCCCGGCCCGACACTTCCCCCGAAGGAGGAGAACCCCGGGAACCCCCAGCGTCACCCCAGCGATCAACAAGAGACTCCACCCGGCGGAGAGACCGGAGAATCGGAGGAGCGTGTCGTTCGCCCCGTCCCAGAGGAGGAGCCGCGTCGAAAACGCGTAGAGCGGATTCCCGAACGTGTCGGGGAAGAGGGGATCCGTGACGTTGGCCAGGGTCGCCGCCGCGATCGACCAGCCAAGGAGGGCACAGGTGAGCATCATGCGCCACCCCCGCCCCCATCCCGCGCCGGCACGCACGATCGGCACGACGAGGAAGGGGAGGAGGGGCACGAGGTGCCGGGGACCGAAACTATACCCCCCCCCCGGTTGATAGTAGGCCGCGTTGAAGAGGAGTCCCGTCACCCCCATCCCCCCGATCATCACCGCGAGGGAACGCTCCTGCCGCCACAGCCGCACGAGTGCCGGGAGGAGGAGAAGGAGGAAGGGGGAGAGGAAGAAGAGCCCCCGGCTCGGCGAAAAGAGGATCCAGAGGAGCGCCGAAAGACGCGGGTAGGTGATCCCCATGAACCCGTGCGACATCTCCTCCTGGAAGTAGGCGAACGCGTGCGTCCGATACCCGAAGGTCAACGGATCCCCGAAACAGAACGCGTTGTACCACCCCACGAGCACGATCGGAAGGAGGATCGCCGCAGCGGTGAAGAGCCCCAGCAACCGGATCGAACGCCCCTCCCACAGCAGGTAGAGCCCGATCCATCCGATCAGAAGCCCCGTCGGATACTCGATGAGAAGCGCCGCGCCGGAAAGGAGCCCCGAAGCGAGCACGATGGCCCACCCCCAGCGCCCCTGCCGCCGCCAGAGCACGAGGAAGGAGGAGAAGAGGAACACCCCCGCGAGTTGATGACCAAAAAAGAGGGTCGCGAAGGGAAAGGCAGGGGTCCCGAAAGCATATCCCAGGACCACGAGGAACGCAAAGAGACGCCCACACCCTTCGGATGGCGGTCGCTCGGGGGAACACGCGCGCAACAGGAGAAGGATCAACCAGGCACTCGGCAGCGAGATCGTCAGGAACGTCACCCCCCAACGGAAAAACGGTTCCGGGGGATCGAATCCGACCGTCAGCGCCTTGCAGAGGAGATAGGGGAGCACCCCGAGAAAGGACGCCC
Organism: uncultured bacterium; assembly: GCA_964616915.1. Classification (GTDB taxonomy): domain Bacteria; phylum Myxococcota_A; class CAZTSL01; order CAZTSL01; family CAZTSL01; genus CAZTSL01. The sequence goes on from CAZTSL010000008.1 coordinate 30,406, forward strand.
CGAACGCCTTGTCCGAGTAATAGTGCCCCTCATGATAGCTCTTGTCGATCGTGTTGCCGTGGTAGGGATCGATCGAGAGCCGCCCCGTATCACCGATCGCATAGACGAGGTCGAGGCGGGAATAGACGTTGGATCCGGGGAGTTCGTGGAGGAAGAGCGCAAGGACCGAAAGGACGAGGAGCGCTGCGGTCCGTGCCGGGTGCTTCATCATCCGATCAACCTCACCGCGATCTCGTCGGCAAAGAGCCACCCCTCGGGGGTGAGTCGGAGCCGCTCCCCCTCGATGCCGGCGAGGGCGCGGCGGGTGAGTGCCCGGAGGAAGTCCTCCTTGCCCCGCGTCAGATCGAGGGGGATCCCCTCCGAGGTGCGCACGCCGAGGAGGATCGCTTCCTCCCGGATCCGTTCCGGGGTACGCGCTTCCCGTCGCTGGGGGGGGAGATCCCCTCCTTCCAGGGCTGCGAGGTACGCATCGAGGCGGGGGAGATTGGCGATCCGCACCCCCCCCTCCAGGGAATGGGCACCCGGGCCGAGACCGACGTAGGTCTCCCCCTGCCAGTAGGCACGGTTGTGGCGCGCCCAGTGCCCCGGCCGCGCGGCGTTCGAGATCTCGTAGTGGTCGAAGCCGTGCATCTCGACCCAGTGGGCGGTGAAGCGGTAGAGATCCGCCTTGAGCGATTCGGAGGCCTCGTCCATCCGGTCCCCGACGCGACGGGCGCGCGCCGGTGGGGCTTCGAGGCAGTAGAAGGAGAGGTGCGGCACCCCGGCCCCGACGAGTTCCTCGAGTGCGCTTTCGAGCCGCTGCCGCCCCGAACCGGGAATCCCCAGGATGAGGTCCGCACTCCAGGTGGGGAAGCGCGCCGCGACCTCTCCGATCGCACGCCGGCACTCGGCGGGCGTCGAAACGCGTCCGAGACGCCGCAGATCCGCGGCGTCGAACGCCTGGATCCCGAGGCTGATCCGGTTGACCCCCCTTTCCCGGAGGAGATCGAGCAGATCGGGCGTGGCGCTCTCCGGGTTGCACTCCACCGTCACCTCGGAAAGGGTGTGGAGACCGCCGGGGATCGCTTCGGCAAAGGTGCCCAGCAGACGGTCGAGCGCAGGGAGGGGAAGATCGCTCGGCGTCCCCCCCCCGAGATAGAGGGTCGAAACGCGCTCGCCTCGCGCAAGCCGGGGGAGGACCCGAAGCCGCCACTCCTCGATCACCGCCGCCACGAAACGCTGCGCCGTATCCCCCCGTTCCTTCGCCGAAACCGTGTAGAAGGTGCAGTAGGGACACTGCACGCGGCAGTAGGGGATGTGGAGATAGACGGCGAATCGGTGCGCTTCCTGGGAAGGCGGTTGCATCGTCGCTCCCTGGCCTACTCGACCTCGCGGCGCAGGAAGGGGATCCCCGTCTTTCGGGAGGCCTCCCCCACGAAGCGAGCGGCAAGGGCATTGGCCTCCGCAAAGAGGGCCTCCTCGTCGATCGTCAGGAGGCGCCCCTCGGAGACGACGATCCTGCCGTTGACGATCGTCGTGTGCGCGCGGTCGTCGTCCCCGCAGAAGAGGAGGGCGGCCACCGGATCGTGCATCGCTCCGGCGTAACCGATCTTCTCAAGGTCGAAGAGGACGACGTCGGCGGCCTTGCCGGGGGCGAGGATACCGATCTCGTCGTACCCCAGGACCTCGGCCCCCCCCCGTGTGGCCATCCGAAGGACCCTGCGGGCGGGCATCCGATCGACGCCGGCGTCGATCCGGTGGATCCGCAGCGCCTGCTTGAGTTCCCCGAGCATATTCGAACTGTCGTTGCTCGCCGACCCATCGACGCCGAGCCCCACCGGGACGTTGCGCTCGAGCATCTTCACGATCGGCGCGATCCCGGAGCCCAGACGGAGGTTCGAGACGGGGCAGTGGGCGACACCCGTTCGGGTGTTTCCCATCCGTTCGATCTCCGCGTCGTCGAGGTGGACCGCATGGGCAAACCAGATGTCGGGACCAAGCCACTCGAGTCGCTCCATGTACTCGAGGGGGCGGGCGCCGTAGCGTTCGAGGCAGTAGCGCTCCTCGTCGAGCGTCTCGGCCAGGTGCGTGTGGCAACGGACCCCATGGCTGCGCGCCAGGCGCACCGTCTCCCGCAGGAGATCCTCGGTCACGGAGAAGGGGGAGCAGGGGGCCAGGGCCACACGGAGCATCGAGCGGGGGGAGGGATCATGCCACTTCTCGATCACGCGCTGGCAATCGCGCAGGATCTCCTCCTCTGCCTGCACGACGTCGTCGGGAGGCAGCCCCCCGAGCGATTTCCCCCGCGACATGCTCCCCCGGGTGGGGTGGAAGCGGATCCCCACCTCCCGGGCCGCGGCCACGAGATCGTCGAAGAGGGTTTCCGGCTGCGACCGGGGAAAGAGGTAGAAGTGATCCGTCGAGGTCGTGCATCCCGTCAGGAGGAGTTCCCCGAGCCCCACCTTCGCCCCCACCTCGACGCCTCGCGGCGTGATCTCCCGCCACGTCTCGTAGAGGCGCAGGAGCCAGTCGAAGAGCTTGGCGTCCTGCACCGCCGGAACGACCCGAAAGAGCGTCTGGTAGAGGTGATGGTGCGTGTTGACGAAGCCGGGCAGCACGATCTTTCCCGAGGCATCGATGACGGTCTCCGCCGTTGCCTCGATGTCGGAGCCCACCGCCTCGATCGTCTCTCCGGAGATGAGGAGGTCTCCGCCGGGGATCTCCCTTTCCTCGTCGTCCATCGTCACGATCACGAGCGCGTTCTTGATGAGGATTCTCGACATGATGGGTCTCTTCTTCTCGAAGTCTCGGCGATCCCCCCCCCTCCGATCACCTCGATGCCGGCGGCGCTGGTGTGCCGCGGTTGTGACATATCGGACATCTCCTTCGTGGCATGGTAAGGGCGTGAAGCTCCTGGAGGAGTGCCTCCCAGGAGAGATCGGCCGCCCCTTTTCTGGCGATGAAGTTCATGTCGCGCCCCTGGGGGAAGCGTGCTTGATGGGTTCGGAAGAACTCACGAATACGACGCTTGAGGCGGTTGCGGCGCACCGCGTTGCCGATCCGGCGGCTCACGGTGATTCCGAGGCGGTTGTACCCCAGATCGTTCCGTGCGAAGAGAAGGAGGAAGTGGGGGGAAGATTTCCGTTTCCCTCTCCGGGAGAGACGGGTGAATTCCGCCCGCCGCCGCAACCGCATCCGCTTCGGAAAGGAAAAGTCCTCCTTCCCCGGTCTTTCGTGCCCAGGCACGTCCTCTCACTACCCCCCTACTTCCTGTACCGGGTCGGGGTCAGGCGCTTGCGTCCCTTCATCCGGCGGCGCTTCAACACGAGACGGCCGTTCTTCGTCTTCATCCTTCTCCGAAAGCCATGCCTGCGCAGGCGTGAGATCACACTTGGCTGATAGGTTCGTTTCATCTCTGCCTCCTGCTCGATTTTTCGATCATTCTCCTGTCGGGCCAGGAATCGCGTCCTTCACGCCACCGGCCTCGCACCGGTGCTCTCGCCCGTAGAGGGGGAGTATAGCGGAATCATGGCAGAAAAGCCAGTTCGAATCGTCGGCCTCCCAGGGCCATCGCATCTGATTTCTCGGTAACATCTACGATGCCGGAACCCCTTGAAATGAAGGGGCTTCTCTCATGACCAACGTTCATCCGTGATCGGTGGAGGGGGGGGTCGTTCCGGATCGGCCTGGCGGGAGACCGCTGGACGGCGGATCTCCCGGAGGAGGAAGCCGATCGTTCTCCAGAGGATCACCAGATCGAGGGGGAGAGAGGCGCGGGCCACATATTCACGATCGATTTCGATCCGTCGCTTCCAGGGGATCCGATCGCGTCCCTCGATCTGGGCAAGACCGGTGATCCCCGGTTTCACACGAAGGCGCTCCCGCTCTTCGGGAGTGTAGCCCGCAACCTGTTCCGGGAGCGCCGGTCGGGGGCCGACGAGGGACATCTCCCCCTTGAGGACGTTCCAGAGTTGGGGAAGCTCGTCGATACCGGTACGCCGAAGCCATCTCCCCAGACGGGTGATCCGTGGATCGTCGGGAGAGAGGGGTTCCCAGATCTCCGCGGGGGTGGGCTCGCTTCCGGGACGCATCGTCCGGAACTTCCAGAGCGTGAAGAGACGGCCATCGCGTCCCACGCGGCGCTGCCGGAAGAAGGCCCCCCCCCGCGATTCGAGCGGGATGATGAGCGTCAGGAACAGGGTCAAGGGGAGGGTGAGGAGAAGGAGGAGCAGGGCGCCGATCAGATCGAGCCCCCGCTTGATCCAGCCGTAAGCGCCACGCATCCCCCCTCCCGCCGGAATCGCTGAGCGGGAGAGGAGACACCAGAAGAGGAGGGTGAGTCCGACCCCCAGCAGGGAGACGATCCCGCCCAGGCGCAAACCGGGGGTTTCATAGCGGAAGACGATGCGATGCCTCCCCCCTTCGAGCCGCACGCCCCGAAAGAGGACGTTCGCCCGAAGAAGGGGACGCGCTCCCCCATCGACCCGGACCCGCCACCCCGGCGCCCAGGGATCGAGGAGGAGGAGATACCCCGGTGCGGGGAGATCGGCCTCGAGGACGATCCACTCCGGATCGTCCCGGAGGAACCGGATCGTGGGGCGCGCTGGAATCGCGGAAGGGGAGGGCACCGCCCCACCGGCCGTACCCCTGACGGGGCGTTCCCTTGGCTCCGGAAGGGGGAGCATGGTGCCCTTGGGAGGGGCCTTCCGTTGCTCCGGCAGAGGGAGCGTACAGCGCCTCGCCCGTTCTTCCCCCTCCCCTCCGGGGGGGAGGATGAGAACGCGGCGAAGGTCGATCCGTCCCCGGAGGAGGAGCCCCACCCCTTCGCGCTCCGTGGCCACGCACGCCTCCGGTACGATCGAGACGCGGGGAAGGGCATCGTGGTTCTCGTAGAGATAGAGGGACCACCCCGCCTGCACGCCCCGGAGGGAGAGCCCCCGTGCCGAAAGGGGAGCGGGCGCAGTGAGGTGCGTCACCCCGATCGCGTTCCAGAGCGCCCGACGATAGGCGTAGTTCGGATGCCGAAGGTTCTCGAGGAGGCGAAGATGGTGTTCCGGTACCAGCACGTTCGAGCCATCGGCGACCTGCACGTGGTAGAGCGTTCCGATATCGGGGAAGAACGCCTCGCTCAAGAGGCGCAGACGACTCTGCGCCCCCAATCTCTCCCAGATCCGGGGATCCTGCACCTCCCAGGCCCCCGCGTCCTGGAGCCGGGCCCCCGGGGGGAGGAACGCCGCGAAGTGAGGGGGTTGCCGGTAAAGGGAGGCCGGGGCCGGCGGGTTGAGGGGCAGATTCGCCACCGCAAGATCGGTCCCCGCAATCAGGAGGAGGAGTACCGCGGCGGTCCCCTTCCGCAGCCGCCCCCCCCCCGCGGCAAAGAGGACGAAACTCCCCATCCCCGAGAGGAGGGCGACGATGCCCAGCCCCCGCCGCAGGTGTTGCGCGAAGGCCGAAGGGAGCGAGAGATGGGAGACGACGAAGGATGCCATGATCGCAAACAGCGCGATCGCGCCCGCCCCCATCCCCACGAGTCTTCCCGGAAGGGAGGGGGAGCGATCGCAACCCCGCCGCCACAGATCGAACCCCCGCGCTGCGAGGAGGATGAGCGGCCACAGGGTGAACGCCAGGTAACGCTCGGGAAAGCGGAAGTGGTCGAAGCCGGGGATGAACCGGTGACAGAAGGGGTAGAGCGGGGTGTGCTTCCCCAGCGCGAGGAGGAAGGCGAAAAGCGCCACACCAAGGAGGAGATTCCGCCGCCGCCCCCCCCCCTTCAGGCCAAGCGCGAGGAAGGGGAGGAAGAGAACGCCGAGATAGTAACTCGCCAGCCACGTCACCCGCGGATGCCCGAAGACCTCGGGCCACGAGGCCATCGCAACGGGGTCGAAGGCGAAGTTCGGGACGAAGAGGGAGAGGAGGAAGCGGGGCGCGAAGGACCACTCCGTGGCCAGCGCCAGGCGCACCCCCCCCGCCCGGGTGGAGATGCCGGCAAGAGCGGCGGTGGGAAGGAGCTGGACCGCGACGATCAGGAGGGAGAGCCCGATCCCCCCGAGCATCCCCCCGCCCCGGCGGATCCATTCCCGCCGAGAGGGCATCTCCCTCCCACCTTCCCCTTCCGAAACGACGAAGCCCTCCCCCGCCGACATCGCGGCGATCCCGAGGAGCAACCCCACCATCCCGGCGAAGAGGAGCGGCTCCCCCCCAAGGAAGGCGCAACAGAGCAGGGGAATCGCAAGGAGCGCGAACCGAGGACGCCCCTCCCGCATCCACCTCACCCAGCAGACCCCCACCCATGGCAACCAGGCCGCGGTCTGAAGGTTGTTGAGCACATGGACCCAGGAGAGCGACATCCCCCCGAAGGCGAGAAGAAGCGCGCCAAAGATGCTCGATTCCGGATGAAACCCCAGCACGCGGAAGAAACGATACCCCCCCACGAAATGGAGCAGGAGGAGAAACGCGACGAAGAGGTTGAACGCCAGCGGAAAGGGAAAGAGGTAGAGGATGAGGCTCGGTGGATAGAAGAAGCCGGTCTGCGGGTTCGCCAGAAACGGAACCCCCAGACGCTCCCACCGGTTCCAATGGGGGATCTCCCCGCTGCGCACCCGCTCGGCGAGCAGATGCTTCATCGGGTAGAAGTAGGAATGGATGTCCCCGAACGAAAGGGTCGTCTCCCCGGAGAGCAGAGGATGGAGAAAGAGAAAGAGGAGGAGGACGAAGAGGAGAAGGGTCGTGCGCGCTCTACGCATCCCGAGAGGTGACGCCAAAGGATTCCTCCGCTCCGGAGAGAGATCAACGGATCGTCACGATATCCTCACCGCTTTGCCCGGCCTCATCGACCGCCGTCACCCGGATCTCGATCTGCTGGTACCCCGTGGGGGTGCGGAAGTTGAAGGAGAGCCGGTAGAAGGGCTCGTTGGGGACGACCCGGACCATGTCATCGACGAGGGTCTGCGTCACATTGCCGGGATACTCGGCGATCACGGCAAAGAAAACCTCGGAGATGGCGTTGTCGTCGGTGCAGTCCGCGATGACGTGGACGACCGCCCCTTCCGGGAAGTTCTGGAGATCCTCCGGCTCGATGATCTCCACCGTGGGGGGCGCGTCCTGGCAGCCACCGGGAGCGCCGATCACGAGGAACAGGAGGGACGCAAGGAACGCCCCGCTTCGTCGAATCAGGAATCTCCTTCGCATCGCAATCTCCTCCTCTGGAGAAGGGAAAAGGGGTTCATCGCTTCATCCCACGCTGCCAGCGGGCCCGGAAGCGGTCGATCTCGTCGGTGGAGAGGGGTTCGTATCGCCTGCGCCGCCTTCGCCGTTCGAGCTGATCGCGTTCGAGGAGGAAGGAGGTGACATGGCGGCCCCCCTCGGTATAGACGTGGACCCGTCCCCGTTTCCCGAGGACGACGATCGAACCCTTGTCGGTATCGCGGAAGAAATCCTCGGCAGTGGCGTGGAGGCAATCCTCGAAGGCCATGTGGACGGGGCGCTTCTGCCGGCCCCGCTCTTCGGCGTGGGAGGTGCGGCGCTGCCGCTGCCGCCCCTTGCGCTCGACGGAAGTGGCGAAGTGACGCAGGGCGGCGAAGACCTTCTCCTTGAGTTCGTTGCGCTCCGCCCGACTTCGGGCCGCATGCCAGGAGAGGTTGATCGTCTCCACCCGTCGCTCCACCTCCTTGAGCGCATCGTAGACCCGCATCAGGGGAGAGCGTTGTCCTGCCACCGCCTCGGCGAGCGCGTCACGCAACTCCTGGGTCGCGATGAGCTGAACCCGCAGCCGCCGTTCCTTCGTTTCGATGATCTGAAGCGTGAGGGCCTGGCGTTCCCCGGCTGCCTGGAGGTAACCGGCGACCACCTGGCCGAGGATGAGATAGGTCATCGAGGATTTCCCGAAGGGGAGGAGCTGCTCGGAAACGAGACGCTTCCGTCCCACCAGCCGGGAGAGGATCGGTGGGTTCTCCTCGAAGAGCCGATCGACCCGATCGTCGTCCAGGGCGAGCATGTAGCTGAAGAACTCCTCCCAGCGTGGCCGGCCGGTGGAACGGTACCCGGCGAAGACTTCGCCCGGCGTGGCCGGGCGCGTATGTTCGCAGAGCGCGGCTCCGCAGTGGTAGCAGTAGACCCGCCCCACCTGGAAGGCATCGTGCCGGGCGAGGTAGACTTCGGCCTCCCGCTCGATCCGTTCGAGGAGCGCCGCTGGCGTCATCCCGGTGACGTAGTCGATCGTGAGCCCTGCCGGTACCCCCTTGCGGGGAGAATACCCCACCGAAACGAGGATCTGATGGAAGAGACGCTCCATCGCCTCCAGAACGGCCCGTGCATCCGCCACGGCCGCCTCCTCCGGAACTCGGGTTCCCTGGGGAAGGTGGAAGGCCTCGCTCCCGCAGGGATGGGGCGTCGTCCTCTCGATGTCCGCTCCCCTGCCGGCTTCGCCCCCCTCGTCGGATCCTCCCTTCCCGGTTCGCTCCGCCTTGGTCTCCGGCGAACGCACGGGCGGATCCTCCTGATCATCCCTGACGCGTGTCATGGATCGAGCGTAGAAGAAAGTTCTTCTGCTGTCAAGACCGGTTCAGGATCCCGATCGAACGCTTTCTCATCGAAGGGGAGCAGAGCGCTCTTCTTCTCCGGAGTGCTGGAAAAAGGTTTTCCTGGGGAAGTCCCCCCTCCCTTCCGAAGGTTGGGGTGACGCAAGTAGGGTGTCGTGTATTGCTTCGGGGGGACCGCTCCGGATCGTTCGGCGAAGGGAGAGGGGGGAACCCCCGTTTCTCATCGCTTCGTCTCGGGGAAGGTGACTTCGAGGACTTCCCCCGATCGGCTCACCCGGGCGGAATAGCGTTTCCCCGCCTCGTAACGCCGCCATTGCGCCTCGGAGACCTCTTTGCGGTAGCGCTCCTTCTCTTCGTCGGTGAAGTGGACGAAGTAGTGCTCCGTCCGTCGGCCGGCCCGTTCGTTTTCGGCGAGTCGCAGGGGAGGCCATTCCGGTTCCCGGTCCTCCCCTGCTGCCCGCTTCGTTCGGTCGTGGACCCATTTCTCGACTTCGTAACGGTATTTCGTACGGTAGACCGGTTCCTTTCGGTAGACCGGCTCCCGGTAGGTTTCGGTCCGGTAGCGGGTTTCGTACTTCGGGCGGGTGCAGTAGCGGTCCTCGAAATAGCCGTTTCCGAGATCCCGTTTCCCGCAGACGTAGCGTTCCGTTCCGGTCTGGACTCGCTCCGGGACCTTGCGAGTGCGGGTCTCGTAGTGGTCGAGGACGTCCTCGTAGTGGTGAATGTCCCGCCACTTCTTCTTCACGCGGGCACCGTGGGGGAGATCCCACCCCTCCTCGGTGACCGTTCGATAGGCCTCGACATCGATCTCCCGTTCCCAGGAGAAGCCGGTGACGGTGAGGGTTTTGTGCCGGGGACGAAAGACGAGGAAGAGGAGGAGAAGGATCCCCCCCACGACCCCGCCGGCGACGAGGAACTTGCGAAGCGATCCCCTCCGCCTGGGGGACGAGGTTCGAGCGGCCTCCCCCCCGGAGGGGGAATCGGGGGCATTGTCGCCGCTTCGCGGAACCTCCTCGAGGCCGTAGTCCCGGACGGCCTGACGCTCGCTGTCGGCACGGTCCGCGCCGCAGCCGCCACACGCCTCGAGCGCGGCACTGTTGCTCGCCCCACAGTAGGTACAGAGCCAGTCCGCTCCCGCACGGGCTTCTTGCAACCGCGCCTCGTCGGTGACTGCCTGGGCATCCTCCGGAAGGTAGAAACGGGTTCCCTCCGGACGGGAACGACCGCAATTCGGACACGATTTGTGACGTCCGAGGATGCCGACCGTGCCACAGCTTCGGCAATCCCAGCGTCCTTCCTGGATCGCCATCGAAGATGCCTCCTACCGTTGGTCGTTCATGAACCGATCGTCGTGCGTGGCGAGCCACGCCGCGGCCTCGTTGACGATTTCGGGGAGCACATCGAGGCGGAATGGACTTTCGAGTCTCCCTTCCGCCACGATTTCGAGGAAGGCGCGGCTCCCTCCGATCGTGCAGATTCGCAGATAGTCGTCCCAGTATCCCGCTTTCCCGTTTTGCGCCCGCTTCCAGAACTGGAGCGCGCAGGTGAGCGCCAACACGTAGTCGATGTAGTAGAAGGGATAGCGGTAGATGTGGTGCTGACTCTGCCAGAGGGCACCGCCGGCGAGGAAGGAGAGGTCCCCGTAATTCCGCCAGGGGAGGTATTTTCGTTCGAGTTCCCGCCAGAAGATTTTTCGTTCCTTCGGCCCCGCCTCGGGATGCGCATGGACGAAGTGCTGGAACTCATCGACGGCGCAGCCGTAGGGGAGGAAGAGGATGCGATTCCTCAGATGATCGTTGCGGTAGCGGATCGCGTCACGTTCGCCGAAGAAGCGTTCCATCCAGGGCCAGGCGAAGAACTCCATGCTCATGCTGTGGATCTCGGCGGCCTCCGAGGTGGGCCACTGGTAGTCGAGGATGGAGAGATGCCGGCTGCAATACTTCTGGAAGGCATGACCCGACTCGTGCATGAGCACCCGCACGTCGCCGGCGGTGCCGTTGAAGTTGCAGAAGATGAAGGGGACGCCGTAATCGGGGAAGCTCGTGCAGTAGCCCCCCCCCGCTTTGCCGTCGCGCGTCTCGAGGTCGTAGAAGCCCCCTTCGGTCATCATTCCGAAGAATGCGCCGGTTTCGGGAGACATCTCGGAGAAGGTTTCCGCTGCCTGCCGCACGATGAAGGAGGTATCCCCGAGGGGGGTGGGAGGGGGCTCGGTGTCGCCGACCCCTTCGTCCCAGAACATGAGGGGATCGACGCCGAGGATCTCTCCTTGCCGATCGCGTAGCGCCGCGGCCAGGGGCACGACATGCCGGACGACCTCGGCGCGGAAGACCTCCACCTCCCCGGGCCCGTAGTCGAGCCGCCGCATCCGCCGATACGCGAGGGGGATGAAGTTCTCATACCCCAGGATCCGCGCCATCTCGTGGCGCAGGTGGACGAGTTCGTCGTAGAGGGTATCGAACGATTCGGCATGCTCGGCGAAGAAGTGCTCCCGGGCCTGCTGGGCTGCGTGGCGCAGATCCCGGTCCGGGTTCGTGTAGTATCTGGCGAGGCGGCTCAGATTGTGGACCGCGCCGTCGAAGGGGATTCTGGCACTGGCCAGGAGATCGGTGTACTCCGTGACGAGGTGTTCCTCCCGGCGGAGGTGATCGGCGATCCGGGGGGAGAAGGTCTCGATCTCCACCGCGAGGAGATCGAGGATCCGCCGACCATGTTTCGCCGCGATCGCCTCCCGGTGTGGGTGGCTCACGATCTTCTTGCAGACCTGGGTATTCCAGTCCTCCACCTCGGGGAGATGTTCCTCGAAGTAGGCCTTCTCCCGCCGGACCGCTTCGTTGCGGGTATCGAGGGTGTAGAGGACGCGGTTCAAGCCCCTCATCGTGGCGAAATGGGAACGAAGCGCCATCCAGTGGTCGAGCGCGGCGTTCAACGCCGCGCCACTTCCGGCCTCATCGATCTCGCCGAGCAAACGGTCGTAGGCCGCGCCCAGTTCCGCCATATCGATCCGTTCGTAGTTCAATGCTGAAAATTTCGGCGTTTCGCTCATCGTCCTCCTCGTTCCTCCCACCCGATCTCCTTGTGGGTCGCTTCCCCTTCTCCTGAACCGCACCGATTCCGATGGGGCATTTTCCAAGAGAGAGAGCTTAAAGGAGTACGGAGAAAGAAGCAAGGGGCATCCGTGATCGTCGAGTTGCCTGCCGCCAACCGCCTGAGCGCTGCCAGCGGCCCGTACCGGGGAGAAAGGGCGTGTCCCCCGCAGCGACCATAGCGATCCGTGCATGCCCGAGCGTCTTCGAATTGACCCTTCCCTCATGATTGTGGTATGCTACGCGGTGGTGGGGATTCCCTGTGATCATGGTGACCGCCGCGAGGTGTCTTCCCCGGCGAAGATCGCCCCTCCCTTGGTCGCGAGGGGGACTTCGGGCATCCGTTCCGCGTCGGTGGAACGCCATGAAAGCCGCTGCGAGTACGAAAGAGTCCGGATGACGACGGAAACGACACGGAAGGATGCCGCCCGACCACGCACGAGATGTCCGGAGTGCCAGAGACCCCTCGCACCGGAAGCCCGCTTTTGCGCCTACTGTGGAGAGATCTTCGAGGAGAGTTCCGATCTCTCCGTCCAGTATCGGACGACGAAGACCGCAGGGCGCCCCGTTCGATACAAAACGGGCTCGAAGAGCTGTCCGAGTTGCTTCAACCGTGTCTCACGGGAAGCGACGTTCTGTCCCCGGTGTAGCTACCGCTTCGAGGGGAAGGAGGGGGGCGCGGAGGAATCATCCATCCGGCGGGGGGACCCAATGTCCCGCAAAGCGGCGCGCCCGACGATCGACCCCCGCCAGGCGGCGATCGAGAAGCGGCTCGACGATCTGCGGCGGGAAGGGAAACTCTCCGAGGAGCAACTTCGCAGACTCCGCAAACGGCTCCTCGAGGGGGGGGATGAGGATGGGGGGATCTCCGCATCCCCAACCCCTTCCCGGCGTGCCGCGACCGATCCGAAGGGGGAAACGGAGCGACGCTCGGGGAAGGAAACCACGCCCTCGGCCGTGGATATCCCGACACCGGGGAACCGTCTCCCGGAAAGGGGGAAGGGGAGCCCCTCCGCGCAAGAAAGCGGGAACCTGCTCGACAGCCGAGAGCAGGCGATCCTCGAAAAATTGAGATCGATGCGATCGGCCGGAACGATCACGTCCGGACAATACCGGAAGCTCAAGGCCCGCCTCCTCTCCGGAAAGGGGGTGAGCCTCAAATCCCCGGATCTCCCCGCCACCGACCGGCCGGAAGAGGGGGTACCCCCGCTCGCTCCATCCGACTCCGAGGCCCCGACGGCGCCTGCGGCCGCCCCGGAGGCCCCCGATGCCACGGGAGGGGAAGCCCCGACGGCGCCTGCGGCCG